>JAPLUI010000241.1 GCA_026397725.1 Verrucomicrobiota bacterium | reverse complement strand
GCCGGGATGAAGCCGCTCAAGCGTCGCTCGGGCAACCAGTATATGCATAAGGAAACCGAGCATTACCGGCAGGCCGTGCGGCGCAAGCTCGGGGCGTATCACTGTTTTCTTCAGATGGGTGTCATCGCGCAAGGCCTGCTGCAGATGCTGGCCATTCTCTATCCGGACACGGTTTGGCGGCGTTTCGGATCATGGTTGCGCACGATCCGCCCGGGGGGGGGCGCCGTCCGAGCAGGTCGTGGCGCTCGCCCTGCGCGAAAGCCTGCCGGAATTCATCGCAGGTTTCCGCGAAACCAATCCGTTGGCGAAAATCATTTCAGAAAACCTCGATGTTGACAGGGCCGAGGGTTTCCGCCTAGCCTCGTGAGGGGAACTCCCCACTCTTGAGCATGTAAGACTCCGCATTATATGCCCCCCCCCCGAGTCAATGATTATTTTCATGTTCGCCAACCTATTTTCCGGCGGTTTTGGGAGCCTTCGCGAAGCCGGTTGCGGTGTCATCGCCGATCCCGACGGCTTCCACAGCATGTCCACCGGCACGCCATACTTGGCGGCGGTTTCAAGAATCAGCTTGGCATCGCTGGCGCGGCGCTCGATTTCCTCACCAAAGTCCGCGCCCAACTCCTGAAAGTGGTCTGACAGGGTTTTCAGCCCCATTTCAACGTCGGCGCGATTCTGTTGGGCTTCGCGGCCCGCGTCCACGGTCACCCGGCGGGGCGGCACGGAGCTGATCTTCCACCATCCCGCGATGGGCGGCAGGAGTCTGCGGGTGATGGCATCGCCGATGACGTATGCCCACACCGGGCGGATGAAGCGCCGCTCCAGGATCATCTGGCGGAACGAAAACCGCCTGTCAGCCTTGGCGACGATGTGTCTGACACCCGCGCCGCCGATCTTGCTGGAATCCGCCGCGAACTCAAACGGGATCATGCCCAGCGCGGAATCGCGCCGCAGGTGCTCAAGGAAGCCGGTGAATGTTGGGCTGGGGCGGTTGGATTGGAAACTGTCTAACGACTCGTCGGGCTTGAGGGCAACGAGCTTGCCACCGACGATGCGCTGGAGCGATACCGGGTCGCTCGCGTCACCCGTGCCGCCGGTCCCGCCGACCACGAAATCCCCGTTGTCGTCGATCTCGCCCCTTCCCGTTTTGAGAATGCGTGCCACGTCGACGTTGTCCTTGACCGCATGTTTCTCCAGCGCCAGCAATTCCATTTCGTCGAGGACGTGGTTGATGGAACTATGAGATAGCCACCCGGCACGATCTCTAGCTTGTAGATCTCCAGATACTCGCGCCATGCCAGCGCCAGACGCTTTTGATAGAACTGCTGGATGAGCGACACGTCGCCACGGCGGGCGGCGGCCTTGGCGCGGAGATACAACTCGGCCAGGCGTCCCCAACTCATGGCACAAAGGGCGTTCCAGGGGAATCCGGTGTTTTCCCTCGGCGCGTTCTTGTTAGTCACCACATGGCAGCCGGTGGCGTTGAGTTCGCGGCGCGTCCGGTCGGAGTCCTCGAAGTAGTGGTTGCAGGACGCGCAGCGCATGATGGTGGTGTCGCGGACTTTTTGAAAATCCCACTCGCCGGATTCGTCGCGGGCGTCCTTGCTCCATTCGACCTGCTCCCATTTGAACGGCTGGCGCTGGTGACAGTGCGGGCATGCAAACGTCCACACCCGCATGTCGGTCGTCTCGTGCTTGCGGTGGGTGTCGTCGTCATCCTCGCCGCCCTGGCTCATGAACAGGCATTTGCCTAACCAACCGAACGCGGTGGCACGGGCCTCGGCCTTCGCCATGTGACCTTGGGGCCAACGCCATGTCTCATCGCCGACCAACCGGCGAATCGACCGCCGTTGCAGGTTGGTTTTGTTATGGGCACCCAAGACCCACAGCGTCATCCCGTTGGCGAAGTGGACCGTGGCTAACCGTCGCTTGTGGCGGTTGGCATGATAGAGGGACTTTACCGGCGGGCATTCGTCGAAGGGTTTTTGCAGGCGGCTTTCGCGTTGGTCCTTCGCATCGTCATCGGTTTGGTCGAGCCATCATGTTGGGCCGGGATTTGGGCACCATCGGAGCCAAGTTACTCGGGAGGCGGACTCGGACTGGCAGCAGGGAACGGCCCTACCCGGAAGACTGGTGGCGAGCCTCCTCTAACACGGCCTGCGATGCAACGTCGCAGCTACCGGGGCTTTTCAATCACCGCATAGGCATTGTGATTGTGGATGGACTCGTGGTTTTCCGCCTCGATGCGATACCAGGTGATGGTGGAGTGGGCATTGGAGCGGGACGCGACGTTGCGAACGAGGTCCTCGACGAAAACCGGGTTGTCGTAGGCACGCTCGGTGACGGCCTTTTCATCGGTGCGCTTGAGGATGCTGTAAAGTTCGCAACTGGCGGAGCGTTCGACCAGGGCGATGAGGTCCTCGATCCAAATCGGTTTGCTGGAACGCACCGAGTAGGTGACGAGGCCGCGCTGGTTGTGGGCGCCGCGCTCGCTGATGGCCTTGGAACAGGGACACAGCGTGGTCACCGGCACCATCACGGTGACCACGAAATCCGTGGTTTCCGCCGCCGTGGCCTCCACCACGAAACGGACTTCATAATCGACCAGACCGATGATTCCCGAAACCGGTGCGGGCTTTGAGAGGAAGAAGGGGAATTGGATCTCGAAGTGGGCCTTGCGGGCGTCCAGGCGCCGGAGCAGCTCGCGAGGCAGCGCGAGAATCGAATGCACATCCAGGCAACCGCCATGGGAATGGAGCGCCTCGACAAAGCGGCTCATGTGGGTGCCCTTGAAATGCGCGGGCAAAGCCACGGCCAGCGAGACGGTGGCGACGGTGCGCTGGACACTGCCGCCCTTGTCCCGCACCTCCACGGGGAACCGCAAGCCCTTGACCCCCACCCGATCGATCGGGAGGCAACGGTCATCGCGTTCGTTTTGGGTGTCCTTGAGTTCCTGCATGGCGCGAGAATGCAAAAAGAGCCGATCCGCAAATGCGGACTGGCTCCTTGCGGAAGGAGCTGGCCCCGCACTCGCTCAGGGCAGCAGGCTGATGGCGCGGGATTGCTTGATCGCACGGGTGATCCGGCGATGCAACTTGGCGGACACTCCGGTCACCCGGCGGGGCAGGATTTTCCCGGTCTCGCTGGTGAACTTGCACAGCAACTCCGGATTGGTATGCACCACCTGCTCGGCCGGGATGTCATGCCGACGACTCGGCATTTTGCGATTGGCCTTGCGGAAAGCGATACGACGTTGGACGGTTTTTGGCTCGGGCATGGGAAAGGTTAGCGGAGTTCGCGGTGCAGGGTGCGTTTTTTGAGGAAGTGGTTGAACTTCACCTTTTCAAGGCGGCCCGGGGTGCGCAGGCTTTTTTTGTTACGCGTGGTGACGTAACGGGAAGTCGGCGTACCGGCGGCCTTGGCCTCGGTGCATTCTAGGATGATGATGTCGCGTGGCATGAGTGGAAACTGGGGAGGGCAAAACTAGGTCAATCTTCGTCTTCGTCAAGCAAAACTGTTTCAGAATCTTCATCTTCGATCAATTTGCCGCCGCTGAAGCCGACTTCATTGGAGGGCCGGAAGCGCCGATTGCCGAATTCCTTCTCCCATTGGGCCTGGCATTCCACGGTGAGCCGGGCAAAGGGGATCGCCTCCAAGCGGGCTTGCAGGATTTTGCGGTTGGACATTTCACAGAGGCCATAACTGCCCTTTTGAATGCGGCGCAAGGCCTGATCGATTTCATAGAGCGCGTCCTGTTCCTTGGCGAGGACGGACAGGGCGAAATCGCGGTCGTAGGCATCGCTGCCGGCATCGCCTTGGTGCATGCCGCTGCCGGAGGCTTCACTGCCTTCGGGCGCATTGCGGATGGTGTCGCGGGTCATGCCGGAAAGGGCATCGACCAGATCATCCCTGAGATTGAGCAGGCGCTGGCGCTGTTTTTGGATGAACGCCGGGCTGTGGGAGGCATTGCCCCCGGCCGGAGCGGCCTCTTCCGGCGGCACCACGACTGGCTTCGGTGGCACAAACGGCGGCCTGACCGGAGGCGGTGGCACCGGGTAATTGACAACCGAGGAACGTCTGACCTGCAATTGTTTCCTGCTGGCATCCTCGTGAACGCGGGTCTTCCTGGCCTCCGCTTTTTCGCGCTTGAGAGCGGCTCCCTGGTGCTCCTTGCCTGGGGCCTCGGCCGGCTTCGCATCCGGCTTGGCGGCGGCTTTGGCCTTCCCGGGCCCGGCTTTTTCCACTTCGGCCGCGACCTTCGCTTTTTTGGGCGCGACTTTTTCAGCCTTGGCCGCAGGCTTGGTTTTCTTGGGCGGGGCTTGGGCCACATGCGCGGCGGCCTTCACCTGCTTGGGCGCGGCTGTGGCAGCCTTGACGACGGTCTTGGTTTTCTTGGGCGGGGCCTTGTCCACATGCGCGGCGGCCTTCACCGGGTTGGGCGCGGCTTTGGCAGCCTTGACCACGGCCTTGGTTTTATTGGACGGGGCGTGGGCCACATGCGCGGCGGCCTTCACCGGGTTGGGCGCGGCCTTGGCAGCCTTGACCACGGTCTTGGTTTTCTGGGGCGGGGCTTTGGCCACTTTGGCTGCCGCCTTCACCTTGTTGGGTGCGGCATGGGCCGCCATGGGGGCCGCCCGCGGTGGTTTCGGAGAGGGATTCTTCGCGGCAGCTCTTGGGGATAACGGAACCTTGCCAGCCGCCTTGGCTGGAGCCTTTTTCATCGCTTTGCCTTTTGCCAAAGCGGCTTTCACCGGGGCCGGAGCCTTGGCGTGTTTGGATGACAATGGCTGCGGGTTGGTGGCTGCAGACGTTCGGGTGGCGGGTGGTGTCGCGGGCATGTCGCGGATAATTGAATGTTGATTTTCCGATCCGTGGCCTCAGCGTCAAAAGCGCCAATCCACCGGACGGGCGCGTGGATTAGCCCCTCATCCGGCCGCCCGCAAGCAGAAAGTTCGGTTCTTGAAAAATAACTCTTTCGGCCCGATTGGGCCGGCGGACTTGAAATACCCGCCAACGCCCCCTATGCTGCCGCTCGTCCATGCAGCTCAGCGCGATTATCGAAGCCCTCTTGTTTGCCTCCCATGCCCCCCTGGCGACCGAAGAACTCGCCCGTCTGGTCAGGGCTCGCGTCGCAGAGGCTGACGACATCCGCATCCGTGAAACCGAAGAAGGCAAAGCGCCGTCAGCCCTGCCCGAGTGGCTGGCCATGCTGGCGACCACCTCCTCCGAAGCGGTCTCCCAGGCGCTCGCCGAGCTGAACCAAAGCTATGCGCAAGGCCAGCGGGCCTTCACCCTCAGCGAGCGCCCCAAGGGCTGGAAGCTCATGACGCGAGCCGAGTACGGCGAATTTGTCCGCCAGCTTTTTCCGGGCCGCAAGCCGGAGCGCTTCAGCGGCCCGGCCATGGAGACCTTGGCCATCATTGCCTACCGCCAGCCGATCACCAAGGCCGCCATCGAAGCGGTCCGCGGCGTCGCCTGTGATGGCATGATCCAAAAGCTCCTCGATCGCGAGCTGATTCGCATCGGTGGGCGTGCCGAACTTCCGGGCCGCCCGCTGCTCTACGAAACCACCGAACTGTTCTTCGAGCACTTCGGCATTCGCTCGATCGATGACCTGCCCAACTCCACCGAACTGCGCAAGGTCAAACTGCCCGAACCCCAAGCCGCGCCACCCAGCCCCGATACCGAACAGCAACTCGCCCTGAGTGCCATCGGCAGCCAGCCGGCAGCCACCACCGCCACCACCGAAATTCCCGAACCCGCCAGCCCCATCCCGTGAACCTCGACGACATCCGCAACCAGATAGACACGCTCGACCACGACATGTTGGAATTGTTGTCACGCCGTGCCGACCTCGTGCATGAGGTGGGCCTGCTCAAGAAGCGTGCGGGCATGCAGATTTACGCGCCGGAGCGCGAGGAAGCCCTGCTGCGCAAGCTGGTTGGAATCAACCGCGGACGCCTGCCGGAGCGCTCCATCCGGGCGATCTATCGTGAGATCATGTCCGCGGCACTGGCCCTCGAGGATGATTTGAAAATCGCCTATCTCGGGCCGGAGGGAACCTGGACCCATCAGGCCGCCATCAAGAAATTCGGCCACTCGGTGAGCTACGCCGCGCAGGCGAATTTTTCCGATGTGTTTGACCAGGTGGCCCGCCGCCGGGTGGACTACGGCGTGGTTCCGATCGAGAACTCCACCGAGGGTGCCGTTTCCCACACGCTGGATTTGTTTGTGGACTCGCCGCTGCATATCTGTGCGCAGATCATGCTGCGCATCGAGAACGGACTGATGGCCGCGATTCCCCGCGAGCAAATCCGGACCCTCTATTCCCACCCGCAAGTCTTCGGCCAATGCCGCTCGTGGATCTTGAAAAACTTCCCGGCTGCCGAACTGGTCGAGGTTTCCTCCACCACCAAAGCCGCGCAGCTTGCCCGCGAGCATGCGGCGCAGGGCGCGGCCGCGCTTGGCGGGCTCCTGGCGGCGGGCTTGTACGGGTTGACCCTGCTCGAGGACTCCATTCAGGATCGGGCCACCAACACCACCCGGTTCCTGGTCATCGGTGAGGAAACCTGCCCGCCCACCGGCAACGACCGCACCTCCATCCTCTTCGCCATCCACGACCGCCCCGGCTCGCTGGTCAGCGCCCTCCGCGCCTTCGATCAATTCCAAATCAACATGTCAAAGATTGAGTCCCGCCCGTCGAAGCGCAAGGACTGGGAATACATTTTCTATGTGGATCTGGCCGGCCACTGCGCCGATGCGAAAGTCGCGGATGCCCTCAGCGCCCTCGGCAACCACTGCTCCTTCGTCAAACTCCTCGGTTCCTATCCGGATACCGGGGAGTGAGGCCGCCGCTCCGGACTATGCCGGTTGCCTCGCGACCCGCATGGCATTCGCGGCATAGAGGGCGACGGCGAGCCAGATCAGCGAGAACGAGAGCAGGCGGGCCGGAGTCATCGGCTCGTTGTAGAACTTCCAGCCAATGAAAAACTGCAGGGTGGGCCCGAGGAATTGCAGGATGCCAATGGTGGCAAGGCGCAGGTTGCGGGCGGCGTGGCCGAAGCAGAGCAGCGGCACGGCGGTGACCAGACCGGTGCCGATGACCAGCAGCACCTGGGTAGGACCGCTGCCGAAGGCCGCCACCGGAGTGGCGGAACCGGCCAGCAGCCAGGTGAGCGCGAAGGGAGCCATCAGCGCGGTTTCCGCCGTAAGACCGGCAAGCGCCCCGAGTGGCGCCCGTTTTCTAACAACGGCGTAGAGGGCGAAGGTGAGCGCGAGGGTGAGGGCCACCCAGGGGAAGCGCCCGAGCGCCGGAATTTGCAGGGCGACTCCGGCCAGGGCCAGGCCGATGGCCGCGAGTTGCGGACGAGTGTGGCGCTCGCCGAACCACAGGGCGCCGAAGAGCATGTTGAAAAACGGATTGAGATAGTAGCCGAGCGAGCCTTCGAGGATGCGCCCGTTGAGGGTGGCCCACACATAGAGCAGCCAGTTGGAGGAGAGCAGGAGGCCGGAGAGGAGTTGCCAGGCCATGGCGCGGGGTGCCCGCAACGCGGTGCACATCTGGCGGACCTCGCCGCGCCACCAGAGGATGGGCAGCACCAGCAGCAGGGACCACAGCGTGCGCTGGGCCACAATGGTGGCAGGCGGCAGAAAGGACAATTGTTTCCAAAACAGCGGCAGCATGCCCCACAGGAAAAAGGCGGCCAGCGCCGCCAGCACGCCAGAGCGGGATTGGCTCACGGGCGCGGCGCCGGACGCTCCGGCTCGGGGATGGTGGTTAGCATCGCCCGCGTCACGCTGAATCTGGCGGCGCAGCGGGGGCATTGGATGGTGATGGAGGAGGCGTCGTGGAAGAGTTCATCAGGCCGGTTTTTCCAGCCGCCCAGGATGGGTAGAATGCGCTCGAGACTGCAGCCACAATGGAACCGGAACCGGCGGGTTTCGAGGAGGGTGGTTTCTTCCCGGATCTCGATGCCGCAAACCGCAGTCTCGTCAAGGGCCGCCAGCCACGCCAGCTCACAATCCGGCTGGGCCGCCACGAGCGCAAAGTGCTCGTCCCCGAGGCGGAAGGCACGGGCGGGACGTTGCTCGGATTGCTCGTAATACCGGGACAGCCAGCGGACCGGATCGGTCCCGGTCACTTCCATGGTGGAGAGGCTGGGTTCCGCCCCATCCAGCGTGGTGGTTTGCGAATAGAAGAAGTTGTGCTCGGGTTCGCGCACATCCTCGGTGAAGATCCGCCCGGTCACCGCTTCGGTTAGAGATCCTCCGGTGACGAAGAGGTTGAGGCGCGGGACGCGGAGGTTGACGGTCCAGGCCAGGGTCTCCGCCCACGGACGGGCGACCAGGTGCAGGGCCAGCACGGCCAGCGCGTCCTTGAGCATTTGATCCAATTCCGCAGCGTGCCGGATGGCATGCTGCAGGAGGTGGAGGTAATAGTCCGTGTACAGCGGCGTGAATTGCCCGCGCACCAGCAGCGCATTGCGGTGGCGGACGAAGATGGATTCAATCTTGGTGAACTCGGCGGGGGATTCCATGGGACGTGAAAGCTCGGACTTGGCGACGGTCACAGACGGGCGCTACGCTCACCGCCAGCCGGCGCCGGTTGTTTACCGCTGCCACCACTGCGGGATCAAGCGCCGTGGATTTCGATGAAGCCTTCCAGCTTGCGGATGCGGGTGGGGTGGCGCATCTTGCGCAGCGCCTTGGCCTCGATCTGGCGGATGCGCTCGCGGGTGACCTGGAATTGGCGGCCGACTTCCTCCAGCGTGCGGCTGTAGCCATCCTTGAGACCGAAGCGTTGTTCGAGCACCTCGCGTTCGCGCTCGGTGAGCGTGTCGAGCACGTCCCTGATCTTGTCCTTGAGCATGGCAAACCCGGCTTCTTCCATCGGATTGTCGGCCGATTTGTCTTCGATGAAGTCGCCGAAGGAGGTGTCGTCGGAGTCGCCGACGGGGGCCTGCAGCGAGATGGGTTGCTGGGCCATTTTGAGAACGGCGCGAACGCGTTCGACGGGGAGATGGATTTCCTCGGCGATTTCCTCGGGCGACGGTTCGCGGCCGTATTCCTGCACAAGCTGTTTTTGCACGCGCATCAGCTTGTTGATCGTCTCGATCATGTGGACCGGAATGCGGATGGTGCGAGCCTGGTCGGCAATGGAGCGGGTGATCGCCTGGCGAATCCACCAGGTGGCGTAGGTGGAGAACTTGTAGCCGCGGCGGTACTCGAATTTTTCGACTGCCTTCATCAGGCCCATGTTGCCCTCTTGAATCAGATCGAGGAAGGAGAGTCCGCGGTTGGTGTATTTTTTGGCGATGGAAATGACGAGCCGGAGGTTGGCTTCGACCATTTCGGTTTTGGCCAGGAGGGCCTCCTTGAGCCAGTGGCGGAGGAGTTTGTAGGCCTCGCTGAAGGATTCGGCGGTGTGCCACGAGCGTTGTTGGAGTTCGCGCTGTTTGGTGAGGAATTCCTTGTCGTTCGGATCGGCCTCGATCCTGCGGCGGTATCTCCAGAACTTCTGCTGATAGTCATCAACCTGCTCGCAGAAGTCTTCGATGACCTTTTGTTTGTAGTAGAAGCGGGTATAGTGGCGGTTGAGGGTCTGGATGTTTCTTTCGAACTCTTCTTCGAGTTTTTTCCTGCTGCGCGGGGATTTGGCCGAGAGTTGACGAAAGAAGTTGTCGTTTTCCAGGTGGAGCAGCCTGAGGTGTTCGCAAAGTTTGGGGAGGCCCTTCATGTAGCGTTCGCGGGACTCGATCTTCTTATCGAGGATCACACGGTCGAAGCGTTCCTTGCCTTTGACGAGTTTGTCGGCCAGCTCCAGATAGGAATCCGCGACGAAACCGAACATGTTGAGGTGGCGGGCGACTTCGGTTTCGGCGTCTTCGATCCGTTTGGAAATTTCGACTTCCTGCTCACGGGTGAGGAGGGCCACCTGCCCCATCTGCTTGAGGTACATCCGGACGGGGTCGTCGAGGATGTCGAGGCGCTGGTCACCCTTGGAGTCATCGTCATCGCCGTCGGCCTCATCGCGCTTCTTGTCCTTGTAACGGTCCACCTCGGAGGCGTCGATGACGTCAAACTCCATCTGGCGGAGGCGGTCCATGATGGCTTCGACGTCCTCCGGATCGACGAGGTCATTGGGCAGGATTTCGTTGATGTCGTCGTAAGTGAGATAGTCCTGTTCCTTGGCGAGCTTGATGAGTTCGCGGATTTTCTCCTGGATTTCCGGGGTGTCGATGCGGCGTTTGGTGCCAGTCCCCGCGTGTTTGGCAGAACTCCTGGCACCCTTGGCCTCGGGTTTTTTGGGCTCCGCGGCCTTCCGGCTCCTGGTGGCGGAGGACTTCTTTGGGGTCGCGGTGGCTTGGCGTTCGGGCGCGGCAGGCGCGGCTTCGGACTGGGCGGGTTGGGTGGCACTCTGGGTCTCGGCCATGGCCGGTACCGGCGCGGGTTCGGCGGCCAGTGCGGGTGCGGGTGACGGCTCGCCTGGCGGCATTCCGGGATTGGCCTTGGCAGGCTTTGGCGCGGTCTTCCGGGGCGGCGCAGGCACGGTCTGGGTTGCGGGTTCGGCTGAGTTTGCCAAGGCCTGGTCTCCATCATCGCCGGGTTCCGCCGGCATGGCTGGATCGGCGTCCAACCCCACCGCCGGCGTTGACCCCAGGCCCGGCGCCGGCCCATCAACGGTGACGGCTTGCGGGTCGATTGGAAGATCTCCGGGGTCGGGATGCTCGGTGGTAGTGGTGGCGATAGCGATTGAGGTCAACATGGAATAGGGGTTGCAAGATGCGCGAACTCTGGAATTTGGCTATAATCCGCCCATAGTAGGGCATCGCCGGCATGCCGTGAGCGGGGGGAATGAAAGAGCGCAACCTGAACACGTCAAGTTTTTTTTGAAAATTTCTGCAAGCCCTGAATTGGCAGGGCGATGGAGTCCGGGGATTTCGGATCATGGTGAGGATTTGCGGTTTTCAATTGGCCGCAGGCCGGTTACAAGTCGGCTTGTTCCCGTTGGTTTTACCAACTGCGGAAGGTGCCCCTGCCCAACTGAAATCACATGCCACGGATTGTTGATGAGCCCAAGCCGAGCCGCCCTGCCTATTTCTGGTGGTCGTTGGCCAACGGCCTGGCGCTGTGTTTTGCGGTGGTTAGCTGGGCGGTGTGCCTGCATGTGTTCGGGAACATCGAGATTCCCAGGAATTACGAGATTCTCCGCAAGCTGAACCGGCTGCCGGAGCTGGCGGCCTATGCGGTGTCGAATGCGCCCAATGGCAACGCGCTGGGACCCAAGGAACTGTATCAAAAGTTTTTCGGCATGGGCACTGCGGACCTTGAGCACGTCAACAGCCTGTTGATGCGGAATTATCTTACCAATTTCGAGCGCCCCTTGCTGCTCACCTATGTGGAAGGGGACTATCAGGTGGACCGGGTCCGCGAACTGGGCCCGGCGGATTTTTTTGATCCCGGCTTGGTGCTGCGTGCCCAGGCCTTGGTGAAGCCCGATGAATTCATTGCGGCGGCGCCCTATCCGGTGTTTCTTGAGTATGTGTTTCCGACGGCTGACATGGCGGCCGCCGGCTGCTTCAAGGAAGGGGAAGTGCTGGGAGTCAGGAAAAGCCCGCATGGTGCGGCCGTGGTGCATGCGGCTAAGATCACTGCGAAGGGCGAGCCAGCGCTCTTGCTCACGGTGATTCCACTCGCCTGCGGGCCCTATCAGATTGGAGAACTCCGGTCCTTCGAGATCAGGCCGCCGCGGCGCTTGCGTCCGAGTGCCGGATTCCCGGTTTTCAAGGACTGAGAGGTCTCTGCGGACGGTCTGCTTGCTCGCGCTGTCTGAAGGCGCGATAGAAGTGGAGTTGGTCATAGGTGATCTGACCGCCGAGCGCTTCGTGGAGGGGGGCGAGTCGCTCGAAGCCGTGCTCGGCGGCGGCTTGATCGATGAGTTGCGCCTCCTCCGGGCTGTAGAAATCGTGGGGCTCGACCTTGAGATCGCCACTGACGATGGCCATGGCGAGGTGTTGGGCCACGGTGCCGCTTGACAGGTTGCGCAGGGCGGCGATTTCAGGCGCGGTTTTGCCGGTGTGGAGAATCCGCAGCGTTTCCAGGGCGGAGGAATTGAGGGCTCCTTCGCTTTTCATTTTGGGCGCGGGCTTGGGCAGCGCTTCATCATGCGGGAAGGGCCTGCGCTCATGGCCCGCCAGCCAGGTTCCGATTGCCTGCATGAACGGCTGGCCATAGTCGGTGAGCTTCTGGTTGCCGACGCCGGGAATGGCGAGAAAGGCCTCGTCGGTGCATGGATAGCGGCGGGCCATGTGCCGCAGGCTGAGGTCGCCAAAGACGACATAGGGCGGCACCCCGCGCTCGTCGGCCAGCCGTTTGCGCAGGGTGCGGAGTTCGGCGAACAAACCCTCGTCGCAGGGGATGGTGCCGGCCCGCGAGACCTTGCCGATGCTGGTGGGGACGGCGGCCTGCCGGGGCACCCGGGTGAGCAGGATCGGGAGGCGTTGCATCAAGGCCGCGAGACCGGCGGACGACAAACTCAGGGTCTGATAGTGGTCGGGACTGGCAACGACGTAACCGCGGCGGATGAGTTGGCGCCCCAAGCTGCTCCAGGCCTCGCGCGGAGTGTCCTTGCCGATGCCGTAGGTGCTGAGTTGGTCGTGGCCCCAGTTGCGGATTTTTTCGGTGCTGGCCCCGGCGAGCACTTCGACGGCGTGCTTGAGACCGGTGCTGAAGCCGCTCCGTTGTTTGATGCGAAACAGACAACTGAGGAATTTCTGGGCTTGGGTGGTGGCGTCCCAGGCCTCGTGCGGTTGCAGGCAGACGTCGCAGCCACCGCAGTTGTCGCCGGGCCATTGCTCACCGAAGTAATCCAGCAAGGCGGCGCGGCGGCACTCGCTGCCTTCCGCGAAGTCAGCCATCTGCCGCATCTGGCGGGCGGCAATCTCGGCGGCCTTGGGATCGGTCATCCCATCCAGGAATTTCAAGTTTCTAACCAAGTCGCCACGGGAGAACAACAGCACACACTCGGCGGGCAGACCGTCACGACCGGCACGGCCGGTTTCCTGATAGTAACCCTCGAGGTTTTTCGGCAGATCGGCGTGGATGACGAAGCGCACGTCGGGTTTGTCGATGCCCATGCCGAAGGCGATGGTGGCACACACGACGCGGGCTTCATCGCGAATGAAGGCCTCCTGGTTGGCGACGCGCTCCGCCGGCTGCAGTCCGGCGTGATAGGCCACTGCCTTGATGCCTTCCGCGGCCAGGGCGGCGGCGAGGTTCTCGGCGGAATTGCGCGACTGCACATAGACGATGCCGGAGTCGTTAGGTCGCTCGCGGATGAACTCATAGACCTGCCGGGTGGCCTGGTGTTTGGGCAGGATGGTGTAACTCAGATTGGGGCGGTTGAAGCTGGCGAGAAACAGCTCCGGCTGATGCAGATGGAGTTGTTGGGCGATGTCGCCGCGGACTTGGGCGGTGGCCGTGGCGGTGAGCGCCAGAAACGGCACGCCCGGCAAGTGCTCGCGCAACTGGGCGAGCTGCCGGTACTCCGGGCGGAAGTCGTGCCCCCACTCGCTGATGCAGTGGGCTTCATCGACGGCGATGAGATTCACGTTCCAACGTTGGAGGTCCTGGATGAATCCTTCCGTCATCACCCGTTCCGGCGCGGCATAGAGCAGTTTGTATTCGCCCTGGGCTAAGGCGGTGCGGCGGCGCTGGGATTCCGCGCCTTGGATGGATGAATTCAACAGGGTGGCCGGCACGCCGCTGGCAGTGAGTGAATCCACTTGGTCTTTCATCAGCGCGATGAGCGGGGAAACCACCAGCGTGAGACCGTCGCGGGCGAGCGCGGGCAGTTGGAAGCAAAGGGATTTGCCGGCACCGGTGGGCAGAATCGCCAGCACATCCCGTCCGGCCAGCGTCATCTCCATGATCTCCCGTTGCAGCGGACGGAAGCTGTCGTAACCAAAGTATTGTTTGAGCAGCGGGGCGAGCGAGGCGGGCACGGGAGCGAGGATAGCCCCATCCCTCTGATTCGGCAAGCTGCAGCCAACCATTTATCGGTCCCTTGATGTGGGTTGAGGGTTGCACACCCGGGGTGGCGCTATCTGGCCAGACCGACCAGCGGAAGGAGCACGCGGAGACCCGCCCACAGCACCAGCCCACCTGATAGATCAAAGAGCACTCCCGCACGGATCATTTTCGTGATCGGCACCATGCCGGAGCCGTAAACGATCGCGTTCGGCGGCGTGGACACCGGCAGCATGAAGCCCCAGCTCGCACCAAGCGTCGCGCCAATGGCCGGCGGTATCGGGTCCACCCCGGCGGCCTGCGCGAGCGCGATCATGACCGGCACGACCATGTTGGCCGAGGCGGTGTTGGAGGCGGTCTCGCTCACCAGAATGGCGCTGAAGATCGCGCCGAGGGTGATGCCCCAAGTGGTGGAGGCACCGCTCATTGCCAGCAGGTTCTTGCCGATGGCGTCCGCCAGCTTGGTCTCGAACATGAGGGTGCCGAGGGCGATGCCGCCGCCGAAGAGGAGCAGGGTGCCCCAGTCGATCCGCGTCGCCTGCTGCCAGGTGATGGTGAACTCGCGAGCCTTCCAGTCGGTGGGCAGCAGGAAGAGGAGCAGTGCGCCGATGAGCGCCGCCACCCCCTCCGGCATCAGGGTGGCGTAGGACTTCTGATGGGGGGAATTGGCCAGCGCGAGGAAGCCGGGGATGATCCAGAGGATGACCGTGACCAGGAACGCAAAGACGGCATTGCGCTGGCCAGCCGTCCACCGGCCCAGCCGAACCCGTTCCTGCTCGACGAATTCCCTGCCGCCTTCAAGCCGGGCCAGCTCCGGCTGGTGCAGCCAGTACATCAGCCCAAACAGCAGGAGCATGAGCACAACGCACAGCGGCAGCGCGAATGACATCCACTGGAAAAAGGCGATCCTGACGCCGAGGGTCTTCTCGATGAAGGCGATGCCTATCAGGTTCGGCGGCGTGCCTACCGGCGTGGCGATGCCGCCGGTGGAGGCACCGTAGGCCGCCATGAGCATCAGGCCGGTGCCGAAGCGCAGTTTCAGCGGATCGCAGGTCCGGCCCATCCGCTTTGCCATGATGTCGGCCATGGCATGGATGATGCCCAGCGCAATCGGGAACATCATCGCGGTGGCCGCCGTGTTGCTGATCCACATGGAAAGAAACGCGCAGATGAAACCGAAGGCCGCCAGAATGCGCCCGGTGCTGTTGCCCACCACCTTCAGCGACATGATGCCGTAAGCAAAACGCTTGTCGAGGCCGTGAATCGCCATCCCCTCGGCCAGGATGAAGCTGCCGAGAAACAGGTAGATGATCGGATCCGAGTATGGCGCGAACACATTCCTGGCGGTATCAACTCCCATCACCACGCACAGCACCGAACTGGCCAGCGCGGTCATGCCGAGCGGGATCGGTTCGCAGATCCACCAGACCACGGCCCAGCTCAGAATCGCGGCGAGCACATGCGCCTGGTCACCGAGCTGCGGCAGCTCAACCCAATATACGACAATCCCCAGTGCCGGTCCGAGCCCGAGCCCGAGCGTCTTGCGCCACTTCTCAAACTTTTCCTCCCCGCTTGACAAGGTCTCGGTGATTGCAGGTGCTCTATTCTCCGTCATGGCCGGAACCTTTCGTTAGAAATTCGCGCTCGCTCGGGCGTGCCGAGCCTTGGTGCCGCTTGGAAATTGCGAGTGAACGGGGATTTCCAGCAGGACGGCTCCTGCTGCCAGCGCAGAACGCAGCGCAGCCTGAGTCTGCCGGGCGCAGCCTGCAAGCGCCGAATTCCGCGCAATCCCGGTAGCGGGATCCAGGTTCGGGTGCCCGGGGTGGCGGGACCGGGGCATCTGTTGTTGAGCGCCGTCGGGCCACGGGCGGCGCATGCCCGGCGGGCATGCGCGTCAAGTTAAGGGAAATGTGATCCCTGTTACCGACAGTGACCCGCAACAGCAGTCCCTGCACTGGACATCCTGAGGTCCGATCGGACCTCAGGATGTCCAGCTCGGGTGGAGATTGTGACGAGGTTGATACAGCAATTCGCGAGGAACCTACCGGTACGGGGCGTCAGGTTCTTAACTTGACGGGCATGCCCGGCGGGGTGCCGGGTTCAGCGTGCCGGGCAAGGCCAGGCCCGTGTCCGCCACGTCCCGACGAATTCGGTTTTCCTTGCGGTGGATCGATGCTAGATTGCCGCCATGCGCGCCGCCGTCTATGCTGGTTCCTTTGACCCGCCCACCAATGGTCACCTGTGGATGATCGAACGCGGGTTGGAATTGTTCGACATCCTCATCGTGGCGATCGGCGAAAACCCCTCCAAGCACTACACGTTTTCAGTCGAGGAGCGCTTGCAGATGCTGCGGGCCTCCACTCAACCGTGCGAGCGCCTCATCATCGTCCATTTCGACAACCGCTATCTGGTGGATTACGCGAGGATCATGGAAGCGAACTACATCCTGCGCGGCATTCGTTCCACCTCGGACTATGAATACGAACGGGTGATGCGCCACATCAACTCGGACATGGCACCGGAGATCAACACCGTGTTTTTGATGCCGCCACGGGACATTGCCGAGCTTTCCTCCAACATGGTCAAGGGCCTGACCGGGCCCCGCGGCTGGGAGGACAGCGTCCGGCGCTATGTCCCGGCACCGGTGCTGGAAGCCATGGCCACCCGGCTCACCCTCCTCTAGGCCTGCCTGCCAGCACGCCGCCAAAGCCCCCATCCCCACCGGATTTCGGCCTGAATCGTCATGCCGCGTGATTTCCGGCTTGCCGGACGCGCCGCGCTCTGGTTGTTTTCCCTCGCGTCCAGTCACGCCGCTGTAGCTCAGGGGTAGAGCAGCTCATTCGTAATGAGCGGGGCGGGGGTTCAAATCCCTCCAGCGGCTCGTAAATACAAGGGTTTGCGAGCGTCCCTGTTAAATGGATATTGACAAACGCGGATTTGTTGTGTCAGTATGTGGCAGCAAGCCATGCCAAAGCGACCTTCATTCAATCCAATCGAAACCACCGACGGGTGGATGGTTTCAGTACCTCCGTCCATGTCCGGCCAAGGGAAGCGCGAACGGAAGTTTTTCGAGATCGAGCGTGACGCCAGGGAGTACTCGAAGAAGCTTCGCGGCCAATACGACCGGGGGCAGCGCGGCAGCATCGTGGATGCCGGCTTGGCGCGGATGGCGGCAGAGGCCGCAAAGTTGGTGCCAAGTGGTGCCAGCATCTTGGAATGGATCAAGACGTTCGCGGAAATGACGGCGATGCTCACACCCTACGGCATCACCCCCATGGACGCCTGCCGGGCTGCGGTGGCGCAACACCAGGCCAGCGGCACCGCCGAATCATTCCGCGAGCGCTACGACCGCTTCGTCCGCGACAATGAAACCCGCTGGCGGGACCGCTATGCAAAAGACATGGCGAAACTCCCGCGCTGGGTGGGTGAGGAGTTCATGGTCACCGCATGCGCGGCCATCAATCCCGCCGTGATTGAATCCGCGCTCCGCGCCAACGGAGCCGACGCGGCGACCACCGTGCTGGCCAGAAAAACCCGCGTGCTCGCCGTGCTCCATGCCGCGGCCAAGCGACCCAAGCGCGGCCCCGTCAAGATCATGACGGTGACACAATGCGCCGCCATGCTCCGCGCCTGCCGCGACCGTTCCGAGGTGCAGGCGGTGGCGCTATTGCTCTTCGGTGGCGTCCGCCCCGATGCCGTGGACGGCGAGCTAAGCAAGCTCGACTGGCGGGACGTGGACGGCGAGCACGTCACGATCCACCCCGAGACCAGCAAGACGGATTCCGACCGCTTCATCCCGATCACCCCCCGCCTAGCCCGCCTGCTGCGCGGCCATCCCGTGGACGGTCCCGTGCTCCCGGCCGGATGGGCGAAGCGGATCCAAGCCATCCGCAAGGCCGCCGGCATCAGCGGCGACCAGGACATCACGCGGCACACGTTCGCCAGCAACTTCCTCGTAGCGTTCGGAGAGGATGCCGCCAAGTCCGCGATGGGCCACACCGCCGGTTCTCAAACCATCTTCCGCCACTACCGCCGCGCCGTGAAGCCCGATGCCGCGAAGAAATACTTCCGTTAGAACCGCCATGAGCACGAAAAAATCAGCACCCAAGTATCCGACCAAGCGCGAAGCCGAGTTGCGGAAGCTGATCGGGGAGGACATGCACAAGCGCATTGCGTCCCTTGTCAAAAACAAAGCCCAAAAGGACAATGCAATCAGGACTCGGGTTGACCCTCACCTAAAGCACAACTCGCACAACCTGCTGATCGGGAAATTGTTCTTCACTGAATTTCCCGAGAAGGGAGAGGATTACATGGCTCTTGCAAGCTACCTGATCTATCATATCAAGAATGACAACGTGAGCGACCTCAAGAAGATGTTTGCCGACATCGTCACAGAGAAGGAAACCGCGGACAAGACGAGGGGCAAGAAGCCATCGAAGGCCGCCATCCAGACCCAAGCCTTGGAATCCTTTAAGAAAATCCAAAAGGATGATTCATGGACTGCAATCGACTTTGACCGCTATTTGCTAGAACAAACGAAAGACATGGACGGGGTGAGTTTTCCGCCTTTGTATCCAAGAGCCAACTGGTCGCGGATAAACAAGATGCTGCTCATTGACCACAGGGTCGGGCGGACGGGAAAAAAGAAAGTGCCAAAGGGCAAAGGCAAGACGACGTAAGCAGTTAGATCGCGGTTTCTGCTTACGTCTAACAGAAAAGAATCTTGCCAATTCGGCAAGCTGGCGCGAATATGCGCCTGTGCAAAATAACACGTCAAAAGAGAGCGATATTGTCACCCCCGCCGAACTGGCAGCGGATTACAAGACGACCAAGCCGACAGCGCTGTCCTGGTATCACAAGGGATTGATTCCCGCCGTCGTGGCCGATGGTCGGATCATCCGGTTCAGCCGCGCCGAAGTCTCCAAGGCACTGGCACTCCGCGCCAACAATCCCGACCTGGCGGAGCGCGCCCGCGTCCATGCCTGAACTCTCCAACTTGCGACCGACAGCTAACAAACTAACAACCGACACAATGAAGCAACCAACGTTCACCACCCTCGCCCAAGTCCCCGCCGCCCTCGCCGCCGAAAAGGCCAGGCCGGGCGCATTCCGCAACGCCCTCGCCGCCGCCATCGCCGCCGAGCAAGTCACGATTCAACAACTCGAAGCCGCGCTTGACCCCGC
The DNA here is from genome assembly GCA_026397725.1 of Verrucomicrobiota bacterium. Classification (GTDB taxonomy): domain Bacteria; phylum Verrucomicrobiota; class Verrucomicrobiia; order Verrucomicrobiales; family Akkermansiaceae; genus Luteolibacter. The sequence goes on along the minus strand of JAPLUI010000241.1, from coordinate 29,557 downwards.
CGGCATCGCCGCCCTCGCCACCGCTCAAACCAAGCTGGACGCGCTCACCACCAGGCTATCCGACTTTGATAGATTCCCGCTCGAAAACTGGCAACGGCAACTCGCAGATGCCCTTTGTCAAACGCACGCCGCGACGATTGCCGGACTATTCGAGGCCCAGCTTGCGCTCGCCGAAAGGAAAGCTCCGGGCGTGTTTGAAAAGCTGGCCGAAAAGCTGGCCGCCCTCGCACGGAAAGCCATCGGGCGCAACCTCAGCCCGGAGGATGTTCGTTTGGTCGCCGTGGAATCCGACCGCGTGCAAGGCGAGGCCGATGCACTTAACTACTCGTTGAGCGTCGCACAAAGCGGGATCGCGAATTTCAAGGCCGCGCCCGGCGAGGAAACCTTCAACTCCGCCAACTCCGCGATTCGCGCCGCCGCTGATTTTTCCTGAGTTTCGTCTCCAGGCATAGCGCCAGGCGAGGCGCGGTTTTGGGGGAGGCCCGGCCCCTGACTCGCCACCGGGAATCAGTAACAGCTTACACCTATCAAATGAACTCTTCCAACACCGCCAAGCAGAAACGCCACCGCAGGACCGGCGCGGACATAAAGGAACTCTTTTCCGGTGTAGTCGCCATCTGCGATGAGTATGACGAGCCGATTTCAATCCGCCATCTCTTCTACCGTTGCTCGAATGCCGGTTTGATCGAGAAGACGGAGCAGGCTTACAATTCCCTTCGCTCCCATCTCGTCAAGTGGCGGGAGCAACGGCTGATTCCGTTCAATTGGTTCATCGACGGCACCAGGTATCACTATGGCCACAACACTTTTAATGACCTAGGCGAATATCTTAGACATTGCTCCCAAAGCTACCGCCTGAACCTGTGGAAGGATTCCGATTACTACGTTGAAGTCTGGACGGAAAAAGACGCCATCGCCGCCGCCGTCAACAAGATTGCGGAAGAGTGGAACCTCCGAACATTCGTTTGCCGTGGCGACCCGTCCATGTCATCTCTCGACGCCGCCGCAAGGACATTCAACCATCATGCTCCGCATGAGTACCGGCCCGTCATCCTGTATCTGGGGGACTACGACGAAACCGGCCTAGCCATCCCTAAAACCATCGAAGGGAAATTGCTCAGCAATCACGATTGCGCAGTCGAGTTGATCCGTGTCGGCATCAACGAGGAACACATCCTCCGCTTCAATCTTCCGACCCGTCCGGCCAAGGGCGACAGGCGCGGTGAGAGCATTGACTACGCGGTGGACATCGACGCCATGAAGCCGGCCGATCTGCGGGAAATCCTCGCCAAGGAAATCGAATCCTTCATCGACCCTGACCAGCTAGAGCGCATGCGCCTGATTGAAGGGTCCGAACGGGAAACATTGGAAACCATCGACATCGACAACCTACTTCGCCAATGACCGGCACCCTACCAGAAAAACCCCCGCCCCGGCGCGAACCGGGCACGGGGGGAGGAATACCGAACCGGCAGAAAGTTACCACTTTGCAGACCGATGGCAAGCGGAATTTCGGCCGGCATGCCGCGCTCGAAGCGGGGGCGGAGGATTGCGCGAAAGTCATCCTGTCCACAGCGCTGATTCACGGCTTCCAGGGACCGCTTGAAAGCCTGACGGTTGACGACCTCCCGACGCCGCAACTCCAACAACTCGCACGGCTCATCAGGGACACTCCAACCACACCAGGACAGGAACTTGGCGACGTTCTAACGGCGGTTCTCGCCATGGACGTGCCGCAGGATGAAAGGGACATGCTTCATTTGGCCGTGTGTGAAATCAGCGAAACTCCGTTTCCCAGCAACCCCGATTTGTTGGAACCGCACCTGGCCAAACTCCTGCATTTCATCGAGGTGCGGGAAGAGCAATTCCGGGAGTGGGGCACCGGGCAGACCCAGGCCGAACCGGCAGAGCGTTTCTTCTACGACGGGCAGCGCTACTATCTCGACACCGGGGCGGAGTTTGTACCGCTTGACCAGCGAAGCGTGTACCGGCATTGCCGGGGATGGGAAATCCCTTGTGCTGAAATCGATGCCCTGCTCTGCAAGGTGCAGACCTTGCGTTTCATCACCTATGCGGGAGCGCTCGCAGGACACCGCAGGGGACTCCACACGGCGGGCGGGCAACGCCTGCTTGCCACAAGCTCACCGACGATCATCAGGGCCAGGCCGGGGCCGTGGGGCACGCTCCGCGCCGTCGTTGAAAATCTGCTGGGCGACCCCGAGGCCGGGGCCGTTCAAATCGAGACGTTCCTTGGATGGGTGAAGATCGCACGCGAAAGCCTGCTCTCAGGCAACCGCAGGCCGGGGCAGGCGCTGGCGCTGGCGGGGCCGCGCGGGTGCGGGAAAAGCCTGCTCATTGACGTGCTGGCGCTGGCGCTGGGTGGACGGCGGGCAAACCCCTACCCGTATTTTTCCGGGAGAACCAATTTCAACGGCGACCTTGCCGGGGCCGAACTGCTCGCCGTGGACGACGAAGCCGGTTCTTCTGACATCCGAAGCCGGAAGGCACTGGCGGCGAACATCAAGTCTTGTCTCTTTTCCGGCGCCGTCCGCATCGAGGGCAAGGGCAGGACCGCGTTCAGCTTCGCGCCGTGCTGGCGGATGGTGCTGGCGCTCAATGACGAGCCCGAGGCCCTGCTGGTGCTGCCGCCGCTCACCGAGGACATCGGCGACAAGCTCACCCTGCTGAAATGCCGCAGGCTGCCGTTGCCGATGCCTGCACACACGATGGAAGAGCGCGAGCGGTTCTTTGGCACGCTCCGCCGGGAACTGCCGGGAATGCTCGCCCATCTGGAAGCGTGGGAAATCCCGGATGAGTTGCGGGAAGAGCGGTGCGGCGTGCTGGCCTATCACCACCCGCACCTCCTCGCCGCCCTGAATGAGCTGTCACCAGAAGGGCAGTTGCTCGCCATGGTGGACACCGCGCACGCCGGGGGCACGCTGCCGCTCCCGTGGCTGGGCAGTGCCGCCGAACTCCGGGCAATACTCTGCGGGACACCGGGCACGGGCAGGGACGCGGAGAAACTGCTTGGCGCGTGGACACCGGCAACCGGGACGTTCCTTGGCAGGCTGGAAGGTGCGGGACGGGTGGAACGGCTGACCGTGCGGGACGGCATTCAGCGCTGGAGGATCATTTTCAGTGGAGCAGTGGAGTAACTTATTAACCAAATACGTGAGGAAGAAGAGAGAGAAAGACACCTATGGACGCGCACGACTCGCAAACTTGCTCCACTGCTCCACTTGAACGGCCCGACCCGTTAGCCGTTCCGGGAATCATCCGCGTGCTGCTATCGGTGGGAGTGTCTCAAGTCTTGGAGCAATCCGGCGAGCAATGCTTCACCATCATCGGCAAGGCATCCTATCCGGCGACGCCGGGGAGGTGGGCAATCTTCCTTGCACCCGTCCCGCTCAAGACCGCTGCCGCCGCCGCTGGCGTCATCCTTGGAACCCACCGCGCCACGAGAATCAAAACCACCAGCACCGCGCCATGACTGCCAGCCCGACGAACCGCGCCAAACCCCGCCAAACTATGCCACATGAACACGGTTTCTAACGAACGTTTGAGAGGTGGAAACCACCCCGAAAACCATACCGTGTCGCCTAAGGGAAACAACACGGTTAGCACGGTTTTTCAAACCCTGTTTTTTGGGGGGGACGGCGTGTCTGAAGACACACGCCTTTCGCTACGCTCAGCGCGGTCTCCAGACACCATCCGTCCCCATGCCGATCATGGGATTTCTCAGCCATGACCTCGCCCACTGAAACCACCCAGGCCGACCCGCTCGCCATGCCCGGTGTTGTCCGCATCGCGCTATCCGAACGGGCGACCAAAGCACTCCTCGAAGCGGGTAAGGCGTTCGCCATCATCGGGCGTGGTTCCTATCCAAGCGACCCGGCGCGGATGGTCATCTACTGCCAGGCCGTCCCGCTCGAAGTCGCCACCGCCGCGTGTCAGATACCCGCAGGCACCCACCGGGCGCAACGCATCAAGACCTCGACCAGCACCAGCACCGCGCCATGACCTCGACCAGCACCGCCACATGACCGACAACCGCCAGACACCGCGCCAGGTTCAACGCTCCCGCGTCCCGAGACTTCGCGCCTGTGGTAGTGCCATCCGCCAGCCCGAGGCCCCACAAGCCGACTACGCCCCTCCCCCGGTCCCTGCCTACCCCTCCCCCCGGTTCAAGGAATCTTTTTAGCCCTATCCGAGGGCAGGTCTGGGCCGGGGTATCTAGTTTCCCTGCGGGACAAGTTTTGAAATTCCAGTTTTACCCCAGACAACCAATGAAGCCAAAAACGAAATCGAAAGCCAAGCCCGGCACGCCGGAAATCGCCGAGAATCAGAAAAGTGCCGCCGCCATGTGGGGAATCCCCATCGAGGTGCAACGGGCGGCGAAAGCCCGAGGATGCCAGGCGTTCAAAAGCGGACGCGTCCACCGCAAGCCGTTGCTGGCGTGGATCAAGAGAAACGCCGCCGCCCTCGCCGCCGTGGAGAAAGCCGCCGGGGAACGAAGATCGGATGCCGACCTCAAGCGCGAGCGGCTCGCCATTCAAATCGAGCATGCCCAGTTCAGCCTCCAAAAGGACAAGGGGTTGTACACCCTGACCGCCGCCGCCCAAGCCGACTGGCTGACCGCCGCCGCCATTTACCAGGAGGAAGCCAAGTCGCTGATGGAGAGGGACCATTACAGAATCTACGTTGACCGGGTGTATGCCCGGTTGGAAGCCCTCAACCACTGCCGACTGCCGCAACCCGGAGGGAAGTGACCGGGTTTCATCCTTGACGAAACGCAAATCCTAACCTATCAAAAGTCATGTCCAGCAAGACCAGCACCACCAGCACCACCGAGACCGACGAACGCATCCGCCAAAGACTCGAGATGTTCAAAATCCTGCTCAAGCAGTGGACCACCCCGCGCAAGAGCCGTGCGAAGAAATCCTAACGACCGACAAATCAGCACCATGTCAACCGCCATCCAATTTTCATCCCCCCGCGAAGCCCGGACCTATCAAACCGGCATGGCTGAAGTCGCCCGCAAGCTGCGCGGCCATCGCAAGCCATCGACTCAGGAACTCGAAGCCCGGACCCTCGCAGAGGGCAAGCTCCAGGTTCTCAAAAAACTAGGCCGGGATGGCTACCGGAAACTTTTCGGCAGCGAGCCACCGCGCACCATGGCACCGGCCACAACGGCGACCTGCACGCTGAAGAGCTACAGCACCGAGACCGGACCTTTCAACCCGCCCAAGCTGCACAGATACATCTGCAAGAACTGGCTGGCGACGGTGCCAGCCTAACATATTTCATCGGCGCTTTGGAAGAGTCGCTCGGTGCAAGCTGGCCCGCCCTTGGCTGAAATGCCGGGGGCGGGTTTCTTGCGCTCAGGATGCCCGTGGGCAGCTCGCAGGGACCGGGCGGGGACATGGATGCAGGGACGGGGTGGCACCTCACCCGCGTGCTCGAGGGGCCGCAAGCAAGTCGCAAAGTGATACTTGCTTAGACACCGGTTTCACCTCGCCCGCGTGCGCGTGGGGCCGCCATCAAAGGGACAAGTTGGCACTTTGATCGGCGACCAGGTCACCGAGGACACCGCCCGGATCCAAAGCAAGATCGCAATGAAGGAACGGGGGAATGCGGGCGGCAAGACCGGGGGGGGAAGAACCATCCGAAAAATGTCAGCTTGGAGACCGCCCCGACCCCCAAGCTGAAACCACCACCCAAACCCCGCACCCGAGCCCGCCTGTCCAAGCAGGAAGGGGTGAGCGAGCGGAAGAGCCCGGGCACCGGCCACCCGCAGGGACCGGCACCCGGCACCGGGCACGATGGCGGGGAGCACGATGGACACCCGCAGGGACCGGGCACCGGGTGGACAGGTCGGTGGACCACCACCCGGACCTCGTGGTGAGGATCATCCTTGCCATCCCCCATCCCGTTGGTATCGTCCGGCGAAGTGACTGCGGACCCCCACCGGACCCCGGAGGCGAAAAAAATTCAAATCGGGGGCATTTCTGAAATCGTGGCGGCAGCTATGTGGCACCAACGGCGGAAAATCTCAAAAATCCTTTATGCCCGTAGGGATGGCTTGCGCATTCGTAATGAGCAGGTCGTCGGTTCGAATCCGACCAGCGGCTCCAGTTTTTCCGGCATGATGCTTCATCAGTTCTTGCGTTCTGCTGCGGCTAATCCGGGTTACCCAAATGGACCGGTTGATTGGGCCCGCTCCGCCGGGCCTCACCCCTAACGGGACGAGGGCTTCTGCCTGCCAGTGGGTTATGCTGCTCATGGGCTATCGATCCACCCTGCCTTCACCCCGCCCATGCGGGCGGAACCAGTGGGCGGTCCGAGGCCGAACCGCCCTACCGCGTCACCTCAAACTCCTAATCCTCTCCGCCACGCCATTCCAATCCACCCCCAGGGTCAAGGTCCACGGATCTCCCCCAAACCTCGCTGACCTCTGATTACTCCTCTTCCTGGTCTCATCCGTGGCACCGCTGCCGGCCCTGCCCGCGATGTTGGCGCTGTTTCCCACCGCTACGTCAAGGGATCGAGGACAGGCTTTCGGTAGAACATCGTTCTTGTTTGCGCTCGTGAGGGAGGAGGTGCCGGATCCCGCCCTAACGAAGGTGGTATCGGGTGATGCCCATCTGAGTGACGATGGCCAATCGGACCGCAACCCAAGCCCCAACCAGGATCATGATCATGAGACCGCGTTTGCCTCATGCGCCAGCCTGGACGCGATCACGGTGGATGCGCTCAGCGCCTGCGATGCCAGTGCGGATGGGATTTTGTACGACCAGAGCCGGCCCACGCTCATCCAATGTCCGGGGGGCATGGCCGGTCGCGTCACGCTTTCCGGCAGATGACGGGAGCCGGCGATCTGAATGCCATTGAGGTCAATGATTGTGATTGTCTGGCCTTGCCTTTGCGGCATAGCCTGGTGGCGGATGGGACCGGCGCGGACAGTGATTTGGGTGGTGTTGGCGGTGGGTGCCGGCGGCGAACTCCGGGCGCAGGCCCCGACGGCCACGGAACGTCTGGCCCGGCTCTTCAGCCGGGAAGTGCGGGAGGCGGAACTGCGCTTGGCGCAGTTGGCGGGAGAGCTTGAAGGGCTGCCCGCCTTGCTGCACGGCCCCCAGGGGTCGCGCTACGGGTTTCACAGCGGGACGATTTTCGATCAGGCAGAACCGCAATGGGTGCAGCTCGACCTCGGCCGGAGCTATCCGATCGACGGACTCGTGGCTATGCCGGCCCATGTCCCGACCATCGAAACCCAGGGGGAGGGCTATGGCTTTCCCCGCCGTTTCAAAATCGAGGTCGCGGACAATGCCGAGATGAGGGACGCGGCGGTGATGGTTAACCGGACCGCGCAGGATGTGGAGAATCCGGGCCTCTACCCGCTAGTCTTCCGGCCCGCAGTCAGGTCGGGACGCTACGTGCGCTTCACCTCGACCAAGCACGATCCTTCGGCGGAGGGTTTTTTCTGGGCGATGGAAGAGCTGCTGGTGCTGGCGGGAAATCGCAACGTGGCGGCAGGCTGTCTCGCCACTGCCTCGAGCCATCTGGACTTGTTTCCCAATTGGGCGGTGCAGCGGATCGTTGACTCGCAGAGCGCCATGGGCGTGCCCGTCACCGTGGAGCCGAGTCCGACGGACGGTTATCTGAGCGCCCCGTCCGACCAGCCCGTGACCGGGAAATGGCTGGTGGTGGACTTGGGCCAGGACTTCGAGATCGACGAGATTCGGCTCATCGGGGTGGAATCGGAGGATCATGAAGTGGTGGGCGGGCGGGGCTTTCCGAGGGATCTGATGGTGGAGTTGGCGGTGAGGCCCGGGTTTGAATCCAAGGTTTGGCAGATGCGCAATGCCCCGAATTTTCTCGGCCATCCGTGGGGCAGTCCGGTGGTGATGCCCTGCGCGGGCCGCACGGGCCGTTACATCCGGGTCATGACCAAGGAACTCTGGGCCCGGGATAAGCTCCACAGCTTTGCGCTGGCGGAGTTGCAGGCCTATGCCGGGGGCGTCAACGTGGCCCTCGGCAAACCGGTGCGGGTGATGGATGCGGCGAACCAACCGGGCGCAACCCGCTGGGCCCCCCAATTCGTGGTGGATGGCTACACGAGCCGCCATCGCCTGATCGAGCTTCCCGAGTATCTTGAACTCATCGTGCGGCGGGGAAGCTTGGTCAAGGAGCAGAAGATGTTAGAGGCGCGGCGGGATCGGCAGGTGCGGCAGGTGGCGACGACCCTTGGCGTCGGTGGCGGCGGGCTGGGCGGGGTGGCGTTGCTCGGCTGGGCGTGGATGCTGGTGAGGCAAAAGGCGGTGCGGCGCCGGGACGTGGTTCGCTTGCGGGAGCAGATCGCGCGGGATCTCCACGACGACATCGGCAGCAACCTCGGTGGCATCGTGCTGTTGAGCGAGATGGGGAGTCGTCACAGCGGGCTCGACGAGGAGTTGCGCAATGATTTCAAGGCGATCAAGCAAGCCGCCGAGGAGACCTCGGAGTCGATGCAGGACATCGTCTGGCTGATCCAACCCGGCAACATGGGTTTGCGCGAGCTGGTCTTGAAGATGCGGCAATCGGTGGCGATGATGTTGGGCAACCTCCCGGTGAGCGTGGTGGTCGAGCCGCCCGAGTTTCGCAACCGGCAGTTGTCGCTGCTGTTCCGGCGGCATTTGTTCTTTGCCTTCAAGGAAACCCTCAACAACGTCCGGCGGCACGCGGCGGCGGTACGGGTGGAGGTACGGATCGCGATCAGTCCGACCCATCTGGCCTTCACGGTGCGGGACGATGGGGCGGGGTTTGATCCGCAAGCCGTTGCGGAATCCGGCCACGGACTGCGCAACCTGCAGCGGCGGGCCGAGCGCCTGAAGGGAACTTACCGCTTGGCAAGCACGCCCGGTCATGGTACCAGCGCCTTCTTCAAGGCCCCTTTGAAATCCTGATTCGCAATGACAACCAGTAACGAGAAAACCATCCGCGTGTGGCTGGTGGAGGACAACGCAATGTTCAGCATGAGCGTCCAGCGGGTCGTCAACAGTCTGCAGGGAATGGTCTGTGACGGCAATTTCAGCTCGGTCGAGGCGGCCTTCGCGGCGTTTGGCAGGGGCACCCCGCCAGACGTGATCCTGCTGGACGTGCAACTGCCGGGGATGGACGGCATCGAGGCGCTCGCGACCCTCCGGCAACTCGCCCCGGACGCCCGCGTCGTCATCCTGACCGTCTTCGATGACGCCGACAAGATCTTCCGGGCGGTGTGCGCGGGGGCGTCCGGCTACGTCCTGAAGTCGGCCGGGATCGACCAGATTGGCCAAACCATCGAGCAGGCGATGAGCGGCGGGGCCCCGATGACGCCCGGGGTGGCGCGGAAAGTGCTGGATGCCTTCGCCAAGCTGGAGACCAGCCAGGAGTGCCACGACGATTATGATCTCACGCTGCGGGAGCGGGAGATCCTGCGTCTCATGGCGGACGGCTTGCTCAAGAAGGAGATCGCGGATCGTCTGGACCTCAGTGTTCACACCGTATCGACCCATTTGCGGCGGGTCTATGGCAAACTGCATGTGCAGACCAACACCGGGGCGGTCGCCAAGGCCCTGCGGGAAAAAATCATTTAGAGGCGGGACCGGCGAGTCCTGTTAGCCGGGTTGAGGATGGCGCCAAGGTGGCATGTCCTTGTAACTGGCGAGGCGCGGGTACCACGGCCCCTTCAACATGGGGAACAACAGCACCCCCTTGATCCTCAGCGCGGCAACGGCGGACAACACGCTCGAATTCCTGCCCCCCCGTCAGTCTCGCCAACGCCGCGCGCACCGTCCAAGTCAATGCCAACGTTGTCACGATGAGCGGCATCAGCAGCAGCACGGGGACCACCGGCGGCCCGACCGAGACCGGCAACGGCGCCTTGGTGCTTTCCAACACGAAATACCATAGGACAGGGACCATGGCACGTCTGATAGAAGCCAATGTCAATGGGTGGGGACCCCAGCCACGGGACGTGGCAGGGACGCCTTTCCGAGGCGTCCGGCGGGGGGCAGACGCGTTGCCATTGTCCCCTCCGCCGCTCGCCCTCCATGCTGCCCGTCGGGTTCTTGAGCTAACCAGACTGTGGGCGCCCCGCACCGGCCGGACCTTGCGGAAAAGACCCCTGGCGGGAGCATCCTTGACACCGGAATCCGAAATTGTCGCTGGAGCGCAAGTCAAGATGGGTGTATCGGTCTCCCACAGTGAATTTCGATCCCTACAACATTCTGGCTGGTTTCATTTTCGGGACGATCGGACTTGGGGCGTTTTCCTACGGCAAGAAACTCGAACTGTGGCAGCCGATCGTGATCGGGTTGTGCCTGATGATTTACCCGTATTTGTTCAGCAACCTGTGGCTGGTGTGGGGCATCGGGGGGGCCTTGTTGGTGGCGCTGTGGTTCTACCACGACGAGTGAGCCGGGGGGCGCTTTGAAATTGCGGTGAAATTCGGCTGTTTTTTTGCCGGATTGGTGCGATGCTCCCCGCGCATGGCAAGACAACGCGACCCGGACGAACCGAAAATCTACTTTTTGCCGAACCTGATGACGGCGGGCAACCTGGCATGCGGATTTTTCGCGGTGCTGATGATTTTCAAAGGCCTCATCGAAGTGCGGTTGGAAGCCCAGAAGATGCCCTCCGGCACGCAACTGCCGGTCAAAGAATGTTATGAGATTTCGCGGCACTATTACGAATACGCGATTTTGCTGATTTTCGGCTCCTGTTTGTTTGACCTGTTGGACGGCCGCTTGGCCCGCTTGGGCGGGCATGACTCGCCGTTTGGGCGGGAGTTCGATTCGTTGGCGGATATTGTTTCCTTCGGGATGGCCCCGGCGATGTTGGTTTCCAAGGCGGTGCTGCTGCCCTTGGGGGATGTCGGCTGGGGGATTGCCTTTGTCTATCTGCTGTGTGGCGCGATGCGCCTGGCCCGCTTCAACTGCCTCGCCGCGCTGCCCAAGAAACCCGGCGCATCAACCGACTTCCGTGGCATTCCCATCCCGATGGCCGCCGGATTCATCGCCTCGCTGACGTTTCTGATCATTCAAATCTATGAGAACGACCGCGAACTCGGCCTATGGAAATATGCGCTTGCCGGTGCCATGCTCGGACTGTCATGGCTCATGATCAGCAACGTTCGCTACCCGAGCTTCAAGAAAGTCGGGTGGCGGACCCGCGGGACCTTGGGCGCGTTGGTCGTCGCCGCCCTGATTCTGGTCATGGCGGTGAAATACAACTACATCACGCCGGTGGTGGTGTTCAGCAGCTACCTCATTTACGGCTTGATCCGGCCGTGGGTGTCGCAAACCTGGCGCAAGGGCATCGAGGTGGATGCCGAACCGGAGGATGACCCGCCGCTGCCATTGCCCGCCGAGAATGACACCCTTCCATCCGAGACGACTGCTCCCGATCGCGATTGACCGAGCACCCGCGTGCCGGGCCCGGCCTCACCCACTGGCGTTTTCACCTCATCACTCCATCACCGTCCATGTCCGACCTCTCCTTTCGCTCTCATGCGCCCGGTTATTGGCCGCACGAGGCCATGCCCCAGTGGCGCGAAGTCCGCTGGCAGCTTCGCAACCGCGTCGATTCCCTGGCGGATCTTGAAGCCCGGCTGAAACTCTCCGACATCGAGCGTGCCGGCGTGCTGCTGGCCGGAAGCAAGCTGGCCATGTCCATCACCCCGCATTTTTTCAATTTGATCGACCGCCAGGATCCGGAGTGCCCGATCCGCCGACAAGTCATTCCGCGCATTGAGGAAGGCTGGACGGCGCCCGAAGAACTCACCGATCCCTGCGGCGAGGATTCCCACATGCCGGTGCCCGGGCTGGTCCACCGTTACCCGGACCGGGTGTTGTTCTTGGTGACCGACCGCTGCGCCTCATACTGCCGCTACTGCACCCGTTCGCGCGTGGTGTCCGGCGTGGGCGAGCAACATCTGGAAACCCAGTGGGAAGCGGCTTTCAAATACCTCGAGCGCACCCCGCAAGTCCGCGATGTGCTGCTGTCCGGCGGGGATCCCCTGTTGTTTTCCGACGAACGGCTGGACCGCATTCTCACCCGGCTGCGGGCGATCCCACACATCCAGTTCATCCGGATCGGTACGCGCATCCCGATCTTCCTGCCGCAGCGAATCACCCCTGAGCTTTGTGCGGTGTTGAAAAAGCATCACCCGCTGTTCATGTCCATCCACACCAACCATCCGCGCGAGTTGACCGCCGAGGCACGCGAGGCCCTCGGCCTACTCGCCGAGGCCGGAATCCCGCTCGGCAACCAGTCGGTGCTCCTGCGCGGCGTGAATGACTCGGTGGAAGTCCAGAAAGCCCTCGTCCACAAGCTGCTCATGTGCCGCGTGCGACCCTACTACCTCTATCAGTGCGATCTGATCAACGGGTCCTCCCACCTCCGCACGTCGGTGGCCGAGGGCATTGCCATCATCGACGGCCTGCGCGGCCACACCACCGGCTATGCCATCCCGCAATTCGTCATTGATGGTCCCGGCGGCGGGGGGAAAATCCCGCTCAACCCGCAATACATCATCGATACCGCACCGGGCAAAGTGACCTTGCGCAACTATGAGGGCGAGGTTTTTGAATACCCCGATCCGGTGCCCATGCCGGCCACCGTGCTGGCGCGGCTCCACGCGCATGGCTGCCAGCCTCAGGGCGGGTGAATTCAGGGTTTACGGGCCGCCCCGACCTGCCAGTATTCCGCCCGTGCAGTCATCCGGAAAACGCAGCGCCGGCATCCTCCTTCCCGCCTTCAGCCCACGGCGGAACGGCGACCTCGGCATCGGCGATACCCTGGCCCTGCACGAGTGGGTGGATTGGGCTGCGGACCATGGCGTCGGCTTCCTCCAACTCCTTCCCATCAACGAAAACGGTGCCGATGAGAGCCCGTACAGCGCCATTTCCTCCGTCGCCCTGGAGCCGATCTATCTGGCCATCGAGGCGAGCGAAATCCCCGGCCTAACCAGTGCCGAGGTGGCCACCGCCCGCCTCGACATGACCGCCGCCATCGCCGCCCGCCTCGTCGATTACCCCGCCGTACGCCGGGCGAAACGGACCTTGCTAGAGCTGGCCTGGTCGCGCTTTGAGGACGCGGCACCGGGGGTCCGCGACGAGTTCGCCCGCTTCCGCCGCGAGGAAACCACCTGGCTTGACGATTACTGTCTGTTCCGCTTCCTCATGGAGTGGCACGGCGAGACGCTCACCTGGGATCAATGGCCCGAATGCTGCCGCACGCCGCCACGGGCCCGCGCCTTCCTCGCCCATGAACGGACCCGCGATGCCGCCAGCATCGATTACCGACTCGGCTACTACGCGTTTGTCCAATGGCTGTGTTTCCGGCAGTGGCGCGCCCTGCGCAACCATGCGGAAAGCCGCGGGGTCAAGCTGATGGGCGATGTCCCCATCGGCGTCAGTTGGCATTCGAGCGATGTCTTTTTCGAGCGCGACTCCTTCCATCTCGATTGGTGCGGCGGTTCGCCTCCGGAGCGCATGTTCCAACATGACCGCTTCCTCCAGCAGTGGGGCCAAAACTGGGGCATCCCGCTCTACCGCTGGAACGCCATGCAGGCCCAGGGCTTCCCGTGGTGGAAACAACGCATCCGGCGGCTCACCGCGATCTTCCAACTCCTCCGCATCGATCACATCCTCGGATTCTACCGGATCTATGCCTTTCCCTGGCGACCCGAGCGCAACCGCGACTTTGCCGATCTCAATCCCGATCAAGCCGCCGCCCTCAATCAGGGCCGACTGCCGCGCTGGTTCATGCGCCCCGATGACACGGCCGCAAACAAGGCCGCCAATCTCCGCGATGGCGACTCCCGGCTGCGGGCCGTCGTCGAGGCTGCGGCCGACGCCGAAATCATCGCCGAAGACCTCGGCTGCGTGCCGGATTACGTCCGCCCCCATCTGGCCGCTCTCGGCATCGCCGGATTCACCATTCCCCACTGGGATTGCAACGAGCATGGCCACCCGCGCCCCGGCAGTCACTTCGCCGAGTGCAGCTTCGCCGCCTATTCCACTCACGATCACGACCCGCTGGGTGCCATCTGGAATGGCCTCCACCGCGCCACCATCGGCCACCCGGAATCTCACCCACACAGCGCCGAGGCGGCAACTGCCAGCGCTGCCAGCCACACCCTGGGCACCCTCGCGGAATTCGCCGCCATCCCCAAGCCAACCCACGGCCACTGGCCACCGTTCACTGACGCCATCCAATGGCGACTCATCATGGCCCTCTTCGCCTCGAATTCCCGCTACGCCGCCATCATGGTCACCGAACTCTTCGCCCTCGAAAACCGCATCAACCGCCCCGGCACCACCGGCGGCGAAAACTGGCGCTTCCGACTCCCCTGGACCCTATCCGAAATCCGGACCAACCCAGCCCTCAACTCCGCCAGCACCAAGCTCGCCTCCATCATCGGCATCACCCGCCGCGCCTGAATCCCACCGCCACGCCACCCAGCCTCCAACGCCGGGCCCCGGGTTGCCTCAAAATCCATCGGCCGGATTGCCGACCTGGAATGACATATATCATTCTTCCTCACCCGTTGGCAGCCCTTTCCTACCGGCGCGTTCCCTCCAATTGCCAAATCACCGGGGACATGGCGAACTTAAGGTTATCCTAATCTATTATCTAATAGCTTGATCTTCAACGCTTTGGCTACCCATAAAAAGAATTCGACGAATTTCCTTGGCTTCTTCACCGCGATTTGCTATTTGCTACGCCATTCGATAACTGAAAGGCCATTGCCAGCAACTAACAAATTAAACAACACAATAACATGAAACCGAATCATCAGGATTACAGACGCTTCCATCTCGCAGCTTGGGTCACGGCTGTCGCACTTGTCACTGCTCATGACGCCATGGGCACACCCATCGTCGGCGATACCATCACTGGCAATCTAACGGTAACAGGGTGGGGCAAATTCGCCAACGGAGTGGATTTGGGTCAGAATGGAGAGGTCCTGTTCAATTGGCTCCCCGCCGACCTATCCAACCCGGTCGGCACTGCCACCTTCGATATGGTGCAGGCCCAGGGGGCCTTCCTCTGGCGGGACACGATCACCGCAGCTCCTACCCCATCGGCAAAGAACAAAATGAAGCTGGACCGCTCCAATGCCCTGACTCTCTACAAGTCCGATGGCACGGTGGGACAATTGTTCGATCCGGAGAACGGCAAAATCACGCTGGCTACCACTGGCATCAACAGCGGAATCTTCTTCGGCAATAGCACGCTCCCGACCCTGAAGGCGGCTGCCAGCGGAGCCGCCATCTTCCCGGCCCAAGTCACTTTACAGAACGGCCTGCAACTCACGGGAACTGGCGGCCTCCTGCAGGTTGGCGGAACCACGCCGGCGACCTCATCCAGCACCGGCGCATTAACCGTCACGGGAGGAATTGGCGTCGGCATGGACTCCTATTTCAACGGCGTTCGCGTCGGCAAAGGCGCTGGCAATCTCACCACCAACACGGTAATCGGGACCGGTGCTCTCAACTCGAATACCGCCGGATACTACAACACCGCATCCGGCATGTACGCGCTCTACGCCAACACCAGGGGCGGTTACAACACCGCTGCTGGCGTCTATGCGCTCTTCGCAAATACCACCGGAGGCAATAACACGGCCGTCGGCATGCAGTCGATGCAGTCCAATACCACTGGCACCGGTAACACCTCGCTGGGCTACCAGGCAGCTTGCACTAACACCTTCGGAAGCAATAATGTCGCATTGGGCCGCAGTGCCGCATCCTACCAGGCAAATGGCACCACCCCGCTCACCGACCCGGAAAACAGCATCTATGTCGGCGCCAATGTCAAAGGCAAGGACAATAACGACAGCAACTCCATCGTCATCGGCTCCAGTGCCATCGGCGAGGGTGCCAACACCACCGTCATCGGCAACGCCAGCACCACCAAAACCCACCTTTACGGCGAACTGGTGGCGAGCAATGCCACGCTGGGCGGATACCCGGTCCTGACCACAAGATCAGGAACCAATGCAACCCTCACCAACGGCGCCACTCTCGCTCTTGGCTACAACGCCGCTGCCACCCAACAAGGCACCATTGCCATCGGCCAAAATGCCCAGGCCACCATAAATTCAGCCCTTGCTCTGGGCGATTACGCATATGCCGTCGGATGTTATGCAACAGCTATTCAGCAGGGGTACGCTTCAGGTGCCTATTCGTTTGCCGCAAGCTGGGGGCTTGCTGAAGGAGACTATTCTTTAGGCATGGCGACTGGACAGGCGTTTAGTGAATCATCGATTGCCGTTGGAGGATTTGATGAAACTGAATCTAGCGGTAATTGCGCAATGGGTATTGGCTCCGTCGCATTGGGAGGAAGGCTCAATGTTGCGAGTGGTGAGTACTCATACGCGATGGGAAGCGGGGTGATTTCATCGAGTGCCTACAATTTCGCCATTGGATCCCAGAACCTTTCCTGTAGCAATTCAATCACTCCGATTGGTGACACTGGCTGGATTGAGGAATCAGCGTTGCTGGAAGTCGGGAATGGCAATCCCGACGCGACGACGTTCGAGACCTCCAACGCCATCACCACCCTCAAGAACGGCCAGACCACGCTCACCAACAAGGCCTGGAAAGCCCGCCCTGTCACCACTTCACCCCTCGCCGATCCGAGTGCCGCCACCACCGACAGCGACGGCAATGCGCTGGTCATTGAGGGACACACCGTCCTCAAGGGGAAAGTCGTGATTGAGCAAGCCCAGGGTGACATCTCCATGGGTATCTATGAATGATCAGCAAACATCCACGCCAGCGGCCTCCGTGCCGGACCACGGTTTCACGCCGCTTGCCTCGTGTTTCAATTTCCACACTACCGCTCATGAAACGCCTGATCATTCCCTTCATCCTGCTTGGCACTGCCATCCTAAGCCGCAGTGCGGACCCGGTTTGGTGGTCCCTGGGCACGCCCTCCGTCATCGACCCTGCCGCCACCCCTAACAACCACGGCCCCGCCAACATCGGCCAAGCCAAATTCATGGCCAACCGGGCGCTCGACGCCCTGAGGGCCGTGCTTCCAACCTTGGCGAGTCAAATTGAGGCTGATTTGGTTGGCTCCGGCAAGCCCGTTGTCACCTTTGCGGTCCCGGCCATGCCGGATGCCGCTTGGCAGCAGGCCCAGAAAGCCCCGCTCCTCGTCGGTCAGTTGAAAGCCATCGCCGGTCCATTTTACGAGCATCTCAATTCCGTGTCCCCACTTTGGCTCCAAGGTGAGCTGCAAGCCAATGGCACCCAGTCAGCGGGCACTCACTTCCCGTGGACCGTGTCCACTGCGGATGACAACAACCGCGGGTTGGCCACTATTGGCCAACTGAAGGCCGTGTTTGCACTTCATTTCGAGACTCTGGCGGCATCCCTTGACAACGACTATGATGATGACGGACTCACCAATGCCGAAGAAGTCGCGCACCACACCGATCCTCACAATCCCGACACCGATGGCGACGGAATGAACGATGCCTGGGAAGTGCAATGGGGCCTGGACCCTCTCCGCGCGGCAGATGCATCCGCTGACACTGACGGCGATAACTTATCGAATTTGCGCGAATCCCAACTCGGCACCTCTCCCATCGGGATCTACCGCATTGAGGCATTGCCACTGGCCACGAACAAGTATTTCCACTCGGCCGCGGATGACGGTTCGGTCGTCGTGCAACAATCATTGGTTTGGACTCCTGACAGCGTGCTCGAACTTGTCACCGCGCCGGACGCCAGCGGCAATCGGATGATTGTTCCACTCCCGCCCAGCAATTGGAGCCCGCTGGCCACCATCATCGCGGCACTCGTGGCAGATGGCACCCTTGATCCCGGAGACTCCCTGATTCCCAGTGGGCCGGATTCCAGTGATGGAACCTTCCGGGTGTTCCAGGCCGGCGCAGGCCCTCTGATGCTCCGCGAACCCGGAAGTTATGTCAGATCACTGCCCTCGGAAGTCACCTGGCGGGCACTCAACAATCACGGCGAAGCGGTCGCCGCCACCGACCGATATGTGCCATCCGCCAGTGGCATATCAGGTTACAACGAGGGAGACATCCTGATCTGTCATGATTACTACACCGCCACCATCCCCATGCCTGCGGAATGGTTCCCGGCATCGGCAACTCCATTGATCCAGGATTGCTCTGATGACCGGGTCCTGGTCTGCCGACCGTTGCCTAACCCGGATGGGAGCACTCGTTATGAAACCTACCAACTCAACACCACGACCGGCGTCTTCACTCTCGTCAGACAACCCGGCCTGGGTGGTGAATCCATCGTTTCACTCTCAACCCACAACGGTCGCATGCTCGGTATGGGTCCCAAGCCTTTCCAGATCTCCCCGGACGGCACCCCGATCCTGCTCGCAGCCCTTCAAATCAGGCGCAGTCCGCCGGCTGCGGATGCTCCGCTCTCCACCCTCTGCCCCAACGCCCTCGTCCCTAACCACATATCCTCGGACGGTCGCATCACCCTCACCACCACTGATGCCAGCGACCAACCGACCATTCTCCAAATCGTCCCTTGCAACGACTTCGACAATGACGGCATGCCGGACGACTGGGAGATTTCGCTTGCCAGGATGTTGTTAGCCTCCGGCAAGTCTCCGGAGGAATGGGGGCCGCTTTACCCCGACTTGGCTTCGGGGAATCTCAATCCCACCACCGACTACACCGGTGATGGAATCGAGGCAATCGACCTCGCCGCCATCATCAATTGTCCCCCATCTGAACAATCCATCGACGGGATCAAGCTGGAATCACAACAGCGCCGAAACATTCTTGCGTGGGGCCTGCATGTTCCCGCATCGCAAGATGACCTCGAGCGAAATGAGGGGCTGCTCTATTACGAGAATGACGGCTATTACGGCGCGTCGTTCGGGGTCACGACTTTCATCCAACTGCAGCCGATCTATCTCGAAGAGCAAATGCTTTCCAACCCCTGGCAACATCAGACCGCCTACGATGGTTGGTCCCGATTCGTCATTGAAGACTCTGCCGGAGATCGGCCTCACACCGACTATTGCGGGGAAAACCGGCAGTCACGCTTACGTTTGATAGCCAACGCGCTGAGTCACCTTGATCGCACCCGCAGCTATTTGAAGGTGACCCGCCGACTGCCATACCCGTTCATTTTCGGGATGCTCCCTGAGATCGTCGAAATCGTACCGAAAGAACCGGTCATTCCCGCAGGACGTTTGACTTCGGATTGGATCGAACTCATCCCGCCGGTGGTTGCCGGGTTTGAATATACTGTTTCACTCGTGAAGCCTGGCGTGGCCGTTGATGCGGACCGCGACGGGAAGATCACCTTTGATGGCCAGGATGCCACCACCGCGGAAAAACCCTTGGTGTTTTGGGTGAACGATGACCGCGACATGGGACACACGGTCGATTTCTCCGATTGGGAGGAAGATGACGTACTCGGAAGCACTACGGAATATCCCTCTGACAACATGGAGCCAGGGGTCAAGTGCAGCAGGGACCTGGAGGATCTCACCCGGGTGTGGATTGACCTGAGTGGCTTCGGAGCCGCCTTCAATCCCTATGATGCAACCATCAAGCTCTACGTTCGCATGGAGCCTACGGTAAATTCTCCTGAAGTAACGCTCTTTCAGCCGGTTGAGATCGATGGCGGGCGCAAATACCTCAACGACGAGGATGTTGGCTTCAATCAGTTGCAAAGGCACTACGGCGAGGAACTCTGCACCGCAGTCAACATCCCTCAGGGCGTCGAGGTTCCCCGCCGTGCCTGGCAAGACTTGCCTTCCGACAGGGTCGTGCATCTTCTGTTTGAGGGTAAGCGCTGCGGCAAGGGCCGGCTGGTCTTTGAGTTCCTGCGGGGAAGCCAAGTCATGTTTACCCTGCCGCCGGTCTGTCTCGATCTGAAGGAAGCCCGGGACATGTATGAAACCTGGACCGTCGGCGATGTCCGGCTGGCGGGAGTCTGTTACGACACATGGCCAGCCGGCAGGGCAACCATGACCAGCGGCCAGAGCCTCCCGCCACCGGAAACCAGCCGCGAGAAAGACTATATCCTGTTCGTCCACGGTTGGAACGCGCCGCCATGGGAAAAGGAGGCACTCTTCGCCAGCACCATGTTCAAGCGCCTGTGGCACCTTGGCTACAAGGGCAGATTCGGCGCCTTCCGGTGGCCGACCTTCCATGGCTACCCGAATCCAAGCATTAACATGCTGGACCACTTCAATGGCAGTGAGGAGCGGGCATGGAACTCCGCTGCGGCGCTGAATCAATTGATTTCTGATCGTGCGGTGGTATTCAGTGCCTACGGTGCCAGCAAAGTGCGACTTTACGGCCATAGCATGGGGAACATCGTGTGCAGCGAGGCCTTGCGCCAATTCAGAACATCTGCTCCCGTTCATGCATACGTATCTTCTCAAGCGTCCCTGTCCGCACATTGCTGGGATCCCAGCACTCCGATCATGACAATCGGAGGAATCGCTTTCGCACCATCCATGCCGGATATTTATGCACACTTCTGGCAAGTAGGATCGTCTCAGATCGTCGTGGAAGGATGGAAGAGGAAGGGAAATCCGTCGTATCTGGCACCAGTTCACATGCCCTCTGACGTTACATACGTGAATCACTACAATGTCCATGATTGGGCGCTGAAATTATGGGAAGGCAATACCCGAATGAAGCCCAGCATGGGCAAGTATTATTACACGGGGGTGACGACCACCTTCGACAAGCAGGATAGCTTCTTCAAAAGTCACTCCCTATCTTTCCCTGATGATCGCTATGAAGTGTTTTCGTGGGTCGCACAATCCCATTCATACGCCACCGGTGCCGAGGATGCCACCGTCGGCATGTTCAGGTCGAAACCGTCTGTGAATCTTGATGCTGAACCCTACCTGTTCGGCTCTACTCACAAAGGTCATAGTGGTCAATTTCGCTCCACGATTCAGAAGCGGTGGCAATACTGGGTTCAGGTCGCGAGCGACATGGGTATTGAAACAATTGAAACAATTGGCAACTAATGCTTATGAATCTTTTCACTCCACGAGTTCGATTTGGCTTGATACCAGATTTGAATCCAATGTGGAGCACGCAATCCGGAGTAATTACTAACTGGCTGGAATGCGGCAGGCCAGCCCCCGGTTTCCGGGACTGCTTTAACGGAAAGGATATTGGGATATTTGCCATCAGAAACCGGAAGGAATACTCGGCACAGATTGTCATTGGGAGGATTTGTAAATCTAACATTAATATGGATATGAAAGCAACAAAATCGCACGTCATTATGCTCACAGTCGTCACCATCGCAGTGGTTTGTATTGGCATCTGCAAATTCACCGCACGCGATAGCTCGAATCAGGCCGCTGTTCCCGTACCAGTCGGGCCATCGACTGCACCCCGTATGGACGCTTCCAATGATGCCGAACGCATCAGCGACGAAAATGGCAGATTAAGCGGCATCCTTTTGCAGTTCAACGTGGCGATCGAGTTCTACGGTCGCGTGATCGACCCCAGCGGCACCCCATTGAAGGGTGCCAAAGTGAGTTTTCAGGTTCTGTTGGGAGGGGACCTGCAGCCACAGTTGGGGTTGCAAAGAAGAGACGGAGGGATTGTCTATTCGGGTGATGACGGGAGCTTCCGGATCAAGGATATGAAGGGCATGAATTTGACCATTTCAACAGTTGAATTGGATGGCTACCGGGAAGCGATGGGCGGAGCCTATCGAACGTATGGATATGGCTCGGGTGCGGAGCAACATAGCCCCGACCCGAACCACCCCGTCGAGTTCCTGCTGATTGAGAATGGAACGCCGAAGCCCCTGAAGAAGAGCCTGAGAATGGCGTTTGCGTGGGATTCGAGACCGGTCACCGCACCAATCGGTGATTCCGGTGTGGTGCTTGTTTTTGTGCCGATACCAGAAGACCCTGAGCTATGGCTCACTTGCCAGCGACCCCAAATGGATAGGCGGTTGTGGAGCCGAAACCCTGGTGTTCAGGACCAAGGATGGCAAGTATGGACGGATCGTGACCAATCTCTACGTTGATCGTGAGGTCGACGAGATTGCCGCATATATCACCGTTTATTTGAACCAAAGCGGCGCACGCAACCTGGAGTAATTGCTAACGGGCTGGAAAGCGGGGCGCCAGCCCCCGGTTTCCGGAACTGCTTCAACGGAATGATTATTGAGTCATTGGCCATCAGAGACGGGAAGGAATGCTCGGCACGGATTGTCATGGGGAGGAGTTGTGGATCTAACAATTGAATGGATATGAAAGCAACAAAATCGCACGTCATTATGCTCACAGTCGTCATCATCGCAGTGATTTGTATTTGCATCTGCAAATTCACCGCACGTGATAGCTCGAATCAGGCCGCTGTCCCCGTGCCGGTTGGGCCATCGACTGAACCCCGTATGGACGCTTCCAATGACGCCGAACGCATCAGCGACGATAATAGCAGACTGAGAACCATGCTTTTGGAGTCCAACGTGGCGATCGAGTTCTACGGTCGGGTGATCGACCCCAACGGTACCCCATTGAAGGGTGCCAAAGTGAGTTTCAGGGTCCTAATGGGAGGGGATCTGCAACCGCTGTTGGGACTTCAAAGAAGAGACGGAGGGATCGTCTATTCGGGTGATGACGGGAGCTTCCGAATCATGGATATGAAGGGTATGAATTTGAATATCACCACCATCGAGCTGGAGGGTTATCGGGAATCGACGGGCGGTACCTGTCGCAATTATGCATACGGCTCGGGTTCGGTACTACATTACCCGGACCCGGCCAGCCCTGTTGAGTTCATGTTGATAGACAGGAAGGTGCCAATACCACTGGAGGAGAATCTGAGGCTGGCGTTTGCGTGGGATTCAAGGCCGGTCGCCGTCCCAATCGGTGATTCCAAGGTGGTGCTTGTGTTTGTTCCCAAGCGTGATCGCGCCAGCGGTGCGATCAGGATCTTTGATTGGAGCGTCGAGATGATACCAGAAGACCCTGAGCTATGGCTCACTTGCCAGCGACCCCAAATGGATAGGCGGTTGTGGAGCCGAAACCCTGGTGTTCAGGACCAAGGATGGCAAGTATGGACGGATCGTGACCAATCTCTACGTTGATCGTGAGGACGACGAGATTGCCGCATATATCACCGTTTATTTGAACCAAAGCGGAGCACGCAACCTGGAGTAATTGCTAACGGGCTGGAGAGCGGGGTGCCAGACCCCGGTTTCCGGAACGGCTTTAACGGAATGATGATTGGGCTTCTATGAGGTTTGGGGCCTGAACGCACCGCTGGTCGTTGCGGGTTGTCAGCCGGACTGAGAAATGGCTTGATGGCGAAGTGGCACAGTTCCTGATCCCGGCGGAGAATGAGTTGGCACTTATTGGCGTTTCAGACGAATTCGTGAATCATCCGCGCATGGGTTTGCGGGTGGCAGCAGTGCCGATGCGGGTTCATGTCTTGCTCTTGCTTGATCATTGAAGGTTGGAAGTTGAATGTTGGAGTGGTGGTGCGGAGCGCTGGCTTCAGCCGGCGAGTCTGCATGGAGCGCGGGCTTGCCTGGCCATCGTGGCTGCAGCGAATAGGCCATTGGCGCATGCGAGCGGGGGCACCCATCATCCTTGGCTCGCCGGCTGAAGCCGGCGCTTCGTTGCCTGCGCCGAGGCGCAGCAGGAGCGGCCCTCTGGCGTGGGCCGATTGGTGGATGAAAATCCGCGTCCAAGCCAAGGACTGGTGAGTAAGCATGGACGCGACTGTGACAATTTTTGGTCTTACTTGATCGTTACTACTCAGGTATGGCAGAATCATTTCAGAATTGGAAAAGGTCATTGGATCAACCCCTGTCTGTGCGCATCCGCACGCAGACAGGCCGACCAGTGATGAATCCTCCTCAAGACTCTTGAAAAATGATTCTGCCATAAATGATTCTGCCATGATTTCTTTGGAACCTGAGTAGTAACGTCAATTCAAGGTCCAGCTCAGGAAGTGTGAGGGTGGGGGCGGGGACCGTGGTCTTCGTCACTTACGAAGCCAGCCACCGTACCGCCCCACCTCCCCATCGGGGTGAGGCCGCCCACAACCTCCGCGTCTTGTTTATTCAGCGAAATGGATTGTCCAAGTTGCGAATGCTTGAAATCGAGTCTCGCCGCGAGGCGTATTTTGTTTTTGGATGGGCGTACCGGCCCGCCGGTATCCCCTTCTTGAATCATTCATGCCCCCTCACTCGCTCCCGAACTCCAATCAGCACCTTGGCATGCTCCCGTGCCGACACCTCCATACCCAATTTCCCATGACTAGAAATGCTCTCGCCCTGTGTACGACACTGGCCAACCTGTCGCTGGGGATGGCGGCATTGAACGCTGCGGAAACCAAGGTCCTCTGGCTGGACGAGATGAACTTGAAACATGCGGTATCCGGTTGGGGCGAAACCCAAGCGAAAAGGACCGTCGATAACAGGCCGCTGACCTTGCGCGGGACGGTCCACGAACGGGGTATCGGCACCCACCCGCCCGGGGCGCTCCGCATCGATCTCGACAGCCGCGGCGTCCGCTTCAAGGCGATCACCGGGGTCGATGATGAAGTCGGCGAACAGGGCTCGGTTGAGTTCCAGGTGATGGGCGACGGCAAGAAGCTGTGGTCCAGCGGCATCCTCAAGGGCAAGGGGGAAATCAAACCCTGTGACATCGATATTGCGGGCATCAAGCTCCTCGACCTGGTGGTGGACACCACGCCCGACGGATACGCGTTTGACCATTCCGACTGGGCCGACGCCAGAATCGAATATCAAGGCGCCAAGGCGCCCGAGACCCAACCTGCGCCGAAACCCATTCGGCCGGCTAACACCGAGGCCCAGCGCTGGCCCCCGGCGGACCAGGTGTTCGACAAGCACTCCCTGCCCGATCCCGCAGACCGGGATGAGGCGGATGCGGTGCTTCGCCGCGTGGGCGCACTGCTGACGCACCTCAAGTCCCTGCCGCGTTGTCCGGACCTCACGCAGGAGGCGCAACGTCTCGCCGAGTTGCAGGCCCAGTCCGGTCAGATAGCCACAGGCAATCCACAGCGCGAGGTGCTGCTGGCCGAGGCCTGCAAACTGCGCCGCCGGGTGGCCTTCGCCAATCCGCTGCTCGATTTCGACAAGATCCTCTTCATCAAGCGCCAGTTCTGCCCCAATGCCGAAACCACCGGCAACCACATGTGCGACCAGTACTTCGGTTTCAACGCGATCCGCGGCGGCGGCTTGTTCGTGTTGGAAAAGCCGTTTTCCGACCACCCGACCACCCGCAACGTGTTGGAGAAATCCGTTTGCGAGAACAGCCGCTACCAGGGCAGGGCCCTGAGCGCGAATGACGGCTTCCTCGCGCCCGAGTTGAGTTTCGATGGCAAGGAAGTCCTCTTCGCATGCACGGAAATCGCGGAGCGCGAGGGTGACCGCAAACGTTACTCGGGCACCGGCTACGAAACCAACACCTATAAGATTTTCCGGGTGAAACTTGACGGCAGCGGGCTGACCCAGTTGACCGACGGCATCTGGAATGATTTCGATCCCTGCTACCTGCCGAGCGGCAGGATCATGTTCATTTCGGAACGCCGCGGCGGTTTCGGCCGTTGCCATGGCCGGCCGGTTCCCAGCTTCACTTTGCATTCCATGAATCCGGACGGGAGTGATATTGTCGCCCTGAGTCCGCACGAAACCAACGAGTGGCAGCCGAGCATGGCTAACAACGGCATGATCGTCTATACCCGCTGGGATTATGTGGATCGGGGCTTCAACCAGGCCCATCATGCGTGGACCACCACGCCCGACGGCCGGGATCCGAGGGCCGTCCACGGCAACTTCTCGCCCAACCAGGGCGCCCGCCCCCACTTCGAAATCTCCATGCGAGCCATCCCCGGTTCGCACAAGTACATGGGCACGGCCGCCTGTCATCACGGGCAGGCCTATGGCTCGATCATCCTGGTGGATCCGCTGATGCCGGATGACAACGCCATGGCCCCGGTCAAACGCCTGACGCCCGACCAGTTGTTTCCCGAAGCCGAGATCGGAACCCATGGCCCGCCCGCCAATTATGCCGCTCCCTATCCGCTGAGCGAATGGTTCTTCCTCTGTGTGTACGACCAGGACAGCCGCTCGGACGCCGGCACGGCTAACAACTATGGCATCTATCTGGTGGACGCCTTCGGCAACAAGGAGTTGTTGTATCGCGATGACGCGATTTCCTGCCTGGACCCCATTCCCGTCAGGGCCCGTCCGGTACCGCCCGTGCTGCCTCACCTGACGGCAGTGGGCAAGCCGCTCAGGCCCGGGACGACGTTCGTGCCACCGGATCCGAAGACCATTCCCGACTTTGGCACGGTGGGCCTGATCAATGTTTACGACAGTATCTATCCGATGACGGAGCTGCCCAGGATCACGGCCTTGCGGGTGATTCAACTGTTGCCGAAAACCACCCCGTTCGCCAACAACCCGCGGATTGGGTTCGGCGATCAGAAGAGCGCCCGCATGGTGCTGGGCACCGTCCCGGTCGAAGCCGATGGCAGCGCGTTCTTCAAGCTGCCGGTGAACCGGCCGGTCTATTTCCAGGCGCTGGATGCCGCTGGCGTGGCCGTGCAGTCGATGCGCAGCGCCACCTATGTGCATCCGGGCGAAACCCTGACGTGCCTGGGTTGCCACAACTCGCCTACCACCGGCTACCGCATGGGCCAAAACTCGGCCACGGCGCTGCGGCGGCAACCATCGGAGTTAGAGCCTGACGTTGAGGGCTCGAAACCTTTCAGCTACAAGATCCTCGTCCAGCCGGTCCTGCAAAAGAACTGTGTGGAATGTCACACCAAAGGCCGGGCCGAGGGCAAGCGGTGCCCCGATCTAACACAGGGCGAAACGCGGAACGGTGGCGACTTCTTCACCAGCTACAATTCATTGCGCGAGTTCACCTTTTTCTGGGACAATGCGGTGTTTGACAACGTCCCCGACAGCAAGCCGGGACAGGTGGGGGCACGCCGCAGCAAGCTCTATGAGATGCTGACCAAGGGTCACCACAACCTGCAACTCAGCCGGGAGGACCTGCACCGCCTGACCTTGTGGATGGACTGCAACAGCGATTTCTATGGCTCTTACGAGAAGCTTGAAGAACAGAAGGATGGCAAGGTCGTCTGGCCTTCGCTGGAGTGACTTCGTCAAGCATTCAGTTCGGCGGCGCGGGCAATGCGCAGCAGCCTGGCCTCACCGAGGTGCGGGCCGAGAATCTGCAAACCCACCGGCAGGGCCGAGCCGCCGTCAAAGGCGGTGACCCCGCACGGCACCGAAATGGCACAGATGCCGGCGAGATTGGGTGCCAGCGTGAAAACATCGGATAGATATTCGTGCAGCGGATCGATGGCAGTGCCGCCGAGTTTGCGGGCCGGGGTGGGGACCACCGGGGAGAGGATGGCATCGACCCGGGCAAAGGCGGATTCAAAGTCCCGGCGGATCAGGGTGCGGACTTGCTGGGCCCGGCCGTAATAGGCATCGTAGTAGCCGGAGGAGAGCACATAGGTGCCGAGGATGATGCGGCGTTTCACCTCCGGGCCGAAGCCCTCCTCGCGCGAGCGTTGATAGAGGTCCGCAATGTCGGCCGGGTTGGCGGCACGGTGGCCGTAACGGATGCCATCAAAGCGTGACAGATTCGAGGATGCCTCGGCCGGGGCGATGACGTAGTAGGTGGCCACCGCGTACGCCGTGTGCGGCAGCGAGAGGTCCACCAACTCGGCACCTTGGGCGGCGAGTGCCTGGACGGCGGCTTCCACCTGGCGGCGCACGCCCGGATCGATGCCGTCCCCGAAGTATTCCTGTGGCAGGCCGAGTTTGAGTCCCTTCACGCCATCATTGAGCCCGCCAAGATAGTCGGGGACCGGCACGTCAAGGCAGGTGGAATCCAGCGGATCGGGGCCGGCGATGGCTTGCAGGATGCGTGCGGCATCTTCCACGCTGCGGGTGAGCGGGCCGATTTGATCGAGGGAGGAGGCAAAGGCCACCAGGCCATAACGCGACACGCGGCCATAGGATGGCTTCAGGCCGACCACGCCGCAGTGCGACGCGGGTTGGCGAATCGAGCCGCCGGTATCCGAACCGAGCGCGGCGACCGCCGTGTGATCCGCCACGGCGGCGGCGGACCCGCCTGACGAGCCGCCGGGAATCCGTTGGAGATCGTGCGGGTTGCGGGTCGTCTGCAAGGCGGAGTTCTCGGTCGAGGAACCCATGGCGAATTCATCCAGATTCATGCGCCCGAAGGGAATGGCGCCGGCGGCCCGCAGCTTGCGGATGACGGTGGCATCGTAGGGCGAGCGGTAGTTTTCTGATAGAAACTTCGAGCCGCAGGTACATGGCTGGCCGAGCACATTGATGTTGTCCTTGATGGCGATCGGGATGCCGCCGAGCGGCAGTGATAGATCGGCATGCGCCGCCTCGGCCATGGCCGCCTCGAGATGGTGGGAAAGATAAGCGCCGGTGCGGCCATCGCGGGCGGCGATGGCCCCGGCCAACCGGGCCAGAATGGCGGTGGGTGTGGTTTCCCCGGCGAGGAGTTGCTGGCGGAGCGCGGTGAGGGTCATGGCAGTTGAAGGGGAGATCAGCTCAGGCCTCGGCCACCACCTTGGGCACGCGGATTTGGCCTTGGGACTGGTCCGGGGCGTTTTGCAGCACCGCTGCCGGCGGCAGGCTCGCGTGGGGCTCATCCGTCCGCATCCTTCCGAATACCGGTCCCGCGTGGGCGGTCGCTTCGATGCCGCTCACGTCCAATTGCGAGAGGGTTTCGACGTAGCCAAGGATGGCATCAAGCTGCACTTGGAACGTGGCTATTTCCTCGTCGCTGAGTTCCAGGCGGGCGAGGTTGGCAACGTAGCGGACGTCAATGTGAGGTTGCGGCATGCGCGGAGGGTCGGAGAATGTCGGCCGTTTTCCAAGCCCGAAGTTGGGAAACGGGTGTGAAAACCCAATCCGGGGCGTGCTTCCCTGCGAGCGTCGGAGGAGTTTGGGGGATGCACCTGGCGGCGGATTTCATCATGGCACCTCAGTGATGATGGAGGAAAATGAAGACAATGAAATCACCGCAGCGGCAACCACACACTTCCTGGGCTGGACCTTGAATTGACTGTAACTACTCAGGAACGGAAGAATTTTGTGACAGAATCATTGGATGACAGAATCATTGAGGATTATCGCGGTCCATCCGCCTGCCTTCCCTTTCATCAACGGCTATTCCTCGTCGGATATGCGAATTCTTCCAATGATTCTGTCAAAAAATGATTCTGTCATCCTCTTGATGCATCTTCAAAGTAGCGGACCTGAGTAGTAACGAATTGACAAGGAATTGGCAATGCATCCCGGAAAATGACTTGGCTCATTCCGGGGGGGGGGACCCCGGCGACGGACCGGACGATTGCCCGGCCGCAGCAAGCGCCGGGACTTGGCCACAGCGGTGCGGCGCGGGGCTTCCCACCGCACTCCATACCTTCACCGGCCCAGGCGCAGCCAAAGTCTGGAGTGCGGTGGGAAGGGCGCAGCCCGCCACACCGCTGTGGCTA
>JAPLUI010000449.1 GCA_026397725.1 Verrucomicrobiota bacterium | reverse complement strand
TCGTCGGCGCGGCGCCGGTCGTTTCTATCAAGTCGGCCTCGAGGCGGGAGAGGGTGTCCTGCCACCACAGTTGTCGGTTGACCTCCTGGTCTTCCAGGAGCGCCTGTTGTTGGGGGTCGAGCACTTGGTGCATGGCCTCGGGGGCGGCGAGGGCGGATGGGGTCGCGGGGCGGGTGCCACCGACGAGCATGGCAGGATCGTAACCCGGCGCGAGGCGGACGAGCACGGGAAACATCTTCTCGCGTTGCGCGACGGTCAGGTCAAGTTCGGCGGTGAGGCGAGCCAGTCTAACACGGGCATCGCTTTCGACGGCGGCGACGCGGCTGTGACATGCGGCCTGTTGTTCGGCGGGCAGCGAGGCCAACCATGTTTCGGGCAGCGCGACGCGGAAGACCCCGGGCTGGTCATTGGCCTGGCCGCGAACCGGGAGCTGGCCGGTGGAATCCACGGGGGCACCCGGTGGCAGCGCTTGGCTGTGGGAGGGATGTTGGGTGGTCTGCGGCGTGCCTGCACCAGACCGGGCGAGGGCGCGGGCAGCACCGGGCGCATTGCGCGTGGTGATGGTGACCGCCAGGGTCGCCGCCATCACTAACAGCGCAAATCCGAGCATGAAGGTAAAGCGGTTCATGAATTCTTTCTGTCAGTTGTTTGGAGGTTCCGAGCCGTCGCGGTCCGTGTCAAGCGATATCTGCAACTGCTTGCTGCTCTTTTCGACCAGTGGATAGAGCAGATCGACCAATTCTCGCCATGCCGACTCGTCCCCGTCGCGGGCAGCGTCGAGCAGGCTTTCGGAAATATGGGGGGAGTCGTTGACCATGGTTGGCAGCCGTCTGTTCAGGCCCCGCGCCGGCTTGCGAACGAACCGGCATGGCACCTGCAATAGGCAGCGGGCGAGAATTTCCCGTCCTGCCCGCTGGCGCAAGCGGAACAGTCGGCACCGCAGCACGTGATTCCATACCGGATGGCAGCAAGATCCATGGGATTCATCACCAGCCGCTGCTCCCTCCTGCCGCGCTTGGGGCGTGATTCCTTGTAGTGGCAGGCACCGGCACGCGGCGGAGGCACGACGCAAACACAGGCTCGTGCCCAACCATGCCGGGCCATGATTCATCGGATTCTAAACAAATTGTAATTCGCTGGAGGGTCTTGGATTCATCCTCGCGGCCCAGATTTCACGCGTCGGCACCGCCTGAGCTTGCTTTTCGTCTGTGCAAGCCCTCACCCGGCTGCTAGAAATCCAGCCGCCGACCGCTGTCCGCCATGAGAATCCTCGTCATCGAAGATGAAAAGAAAATCGCCTCCTTCATCCGCAAGGGGCTGGAGGCGCAGGGTTTTGTGGTGGACGTCTGCCACCACGGCGACGAGGGTTTTGCCGCGGTGACGACGCGGCCCTACGATGCGGTGGTGCTCGACATCATGCTGCCGGGACGGGACGGGCTGAGCATTCTGCGCAACCTGCGCGAACGCAGGCTGGCTGTGCCCGTCATCCTGCTCACCGCCCGCAGCGAACTGAACGAACGCCTCGAAGGCCTCAACCTCGGCGCCGATGACTATCTAACCAAGCCGTTCTACCTCGAGGAGTTGATCGCCCGGCTGCATGTCGTGACGCGCCGGGCCTCGGGCGCGAGCCAAAGCATTCTAACGGTCTCGGATCTGACCGTGAACCTGCTCACCCGCGAGGTGGTGCGCGGCGGCCGGCGCATCGAGCTGACCGCCCGCGAGTTTGAGTTGTTAGAACAGCTTGCACGCTCCCCCGGCAGGCATGCGCGTCAAGTTAAGGGCTTATTCCCTTTAACCACGGGCTTTTTCGGCTTCACGCGGCGGAGAACGAACGTGTTCCGGTCTTCCACCAGCCATTCCATCTCCTCTCCCTTCTCGATCTGCGCCGCCTCCGCCAAG
>JAPLUI010000213.1 GCA_026397725.1 Verrucomicrobiota bacterium | reverse complement strand
GTGGCTCCTTATCGCGCCCACGTTACTCCCGGTGCCACACCCGCCCACCGGGTTCTGATGCTGAGAACGGGAACGCCGAATCCTGGTGACGACCCGGAAGATGTTTGGGCCGCAGCGAGCGCCGGGACTTAGCCACAGCGGTGTGGCGCTGCGCTTCCCACCGCACTCCATAC
This sequence comes from Verrucomicrobiota bacterium, assembly GCA_026397725.1. GTDB lineage: Bacteria > Verrucomicrobiota > Verrucomicrobiia > Verrucomicrobiales > Akkermansiaceae > Luteolibacter. The sequence goes on along the minus strand of JAPLUI010000213.1, from coordinate 19,581 downwards.
CTTCACCTGCCCAGGCGCGAGCCAAAGTCTGGAGTGCGGTGGGAAGGGCGCAGCCCGCCACCCCGCTGTGGCTAAACCGTTAGAGCCGCGGGGTTCCCATGAGGCACGCCGAAGATTTCAACATTCAACATTCAACTTCCAACATTCAATGATCAAGTAAGACCAAGAATTGTCACAGCCGCGTCCATTCTTGTTCTTGATGACGGACCGGACGATTGCCCGGCCGCAGCGAAAGAATCGAGGGAGCCGGACCGTAGGTGATTCCGCTCTGCAAAGCTGTCTCGTTTCCATCATCCGCAGTTGGCATGGCTCGTGCCATGCCGGATCGATGGAGTTCTCAGCCAGGCGAGTTTCAGTTTCAACCAACCTAACATGAAAACCAACGCCCCCAAGCTCCGTCGTCACCGGCTCAACCTGCTCCTGTGTGTTTCCGCCATGGTGACCGCCAGCTCCGCCATGGCGGACGTGCGCCTGCCGAAGATTTTCACCGACAACATGCTGCTGCAGCGGGACGCGCCGGTGCGGGTCTGGGGATGGGCGGACGCCGGTGAGGCGGTGAGCGTGGCACTGGCGGGGAAAGCCGCCGCGACCAAGGCCGACGACAAGGGCCAGTGGGCACTCGAATTGCCAGCCATCAAATCCGGCGAAAACCTGGAACTGGCGGTGGTGACGGGCAATAGCGACCTGACCCTCAAGAACGTCGTGATCGGTGACATCTGGATATGTTCCGGCCAATCCAACATGGAGATGGCCTTGGGCGGGTGCCTGGGAGCGGCGGAAGATATCAAGGCCGCCGACTTGCCCAAGATCCGCCGCATCAAGTTCAACCATGTGAAATCCGGCCAACCGGAGCCCGACGCGCCAACTGCGGGCCCGTGGCAAGTGTGCTCGCCACAAACCGCCGGCGGCTTTACCGCAGCGGGTTTCTATTTCGCCCGCGAAATCCAACAGCAAACCGGCGTCCCCATCGGCATCGTGGACACCAATTGGGGCGGCACCCGGATCGAGCCGTGGGTGGCCCCCACCGGCGGCACACTTCCCGCCGCCAGAGGTGAGACCGGCAGCATGTACCACGCCATGATCCATCCGCTCGTGCGCTTCCCGATCAAGGGCGCGCTGTGGTATCAGGGCGAATCCAACGGCACCGAAGGCGACTCGTATTTCGACAAGATGCAAGCCCTGATCGGCGGCTGGCGCAAGCAATGGGGACAGGGGGATTTCCCCTTCTATTTCGTGCAACTCGCCAATTTCCAGGCTCCGTCGGTGGACCCCGCCGGTGGCAACGGCTGGGCCAAACTCCGCGAGGCCCAAACCAAATCGCTCACCCTGCCTAACACCGGCATGGCGGTCATCATCGATACCGTGCCGCTCGCCCAGTCCGGCAACATCCATCCGAAAAACAAATACGACGTCGGAACGCGGCTGGCGCGCTGGGCGCTGGGGCGGGACTACGGGCAAAAAGACCTGGTGGTTTCCGGTCCGCTGTTCAAGGCGCTCAAGATTGAGGGCGGCAAGGCCCGCGTGGAGTTCGACCACGCGGGGTCCGGATTGATGTTAGGCAAAAAGGATGGCCGGACGCCGACCGTCGAGACCAAGGGTGAAAAACTCAACCGCATCGCCATCGCCGGCACCGACAAGAAATGGTTCTGGGCCGAGGCCGTGATCGAGAACAACACGCTCGTGGTGTCCTCGCCCGACGTGAAGGAACCGGTCGCCGTGCGCTACGCCTTTGAGATGAATCCCGACGGGGCCAACCTCTACAACCGTGCAGGCCTGCCCGCCTCGCCATTCCGCACCGATGCCTGGTAAACGGCGGCTGGCGTGACACCGGACGACCATGAAAACCCGAATCCCCTGTGCCACGCGCCAAGCCTAACACTCCGCCGGACCGGTGCCCACCCCGACTTCTCCAACTTAGGCGCCGTAAATAAATAAACTTTCCAAATCGCATTATTGGCCGTAAGAGTCTTTGGTAAAATGAGGTAAAATGATGCAGAAGGGGAATTTGGCCCAGAATCCTTGGTCTTTTCTTCCATCATTTTACCTCATCATGATTTTACCATAATGCTTCATTATCTTCTCTTCGAGTTACTAACATATAGTTAATATCTTTACAGCGCCTTCCCTAACTTTCCAACCCCGATACCATCATGCGCCATCACCCGCCATCCACATTCCCGATCCCCCGTCTGACGTCCCTGCTCGGCCTGTGCCTGTTGGCAGCGTCCGCCGCCACCGCCGAGGAAGTGCGCCTCTCATCCCTGGACCTGAGTCGCGTGCAACAAGGCAACGGCAAACCGGGGCTTGATCGTGCGGTGGACGGCAAGCCGCTGCGCATTGCCGGGCGCGAGTACGCCCATGGTTTCGGCACCCATGCGCCGAGCATCGTGCATCTTGACCTGCAAGGTGGCAGCACGCGCTTCACCGCCCAGGTCGGCATCAACGACGAAGGTGCTGCCCCTAACAAGAATGGCAGTGTCGAGTTCATCATCGAAGGCGACGGCAAGGTCCTGTGGTGCAGCCAGTTGCTGCGCGGCGGCATGCCGGCACAAGCGGTCGATCTCGACCTGACCGGCGTGAAACAACTGGTGCTGCAAGTCACCGACGGCTTTGACGGCACCGATCACGACAAGGCGGACTGGGCGGAGGCCTCGTTCCGGGTGAGCGGTGCCAAGCCGCAAACCATGGCCGCGCCACCGACGCCGCCACGTTGGATGCTGGGCGAGGGCATGACCACCGAATGGCCGGTCACCAAAGACCAGCGCCTGCCACACGCCGATTTCATCGAACAGGGCGGGCTGCGCGTCGGCCAGGTGGTCAACTACCGGATCGATGCCAAGCGGGCCTTGTCGATGAAGCGCAGTGTGATCTGGCCCGGCCTGCGCAAGGGCAACAACGGCATGTTCGACGGCGTCATCCATCACTATGACCAACGGGAAGCCGAACCGGTCATCACCGTCGATGGAGCCCCGCTCGGACCCATCTCCGTCGTCCGGGTGCGGCTCGATGGCACTCTAACCATCCAGGGCCAGGCCGGCCAGGATCTGCTGGTGACCCGCTGCGCGTTTCCCAGCCCGACCTTGTGGACGGCCATCGACCGCTGGACCGTGCGCAATGCGGGCAAGGCGGCCCGCAAGGTGGCCGTCGCCCCGCTGGCGCTGCGGCATCAGGAAGCGGGGCCGTTCGGGCTGAATGTGATGGAGGTCACTTGCACCGCGCCGGCCACCACCGAACTGGCCCCCGGCAAGGAACTCGTCTTCGCGGTCCTGTTCCGCGGCCGGCTCGAGAGCGAGCCCGCCGGGAAGCTCGACCTCGCCGCCGAGGAAACCGCCCGGCGGGCCCACGTCGCCGCACTGCAGCGCGACCTGCGCCTGGAGACGCCCGAGCCGGAACTTGATAGGGCCTTCGCCTTCTGCAAACTGCGCGTCGCCGAGGCGATCAACGCCACCCGCGGCGGCATGATGCTCGCGCCCGGCGGACTGGCCTACTACGCCGCCGCCTGGTGCAACGACAACGTGGAATATGCCGGCCCGTTTTTCCCCTACCTCGGCGACCGGCTTGCCAACCAGGCCTCCCTCGACACCTACCGACTTTTTCAGAAACACATGCAGCCGGACTATAAGCTGATCCCGTCTTCGCTCTACTCCGAGGGGATCGGTCGCGGTGGCGCCGACGGCGACCGCGGCGACGCGGCCATGTATGCCTATGGCTGCGCCCGCTTCTGCTTGGCTCGCGGCGACCGGGCCATCGCCGCGGAACTGTGGCCCGCCATCGCCTGGTGCCTGGAATACTCCCGCCGCCAAACCACCGCCGAGGGCGTCATCGCCTCCGACACGGATGAGCTGGAGGGCCGCCTGCCCACCGGCAAGGCCAACCTGTCCACGTCCTCCCTGTGTTACGGCGGCTTGCGCTCGGCCGCCGATCTCGGCCGCGCCTTGGGCAAGGAGGCGGATGCCCGCACCTACGACCAACAGGCGGACGCGCTCGCCAAGGCCATCGACAAGTACTTCGGCGCCAAGGTCGAGGGCTTCGAGACCTATCGATACTACGCCGGCAACGACGTGCTGCGCTCGTGGATTTGCCTGCCGCTGTGCATGGGCCTAACCGAGCGCCGCGAGGGCACCATCGCCGCCCTGTTCTCGCCGCGGCTTTGGACGGCCGACGGCCTGGCCTCGCAGGCGGGCGACCTGGCCTTCTGGGACCGCTCCACCCTGTACGGCCTGCGCGGCGTCTTCCAGGCGGGTGAAACCGCCACCGGCCTGCGCTATCTGTCCGCCTATACCGGCCGCCGCCTGTTAGGCGAGCACGTCCCTTACCCCGTCGAGGCCTGGCCCGAGGGCGACCAGCGCCACCTGTCATCCGAAAGCGGCCTGTACTGCCGCATCTTCACCGAGGGGCTCTTCGGCATCCGGCCCACCGGACTTGATGGTTTCCGCTGCACCCCGCGCCTGCCCGCCGCCTGGCCGCGCATGGCCCTGCGCTCGGTCCGCGCCTTCAACCGCAACTTCGATGTGGTGGTCGAACGCCGCGGCCAAGGCCAGCACCTCAGCGTCCTCCAAGCCGGCAAATCCGTCGCCGAACACGACCTGGCCAACGGCGATTCCGCCGACATCCGCCTGCCCTGACAGATGAACGTGAAAGGCACATGAAATTGGGAAATGCGGCATTCTTTACCACGGATTACGCGGAAATCACGGAGAATGTGAATATGTTCTATCAAATTGTCCAGTCACCCCACTGGCGAATGCCCGATAATCCACATACTGCCGCGCTTCAGGTTTTGGGAAAAGCGCTCGTCAAATCAATTCCAATAAATCAGCGTGATCCGCGTAATCTGCGGTAAAAAATGCCTTCATGAACAGCCGCGCAAATCTCACAAGAACCATCGAATTGTAGCGGCGCGTCTATGACCGCCGCTGCGAAAGGACCAGCGCCTTGGCTCTTCCCAGTGGCCGAGCCGTCTGTGGCCAAGCCATGTGCCAAGTGCCTGCGCAAATAACTTGTAGCGGCGCGTCTATGACCGCCGATGCGAAAGGACCAGCGCCTTGGCTCCTCCCAGTGGCATCGGCGGTCACAGACCGCCGCTACAATGCATCTCATGCGCATGCGACAGTTATTGCGCGGCCACTAACCGGAAAGTATCGGCCGGGACGGCGGTGTCCTCGCCCCCCCGCGACGTGTTCACCCGCACCGCGCCTCCCGCCGCCGCCGCACCACACCCAACAGCAACAAGAACCCGCTGCTCAACGTCGATAACTCGGGTACTGCGTTAAAAACACCACCACTATTGGTGTTGTAACCAAGATCGCGAAAGCTGGCAACGGTCGTATCACTGATGAAATATTGATTTGAAGGATCGAAATTTAGCCAACCGGTCATCAGTTCATAACGCATGTCCTTGTTATAGGTACCGGACATCCAACCGGTGTCGGAGAGACCACCAGCGATCTCCTGCCAATGAGCGTCTGCAGTACCTTTACCGCCGCTCGTTTCCACCGGAACGAATGTTGCACCGGAATTAAATTCTGTTTTGTAGGCGGTCGTCGCAGCGCTGCCGACTTTGTATTCACCCGAGCCAGGCACGTATGATCCTTCCACCACCTTACCCGGGACATATAATCCGTTTGCCTCCCACAAGGTCCCAAAGCCCAGAGCGTGGCCTATCTCATGGGCAATCACCGCAGTAAGCTGGCCTCCACTCAACAGGGGCGCATCATTCGAATCAAGATTAATGTTGGCAAACCACGCTAGTTCGAAATGACCATCGTCACGAGCAGACAAAATCCCCCCTGATTCAGCCAAGATGCCGCCTACCCCCCCCAATGCTTTTAGTCCCGCAGTAATGGCAAGACCTGGGACGACAGTTTCGTATTCGGTGTAATTGCCATCTATATAGGAAGGGATGATACCTTTCCAGATGTTCGCCGCATCGATAAACATGGGTTGATAAGCTTCGGGGACCGCGTTTTCACCGGTACCAAAATCAAAAGAGATGTCGAAGAGATTCACGCCCGCCGCCATCTGGCACATCAGGAGGCTGGCGAGGGCTGGGACGAGGGTGGTGGAGCGAAGAGGTTTCATAAGGATGTGAGGGAGGGTGCTGCGGGGATCAACTTGGAGCGACTGGGTAGCCGTGCCGTGGAGCTACGCATGCCCGGACAGGATAGGCACGGGAGCGCGGCAGGGATAGTCGCAGCGTTTGTGATAATGGTATCACGGTTCCAACTACAGGGAGGCTCAGGGGGTGATGTTCAGTTTTCCGTTAAATTGATAGAAGCGCGAAAATTCGATCGAGAGAGCATACGATAGTTGCTGTGGAGTTCCATGCAAGAAGACATTTCCGAAATTTTTCCGAGGGGCGCGAATTCGCGGATTTTCCTGAGGGTCGCGCCGGCCGCTTGGCCGTCCGGCGTGCCGGGGGCCGCCAGCGGGGCATGGGCTGCGGTCCCGGCCTCCCGGGTGGCGGGCGGTCCCGCTTGACAAGCGCATGGAAAATGCCTACCCACTCCGAAAAACGTGTCCGATGCATCCCCCCCCGAACTTCCACTCCCGCCCGGCCTGGCGTGCCTTTGACCGGCGCGGCGGCGCGGCAGTCCAGCCGTTTAATCACGCATGAAGCCGAGCCGCGTCATCCTCCTCGCCAAATCCCTGCCGGCGGCGCTGGCCATGGTGGCGGCGGCCTTGTTGGCCTACGTTTGGGGAACAGGCTTGCCCGACGGCTGGGCGCCGCTGCGGCTGCCGACCCTTGGCGGCGACGGCGCGGGCGACACCGGCGGCGCCTCGCCACTCGAAAAGGCCACCCTCACGACTTCCGGCGGCACCGCAGCCGACCTCCCCGGCGCCTGGCCCGGCTTCCGCGGGCCAAACCACGACGCGGTGGCCACCGACGATACGCCCCTGGCCGAATCCTGGGCCGCGGGCGAGCCCAAACCGCTCTGGGCGGTGGACGTGGGCGACGGCTATGCGGGCGCCGCCGTGCTCGCCGGCCGGGTCTATCTGATGGACTACGACCGCGACGCCCAGGCCGACGCCCTGCGCTGCCTCTCGCTGGCGGACGGCAAGGAGATCTGGAGGTTTTCCTATCCGTTGTCGCTCAAGCGCAACCACGGGATGTCGCGCACCGTCCCGGCCGTCACTGCCCAACATGTCGTGAGCCTCGGCCCGAAGTGTCACGTGAGTTGCCTCGATGCCGTGACCGGCAAACTCCAGTGGGGCATTGATCTGGTCCGGGAATACGGCACCGCCGTGCCGGCCTGGTATGCGGGCCAGTGCCCGTTGATCGATGGCGAGCGCGTGATCCTGGCCCCGTCCGGCAGCAGCCTGATGATCGCGGTGGAACTCGCGACGGGCAAGGTGCTGTGGAAAACCCCCAACCCGCGCGAGTGGAAAATGACCCATGTTTCCATCACGCCCATGGAGATCGCCGGCCGCAAGACCTACGTTTATTGCGGCCATCGCGGCGTCGCGGGCATCGCGGCGGACGACGGCACGCTGCTGTGGGAAACGCCGGAGTGGAAAATCAGCATCGCCACGGTCGCCACCCCGGTGCCGGTGCCCGACCACCGGATCTTCCTCTCCGGCGGCTACGAGGCCGGCAGCATGATGTTGGAAATCGGCGAGGCGGCCGGGAAATGGACGGCCAAGCCCGTCTTCCGGCTCGATGCGGACACCTTCGGGGCCACCCAGCAAACGCCGGTCCTTTACGCCGACCACCTCTACGGCGTGCGCCCAAACGGCGAACTGGTCTGCCTCGATCTGCAGGGCAAGGTGCGCTGGACCAGCGGCATGAGCCACCGCTTCGGCCTCGGCCCGTTCATGGTCGCCAACGGCAAGTTGTTCGTGATGAATGACGATGGAGAACTGACCATGGCACCAGCCACCCCGGATGGATTCAAGCCGCTCGCCCAGGCCAAGGTGCTCGACGGCCACGACGCCTGGGGACCGCTGGCGCTGGCCGGCGGCCGCCTGATTGTCAGGGACCTGACCCGCATGGTTTGTCTGGACTTGCGAAAGAAATGACCCCGCCCCAAAGTATTCGCCGCATGCAAAATCGTCGGGACATCCTCCGGGGCTGCCTGCGCGGTGGCGGCTTGCTCGCCCTCGCCGGGCTCGCGTCGGCCTTGGGCTGGCGCAGCCTGCACGGCAAGTGCCTGCGGGCCGACCCATGCGGCGGCTGTCCGGGGTTTTCCGGTTGCGGACTGCCGAAAGCGATGCAATCGAAACGCGCGGGCACCGCCCATCCGACCGCCGCCCGATCTAACACCAAGAACGCCTCCCAGCATGCCCGCCGACCCGCCTGACAACCAGCCGCCGGCCGCTCCGCCACCGCCCGGTGCCGGACGACGTGCATTCCTGCGCTCGGCCGCCTGGGGCGGTGGAATCGTCGGCCTCGGCGGCTTGACCGGGCTGGCCGTCAATCGCCTCACCCGTGGCCACCCGCCCGCGGCCAGCCGTCCCAAGCCTGCCCTGGGCGCGGAATTCACCTACGACGTCGCCCGTTTTCAAACCTCCGATCCGGCGCTGCTGCGCTACGAGGAAATCGGCCGCTTCCCGGTTGGCCTCGAGCGTGCCCGCAACCTGGCCGTGGCCAACGACGGTGCCATCTTTGTCGGCGGCACCGGCGGCATCCGCAAGTTTTCACCCACGGGCGAACCCGGCCTCAGCATCCCGCTGGAGCAACCGGTCTATTCGCTGGCGCTCCGCCCGACCGGGGAAATCCTCGCCGGCCAACCCGGAAAAATCTCCGTCCTGGATGCCAGCGGCGCGGAAGTGGCCGGGTGGAACGCGCTGCCTGCGGGCCTGCTGCCCACCGCCATCGCCATCGCCGGCGAGCATGTCTTCGTCGCCGATGCCGGCAACCGGGTCGTCCACAAACTCGATGCGACGGGCAAGCCCCTTGGGGTCATCGGCGCCCGCGACCCTAACCGCAACCTCAAGGGCTTCGTCGTTCCCAGCCCGTATTTCTGCGTCCGCATGGCACCCGACGGCCTGCTGCGCGTCACCAATCCCGGCGAACATCAAATCGAGGCCTTCACGTTGGGTGGCGATCTCGAGGTGGCATGGGGCAAGTCGTCGTTTGCGGTGGCGGGTTTCTGTGGGTGCTGCAATCCGGTGAGTTTCGACATCTTCCCGGACGGCAGTTTCGTCACCTGTGAGAAGGGCCTGCCGCGGGTGAAGTTATATGATTCACACGGCGAGTTCACCGGCCTGGTGGCCGGGCCGGAGGCGTTTCCGGAGTATCTGCAAGCCGCCAACGCCGGCACCCCGGAGTCGCTGGGCTCCGGCATCTATGCCGTCATCGACCCGCAACAGCGCGTGCTGGTCCTGGATGTCGTCGGCGGCACCGTCCGCATCATGCAACGCAAGGAGCCGAACCATGACTGACGGGCCACACTCCCTCAACCGCCGCGAGTTGCTCAAGAGCGGCGTGCGCGGCGCCGGACTGTTAGGTTTCGGTTCCGCCGCCGGCTTCCTCGCGGGTCGCGAAGCCAAGGCCGCCACCCGCTGGCAGATCAACCCTAACCAATGCATCCAGTGCGGCCGCTGCGCCACCGAATGCGTGCTCGAGGTTTCGGCCGTGAAATGCGTCCACTCTTACGGGATGTGCGGTTATTGCAAGCTGTGTACCGGTTACTTCGAGCCCGAACCGATCAACCTCGACGAAGGTGCCGAGAACCAGCTTTGCCCGACCGGTGCGATCGGGCGCAAATTCATCGAGGATCCCTACTATGAATATAGTATCAACAAGGATCTCTGCGTGGCTTGCGGCAAGTGTGTGAAAGGATGCAACATGTTCGGCAACGGCTCGCTCTATCTGCAGGTGAGCCACGACCGCTGCCTCAACTGCAACATCTGTGCGATCGCCACCGCCTGCCCGGCGCAGGCGTTCCGCCAAATCCCGGCCACCAAGCCCTACCTGCTGCGCGGAAAGGGGGCGGCAGGCACATGAGTCGCGGGTCGCCCGGGGGAGGACCGCCGTCCCGGCTGTCAGGGCAAGAGGGTGCCCCGCCTGCTGTGTTTTTCACAGTGCTGTTGGTGCTGTTGCTATTGGCCCTCGGCAGCGGACCGGCCTTCGGCGTCCAGCGGTTTCCGCCACCCGATTTTTCCACGCATGCCCTGCCGGAGACCCTGGTGTCCAACCCGCAGCCGCGCAGCAGCGGCTGGCTCGATGTGGCCGGGTTGGCGCTTGGCCTGGCGGTGGCCTCGTGGCTCAGCCTGAAACAACGCTCGCGCCGCGGGATGGTCATGCTGTCGCTGGTTTCGCTCGCCTATTTCGGCTTCTGGCGGCGCGGCTGCGTGTGTGCGATCGGCTCGATCCAAAACGTCGCCCTCGGCATTGCGGAGGCCAGTTATGCGGTGCCGTTGGCGGTGCTTGCGTTGTTCACGTTGCCCTTGGTGGTGGCGCTGGTCTGGGGCCGCAGTTTTTGTGCGGGTGTGTGCCCGCACGGGGCGCTCCAGGATCTGGTGTTGGTCAAGCCGCATAAGGTGCCCGTTTGGCTGGATGAAATCCTGCGGGTGCTGCCATGGATTCATCTGGCGCTGGCAGTGTTGTTAGCCGCCACCGGCGCGTTGTTTCTCATCTGCAAGTTCGACCCCTTCGTCGGGATTTTCCGGATGGCCGGGCCGCGGCTCATGCTTGTCAGCGGCGTCGCGTTGTTGGTGTTGTCGATGTTTGTCGGTCGCCCGTATTGCCGTTACCTGTGCCCGTATGGCGCGTTGTTAGGCTTGGCGTCGCGTTGTGCCAAATGGCGGCCGACGGTGACGCCCGACACCTGCACGCAATGCCGGCTGTGTGAGAACTCCTGTCCGTTCGGCGCCCTCAACCCGCCGATGCCCGCCAAACAAGGCTGGGAACGCATCGCCAGCGGACGGCAGCGGATCGTTCTGCTGGCGCTGATGGTGCCCCTGGCCGCGCTGCTCTTCGGCTGGCTCGGCGGCAAGGTCGGCCTTGCCTCGCTGCCACTGCATCCCGATGGCAAACTGGCCACGCTCGTCCTGCTGCAGGAACGTGGCGCTTGGTCAGGTCCGCCGCCCGACGAACTCACCGCCTTTCGCCAGCACGGCGCCGACCGCCAAGCGGTCTTCGCCAAGGCCGCCGCCCTGGAAGCCCGCTTCGTCACTTTGGGGCGTTGGCTTGGCGCGGTCTTCGGCCTCGTGCTGGCCCTCAAACTCGCCCGCATCTTCTTCCCGGATGGCTCGCCCGATTACGCAACCGACAGTGGCCGCTGCGTCTCCTGCGCCCGCTGTTTTGCCACCTGTCCTTATGAACTCATCCGCCGGGGCGTGCCGGTGGCATTACCGCAGGAAGGAGACCTCCGTGGCCAATCCTGAGAGCCGGGAGCATGACGGTGGCGGGCAACCTGCCCACCCCACGGTGACCCGGGCGTCCAGCCCGGAGCCCTCCCCAACCCATCAAGGCGCGGGGCAAGCCGTTAGAGACGTGGTGGCGGCGGCCCCTCCGCCGGTCCCGTCGCGGAAAATCTGGGCCCGGGCCTGTTCGCAGACCGCGCTGATTGCCGGGGTGTTTTCGCTCATCCTCGGCACGTTGCTGCTCGTCAACACCTTCCGCCTCTATCGCGGCCCCGGCAACGGCAAGGTCCGCCTGGTCGAAGCCCGCGAGTTGCTGCCACTCAAGGCCGCCTTGCGCGAAGACCCGAAAAACGCCGACCTCAAAAACCAAGTCCGCCAACTCGACCAAGACCTCCGCCGCGAATACTTCCGCCGCGAACACCTCGCCAGCCGCGGCGGATGGTTGTTGTTAGGCGGAGCGGCGGTTTTTCTCGCCGCCTTGAAGCTCGCCCGTCACCTGCAACGTCCGCCCATTGTGATCCCCAACATTTCCCTCCAGCGCGAAGATCCGGTCCGGGTCGCCGCGCTCGCCGCCAAGGCCGTGACCGGCACCGCCCTCGCGCTCGCCGGACTCACCCTGGCCCTCGTCTGGGACCGCGGCAGCCAGTTGCAGGGTGTTCCTACGAACACCTCTGCGGAAGGCACCTCCAACCCCGCCGGTGGCGCGGCCGGCACCGCCGCCACCATCGATCCCGACTGGTTTCCAAGCGCTGCGGAAATTGCCAGCAACTGGCCGTATTTCCGCGGTCCCGATGGCTCCGGCATCACCACCCTGACCGACCTGCCGGAATCCTGGGACGGCCCGTCGGGCAAAAACATCCGGTGGAAATCCGAGATCGGCCTGCCCGGCGAAAACTCCCCGGTGGTCTGGGGCAACCGGGTTTTCCTAACCGGAGCCACCGCCGAGCTGCGCGAGGTGTATTGCTTCGATGCCACCAGCGGGGCCTTGCTGTGGAAGGCCCCGGTGAGCACGCCGCAAGGTGAGCGGGCCGAAGCCCTGGAGGTGATGGAGGACACCGGCTTTGCCGCTTCCACCGCCGCCACCGACGGCCGCCGCGTGTTCGCCATCTTTGCCAATGGCGACCTCGCCGGTTTCAGCGCCGAGGGCAAACGCCTGTGGGCCCGCAGCCTGGGCACCCCGGACAACACCTATGGCCACGCCACCTCCCTCACGCTCTGGCAGAACCGCGTGATCGTCGTGTTCGATCAGGGCGACGCCAAAGCCGGCAAGTCCAGGATCATGGCGCTCGACGCCAACACCGGCGAACCGGTGTGGTCAACACCCCGGGCGGTCGCCAACTCGTGGGTTTCGCCCATCCTCATCAAGTACCAGGGCCGCGAGCAAATCATCACCTCCGCCGACCCCTTGGTGGCCGCTTACGACCCGGCCACCGGCAAGGAACTCTGGCGAGCAAAGTGCATGCGCGGTGACGTGGCCACCTCGCCGGCCTTTGCCAACGATCTCGTCTATGTCGCCTGCGACCAAACTTGCATTGCCGCCATCAAGCCCGACGGCACCGGGGACGTCACCGCCAGCAAAATCGCATGGAAGCAGGAGGACTCCGGGTTGCCCGACATGTGCAGCCTGCTGTGTGACGGGCCGCGGGTTTACACGCTGGTTTTCGGGGTCTTCCATGCCTTGGACGCGCTCACCGGCGAGCATCTGTGGGAGCACGACCCCAAGGCGAAGTTTCAGGCCTCGCCATCCATGAGCATGGGACGCATCCATCTTCTAACCACCACCGGGGTCATGATCAGCGGCGTGGCCGGCCGGGACGGCTTCAAGGAAACCGGTCGCTCCGCCCTGGGCGAAGGCACCGGCGCCTCGCCCGCGTTTGCCGCGGGCCGCATCTATCTGCGCGGCAAGCAACACCTGTTCTGCATCGGCACCGAGGATGGCAAGTAAGCAACAGATCCCCACCCCGCCGAGCGCCGCCCTCGACTTGAGTTATGTCGATGAGGTGGTCGGCCGCCTCGGCGGCAACGGTGAGCAGGCGATCCCGATCCTGCAGGCACTGCAAGCCCGTTACCGCTACCTTCCCGATGCCGCCATGCGCCGCGTCTGCCAACTCACCGGCATCCCGCCTGCCACCCTGGCCGGGGTTGCGAGCTTCTATGCGCAGTTCCGCCACCGCCCGATGGGCCGCCACCACGTCAAGGTCTGCGACGGCACCGCCTGCCACATCCACGGCGCGGAGGACATTCACGAGTCGTTGTGCAAACATCTTCACCTCGGCAAGGGCGAAGATACCGACCAGGACGGCATCTTCACGGTCGAGAAGGTCTTCTGCGTCGGGTGTTGCACGCTGGCCCCGGTGGTGCAGATCAATGAGACCAGCTTCGCTCACCTCACCCGTGACAAGGCGCCGAAAATGTTGGATGAGTTCCTGCGCCGCGAGGAACGCGAACGCAAACGCCGCAAGGTCCGGATCCCGCCGCCGCCGCCGCCGTCTGGCACGGCCGAGGGCGAAATCCGCATCTGCCTCGATTCCTGCTGCATCGCCCGCGGCTGCGGCACGACCCATGAGGCGCTGCAAGCCGCCGTGGCCCGCGGCCAGCTCAACGCCACTATCAAACGCGTCGGCTGCGTCGTGATGTGTGATCGCACCCCCTTGGTGGAAATCGCTCGGCCCGGCCAAGTGCCACGACAGTTTTCCGGCATCCACCCGGAGCGCGTCGAGGCCTTGCTCTGGAAACACTTCAAGCCGCACGGCATCCTGCCGTGGTTGCGCCGCAGCGCGTCCGCCGCCCTCGACTGGCTGTCCGGCGAAACCCGCGACATCCAGGTCGGCGCGGGCCGCACCGCCGATAACCCGAGCCCGCGAGTGGCCGCCTTCTTCGGCCGCCAACGGCACCTCGCCACCGAGCATTACGGCGTGCTCGACCCGCTCGGACTCGATGAATACCTCGCCCACGACGGCTTCGCCGGCCTGCGCCGGTGCCTGACCGACCTCACCCCGCTGGCGGTCATCGACGTGATTGATCGCAGCGGTCTGCGCGGTCGCGGCGGCGCGGGTTTTCCCACCGCCCGCAAATGGCGGGTGGTGCAAGGCCTTGCTTCGGATGAGAAATACGTGATCTGCAATGGCGACGAAGGCGACCCCGGGGCCTTCATGGACCGGATGTTGATGGAGTCGTTTCCCTTCCGCGTCATCGAAGGCATGGCCATCGCCGCGTTCGCGGTAGGTGCCGGCAAAGGTTATATCTATGTGCGGGCCGAGTATCCGTCGGCCGTTAGACGACTGCGCGAGGCCCTGCGCTTGTGCCGCGAGCAGGGCGTGCTCGGCCCTAACATTTTCGGCGCCGGCTTCGCGCTCGACCTCGAGGTTTTCGAGGGCGCGGGTGCGTTTGTCTGTGGCGAGGAGACCGCCATGTTGGAATCCATGGAAGGCCGCCGCGGCATTCCGCGCCTCAAGCCCCCTTACCCCGCCGAACAGGGCTATCACGGCAAGCCGACGCTGATCAACAACGTCGAAACCTATGCCAACGTCCCCTGGATCCTGCGCCACGGCGGCGAGGCCTTTGCCGCCATCGGCAGCGCCACCAGCAAGGGCACCAAGGTCTTCGCACTGGCCGGCAAGATCGCCCGCGGCGGCCTCATCGAGGTGCCCATGGGCATCACCATCCGCGAGGTCGTCGAGGACATCGGTGGCGGCACCCCGGACGGCACCCCATTCAAGGCCGTCCTCGTCGGCGGCCCGTCCGGCGGTTGCGTCCCGGCCGACCTCGCCGACACCCCGATCGATTACGAATCTCTAACGAAGGTCGGGGCCATCATGGGCTCGGGCGGTTTGATCGTGCTCGACCACAGCGACTGCATGGTGCAGATGGCACGCTATTTCCTCGAGTTCTGCCAGTGCGAGTCCTGCGGCAAGTGTACCTTCTGCCGCATCGGCACCCGCCGCATGCTCGACATCCTCGAACGCATCTGCAAAGGCAAGGCCAAGGCCCACGACCTAACCGACCTGGAAACCCTCTCCGACATGGTGCGCCGCGCCAGCCTCTGCGGGCTCGGCAAGACCGCGCCCAACCCGGTGCTCTCGTCGCTGCGCTTCTTCCGCGACGAATTCGAAGCCCACCTCCATGGCCGCTGTCCCGCCGGCAAGTGCCGCGACCTCATCACCTACTCGGTCACCGACGCCTGCATCGGCTGCACCCTCTGCGCCCAACATTGCCCGGCCGACGCCATCCCGCTGGCTCCCTATCAGAAGCACTTCATCCACGACGACCGCTGTACCCGCTGCAACGCCTGCCGCGAAGTCTGCCCGGAGGACGCCATCCTGGTGCGGTGACTGGAACCCGTAGCACATCACTCCCTGCGGGACTTCAGTTCACAGACTTCAGTTCACAGCTTGACAGACCGGGAAGGTAGATACAGCTTATAGCCATGACGACCGCCAAGATATTCCAGCATGGAGGCAGCCAGGCCGTCCGCCTACCCCGGGCCTTTCGCTTTGAAGGCACTGAAGTCGTGATCGAAAAACGTGGCGATGAGGTGGTACTCAAGCCGATCCCGGTGCCCAAGTTCCATTCGTTTGTCGAGGTCGCGCGCTACCTTGCCAAGAAGTTTCCAGATGATGGGGAGTTCCCCGAACCGCCACCGCGCCCGGTGTCTCACGAGCGACCTACCATTGAGTTCTAATCCCGTCATCCGGTGAATCCGTCATTTCACAATGCGGACATCCGCGCGGACTTGGAGGCGAAAGGGCTGATCATCGGGCCGCTCGATCTCCTGATTGCCGCCCAAGCCCGCAGCCTCGACGCCACCTTGGTAACCGCCAATGTTCGCGAGTTCAAGCGGGTCAAAGGACTGAAGCTGCTGGCGTGGAAATGATCGCCCCCAGAGTCTTTAGCAGCGGTGAATCACGGAGGCACAGAGATCGCGGAGAACGACGCTGCGTGCGGGAAGGGCGCAGCCCGCCACACCGCTTTGGCTCAACCGGGAGAGCGGCGGAGTGCCCACGGGCATGCGCGTCAAGTTAAGGGATATGTGATCCCTGTTACCGACAGTGACCCGCAACAGCAGTCCCTGACTGGACATCCTGTGGTCCGATCGGACCTCAGGATGTCCAGTCAGGGTGGAGATTGTGACGAGGTTGATACAGGAATTCGCGAGGAACTTACCGGTACAAGGCGTCAGGTGCTTAACTTGACGCGCATGGCCCATGGGGCGCAGACCGTCTCGCAGGGGCTGGTGGCGAAGGGCGCACCTCGGCGACGGACCAAGCGGTGTGGCGCTGCGCTTCCCACCGCACTCCATACATTCACCTGTCCATGGCGAGCCAAGGTATGGAGTGCGGTGGGATGGGCGCAGCCCGCCACACCGCTTTGGCTCAACCGGGAGAGTGCCGGGGTTCCCATGGGGCGCAGTCCGTCTTCGACCTCAGCAACTGATGGTGCAGATGGCATGCTATTATCTATCATCTATCTTCATCTTCCAGCCTGGATATTCTTATTGGAGGAGTCTCCTTCTGTGCTGAATCCTTGAAATCCTTAATCCTTGACAAGCGGGATGCGTCAACGGAGTGCTTGACCCGCGGCGCATGAATCTGTGATTGGACCTCGACCGCAGCGCCAACCGCAACCACTAGCCAAGCTCCCTCCCACCACCACCACCACCACCATCATGATTTCGTCACAAGCCACCCTGCGTGCCATCCGTCGTGTTTGCTGTTGGTCGGGGGCCTTGGCACCCTGCCTCCTGTTAGCGGCCCCGACTGCCACTCCTGCCGCCGAGACCCCGGCTGACCGATCATTGCTGACCATGGAGCGGATCTTCGGCCAGCAAGAGTTCAAGACGCAAGAATGGGGTCCCGCCCGCTGGCTCAAGGACGCTGCGGGTTACACCACGCTGGAGCAATCCGCAACGCTCAAGGGGGCCAAGGACCTCGTGCGCCACGAGGCGGAGTCGGGCCGGCGCGAGGTGCTGGTAGCCGCGTCGGACCTGCTGCCCGATGGCGAATCCACCCCGCTGAAGCTCGATGATTACGCCTGGTCCGACGACGGCAGCAAGTTGCTCATTTTCACCAACACCAAGCGGGTGTGGCGCAAGCACACGCGCGGCGACTATTGGATGTTTGACCTCACCAGCAAGGAACTCAAGAAACTCGGCGGCGCGGCCGCGCCTGCGTCCCTCATGTTCGCCACCTTTTCACCGGATGGCCGGCGCGTCGCTTATGTCTGCGAGAACAACCTCTTCGTGCAAACCTGCGCCAACTTGCAGATCACCCAACTGACTGCAGACGGCACTCTTACCACGATCAATGGCACCTCCGACTGGGTCAATGAGGAGGAGTTCTCGCTACGGAACGGTTTTCGCTGGAGCCCCGACGGCGAAGCCATCGCCTATTGGCAGTTCGACACCTCGGGAGTCAGCGAATTCAAGCTCATCAACAACACCGATACCCTCTATCCGAAAATCACCTCCTACGCATACCCCAAGGTCGGCGAACCGAATTCCGCCTGCCGCGTGGGAGTCGTCAAGGCCAGCGGCGGGAACCCCTGCTGGTTCCGCCCTAACCCCGATCCGCGCAATCACTACCTCTTGGAGCTGGAATGGTCGGAGGATTCCAAGAGCGTGGTCTTCCAGCAACTCAATCGACTGCAGAACACCAACCAGGTCATCCGGGGCAACGCCAGCACTGGCGACAGCCAGGTGCTGCTCACCGAGCGGGATGACGCATGGGTGGAGGCGCTGGATAACTGGCAGTGGCTCGAGCACGGCACGCGTTTCCTCTGGCTGAGCGAACGCGATGGCTGGCAGCACCTCTATGCCGTGGCCACCGCCGATCAGCAAATCACGCCGCTGACGCCGGGCGCGTATGACGTCGTGAGCATCGTCGGCGTCGATGAGCCACAGGGATGCGTTTACTTCATCGCCTCCCCGGACCAGCCCACGCAGCGATACCTGTTCCGTGCGCCGCTCGACGGACGCGGCCCAGTCGTGCGCGTGTCACCAACCGAGCAGCCGGGAACTCATTCCTACAAAATGTCTAACGACTGCCGCTGGGCCTTTCACACTTACTCGCGCTTTGGGCAAGCACCGGTCATCGAACTGGTACAACTGCCGGAGCACAAGGTCGTCCGTGTGCTGGCTGACAATGCCAGCCTGCGTGCCAAGTTGGCGGCATTGAAGACCTGCCCTGGCGAGTTCTTTCGGGTCGGTATCAACGACGAGGTGCAACTCGACGCGTGGTGCCTCAAGCCGCCGGACTTTGATCCAGCCAAACTCTATCCGTTCTTCATGTATGTTTACGGGGAGCCTGCCGGATCGACCGTGGTGGACAGTTGGGGTGGCGACACCTACCTCTGGCACTGCCTGTTGGCCCAGCAGGGATATGTGGTGATGAGCATCGACAATCGGGGCACGGCGGCACCACGCGGGCGCGAGTGGCGCAAGAGCATCTACCGGCAGGTCGGCATTCTGGCGGCGGCGGATCAAGCGGCGGCCACCCGGCGGATCCTCCGGGAGCGGCCCTATCTGGATCCCCGGCGCATCGGGATCTGGGGCTGGAGCGGCGGCGGTTCCATGAGCCTGAATGCCATCTTCCGTTACCCCGATCTCTACCACACCGCGATGGCCGTTGCTTTTGTCAGCAACCAACGGTTCTACAACACGATCTATCAGGAACGCTACATGGGCTTGCCCGCCGACAACACGGCCGGGTACCGGGACGGTTCACCCATCACCTTCGCGCACCAGTTGCAAGGCAACCTGCTGCTCGTCTATGGCACGGGCGACGACAATTGCCACTACCAGAACTGCGAGACGCTGGTCAACGAACTCATCAGACAGAACAAGCCGTTTTCCCAGATGTCCTATCCGAACCGGACCCATGCCATCAAGGAAGGCAAGAATACCAGACGCCACCTCTACGAAACGCTCACCCGGTATTTGCACACCAACCTGCCGACGGCACCATGACGGACCGCCCCCGCGGGTGAGGCAACGCATGAACCGAGCAGGTGCCACACCATCGCGCCGCCCATGCGGGCGGACCAGTGGGCGGCCCGAGGCCGGGCCGCCCTACCGCCGCAGCGGCAGGGCGTGGCGGCCTCGCCGCGCCCTGACTGGCCCTGCGGCTGGAACGCCCATGAAAATGCCACTGCGTCGCGCTCTTCTGGCGCTTGCCTGATGCCGCGCCGACGCACCGCCCATGCGGGCGGACCAGTGGGCGGCCCGAGGCCGGGCCGCCCTACCCGTTGCCTGGTAGGGCGTGGCGGCCTCGCCGC
>JAPLUI010000392.1 GCA_026397725.1 Verrucomicrobiota bacterium | reverse complement strand
GCAGATGAAGAGTGCGCTCTTTCATCCACGATCTTTGATTTTCGATCCGCTATCCAGAGACGTGGCGGCTGCCAGCATGTCCATGACCGAGTGGTTTCTGCCCGTTCCCACGTTCCGGACCACCGCGCCGGAGCCCCGCCAGCGGAGGGCCAGTTCGACCGCCCGGGCCACGTCGGCAACGTGGGTGAGGTCGCGGCGCTGGCTGCCGTCGCCGTTGATCACCATCGGCTGGCCCGCCTCGATCCTGCGACGGGTAGGGTCGGACGGCCTCGGCCGACCCAGGCTGCCCCTGAGGGTGAGATGTCATTGGCTGGCCATGCTCCGTGCCATCGCGCCGCCCATCCGGGCGGACCCGTGGGCGTGCCGAGGCCGTCACGCCCTGTCAGACGCATTGTTTCACAAGCGCAAGGTTGCGGTGTGGGTTCCGGCGTCCCGATTCTGGCGTTGCGGAGAGCGGGGGGACTGGTAGGGTTCGGGCATGGCGACGTCGATGGGGTTGTTCAAGCTGCCTGAGCATTTCGAGATTGAGGCTGAGTTGCGCGAGCAATTCAGCAACCGGTCGGGACATCAACGGTGCGTGGAGGGCCGTGACGAGGTCATGCTCGTCGTCCACGAAGTCCCCACGCCCGGCATCGCGGAGCGCGAGGCGGTGTTTTTCTGGAAACGCGGCGATGGCCGGTGGATGCAGCCCGGGGGGGCGGGTTTGAACGAGTTGGGCGAGCTGCTCGACCGCTATGCCCAAGCGCTTGATGAGCACGAGGCGAGGATCGATGAGGCGGACACTGCGGCGGAGATTTTCGCGATTCTGCGGCACTCGGGGCCCTTGGCGCGGGCCTTGCGCGAGATGGTGCAGGCCTTGGAGCAGGCGCTTGCCGTCGAGCACGAGGATCGGCGAATCCGGACCTGCCGCGACCGGGCGCGGGAACTGGAGCGGGCGGCGGAGCTGTTGCATGCTGACGCGCGGGTGACCCTGGAGTTTTGGCAGGCGCAACGCTCCGAGCAGATCTCACGCGCCTCCTTGCGGCTGGGCCGGCTCGCGTTCCAGACGAATCTCCTGGTGGGATTTTTCCTGCCGCTGATCGCGTTTGGCAGTTGGTTCGGGAGGCCTGTGCAGATTCCCGGGTCGGTGCAGCCGTGGTGCTGGGGGATACTGCTGGCCGGGGCCGCCACGGGCACGTTGCTGCTCTGGCTGGCCGGCCGCCAAACCGACAGCCGGGTGGATTGCAAGAAAATGCCGGGGAACGATTGATGGCGAGATTTGTTGGCGGCGGCGGCGGAACGAGGGTGCAACCTGGGGACGGAGGTACGGAAAACGGCCCGGATCTGGCGTTTGCAGCCCCTTGAATGAGGTCTGCTGATTTTCGGTGTTGCGTCCGGCGTGCCTGGGGGGAATGCTCGCGCGGATGAATTGCAGATCTCTTGAGGGAAAAGTGGGGGTTATTTTCGGGGTGGCGAACAAGCGCAGCATCGCATGGGCGATCGCGCAAGCGTGGGCGGAACAGGGTGTCAAATTGATCTTCAATTATCAAGGCGAGCGGGTGAAGGAAAATGTGGAGGAACTCACGGCTGCCTTCGGTGACGAGGTGGCGATCTATCCGTGTGACGTGACCAGCGACGACGAGATTGACATGTTTTTCGACCAGGTTCGCAAGCATACGGACCGGGTGGACTTGCTGCTGCATTCGGTGGCGTTTGCGCCGCGAGAGGCGCTGGAAGGTCGGTTTCTCGCGACCAGCCGTGAGGCCTATCGGATGGCGCATGACATTTCCGCATACTCGCTCATTGCGCTGGCGCAACGGGTGGAGCCCCTGATGACCAACGGCGGGAGTATTCTGGCGATGAGCTACTATGGAGCGGAGAAGGTGATTCCCAATTACAACATCATGGGCGTGGCCAAGGCCAGCCTGGAAGCCTGCACCCGCTACCTCGCCTGGGACATGGGCAAGCAGGCGATTCGCGTCAACTGCATCAGTGCCGGGCCGGTGCAGACCCTCGCGGCACGGGGCATCGCGGGTTTCGGCCAGATGATCAGGCACTATGAGGATCGGGCGCCGCTTGGTCGCTCGTGTACGCTTGAGGAAATCGGTGCCACCGGAGTTTTTCTGGCCAGTGCCGGGGCCGCCTCCATCACCGGCCAGGTCATCTACGTTGATGGCGGCTATCAAGTCATGGGCATGTAGCCCGGAAGTTCTCCCATCAAATCCCCCCCCCCCCCGAAACTTATGCAATGGTATTACTCGAAAAATGGCATCCAGCTTGGCCCGGTCGAGCAGGGTGAGTTGGTCGCCAGACTCGCCTCCGGCGAGGTGACCTCAACCGACCTCGTCTGGCGTGAGGGTCTGCCGGACTGGGTTCCGTCCGGGCAGCTCAACGAGTTGCGAACCGTCGTGATGCCGCCGGCCTTCGGTCAAACGCCGCTGCCGGAGGGAACCGCGATGTCGCCCTACGCTCCGCCGGGTGCCGGGGCGCAGGCCTCGCCTTACGGTGGACAGGAAATCCCGAATTATCTCTGGCAGTCCATCGTGGTGACGATTCTGTGCTGTTGGCCGCTGGGAATACCGGCGATCGTTTATGCCGCCAAGGTGGATGGCCTGAAAGCCCGTGGTGACATTACCGGGGCCATGGCCGCTTCGGCCAGCGCCAAGACCTGGTGCTGGGTGGCGTTAGGTCTGGGTCTCGGGGTGCTGATGATTTACGCGTTGGCCGTGGGCGTCGGGATTGCATCACGTTGAAGACCAAAGGCGAAAACTCCGGCCCGCTGGGCAGGGTGGTGTGTTCAACCGTGCTCGCCGGGTGGTGGGCATTTCCGGTTTTCCAGTGATGCGTCGCAAGCGGGCCATCGCGGTGGTGCTGGGCACGTTGATGCTCGGGGCGGGAGTGTATGTGCTCCGGCAGCATGGGTCCGAAGGATGGTTGCCAGGCTGTGCTTGGCGGAAACTCACAGGCCTGAATTGTCCGGGTTGCGGCATGACGCGAGCCACCGTTGCAGTGTTGCATGGTCAGCTTGGCACCGCGTTCCGGTGCAACCCGCTTGGCATGGTGCTCTTGCCGCCGGCCTTGGTTGGCCTCGCCCTTGAGTTGTCAGGTTGGGTGCGCGGCAAGCCCTGGTCCTCCCGCTTGCGCCTGGGCGCGTCCGGCGGGTGGATCATTGCCGTGACGGTCATCGCCTTCTGGATTCTCCGCAATTTCCCCTGGTGGCCCTTCACCCTGCTCGCGCCACCCTGAGATGAATTCGTTAGGGGATGGTCCCCTACTGGTCCGCACGCAAGTTCACGGCAAGTTTCTCAAAGATGGCACGATCCAACAGGAATGGTTGAGTGTCTGAAGTCAGCCGTCCATAGTAGAGTTGCGGCGGGGAGGTGCCTGGCACCGGGGCGAATTTCAGCTCGCGCTTTTCCACGCCGGAGGTGTCTCCGAGGTCATCGACCGTCCTCTCCTCCACCATCAGGGTAAGCACGGGTTTGGACAAGGCGGAGATCGCATCCGCATCCGACGCGGCGAGCCAGCGGGTGATTTCAAGGGATTCCAGGGCACCCAGCAGGAAATTGGCGGTAGCGGGGTTGAGTTCGTCGCTGACATCCTTCCCGGCCACCTCTCCCCCCCAGGTTTCCTTGATGAAATCATAGCGCAGCGTGAGCGTCGGGGTTGGCGGAGTGGTGCGTTCGATCCTCACCAGATCGACGCGGCTGAGCGACCACAACCGTGAGTGGCGCCATTCATAGGGATGGATGGCGATGCTAGAGAGCAACGACTTGTCAATGCGCATGACACTGGAGGTGCCGAGGCGGTTGACGAAAATGTTGCCACGCTTATCCATCCCGAAGCGCAGCGTGATGGTCTGGCTGTCCTGCCCGATGAAACTCAATTTGAGAAACGGTCGGGTCAAGCCCCATGGCGTGAAATCCGTGGCGGCATCCGATTCGAAACCAATCGCCCGTTCGGTGCTCACCGCTTTCAGCAGTTCAAACAGGCGAATCTCGTTAGCCTGACGCTGGCGCCCGTCAATCAGGGTCGTCCAGAGTTTCGGGTTCTGGCGCGTGATGAAGATTTCCGGGCCGGTGGACGGTTGGATTGAGACGGCTTCCAGCGAGGCGATGTTGAGATTGGTCAGCGTGGGGTCTCGCAGGTCGTTCACGGCGAGCGGGAGATCTGCCAGCGATACCAGCTCGCGCTCCGGTTTGAGCGGCAGGTTGAAGACCGTGCCCGGACGGTCGCTCACGGTGGCCCGCCCATCGCGAGCGGCCGGGCCTTCTGCCGGGTAAACCTCCAACACCGTTTCGGTGTCAGAGCCAAAGAGCGTCAGGGCGATTTGTTTGGCTCCGACACCGGTTCCGGTGGTGGGCGGGGCGACCGCGCTGTCGTTGATTGCCACCGCCCGCAGATTGTGCAATCCTTCGATAAGGGCCTTCATCGCCGCGGGGTCGGTCCTGAGATTGAGCGGCTTGACGATATGCCAGGCCTCGTTCGGGGACTCGCGCCCGAGCGTCAACTCGCCTTCGGGGCTGCGAATCCTGATCTTACCCAGGGTCGCGGGATGGAAGTAAAACGGGTGGTGATCGCGGAGGAATTTGAGGTGGTTCTTGAAGAGTGGGAGAATGTCTCCGGTGCAGGTGAAGACATGACTCTTGCGGTTCTTGTCCCATGGCTGCACAAACAGCGTGGGAATCGACTCGCCGGTTTCCGGGTCAGTCCCCTGCCATGGCGTGCGCCGACCCAGGCGATACTTGGCCAAGGGGCGACCGTCGGCCCCTTCCAGGCGAATATGAACGGCATCCTTGGTCAACCCGGTTTCCTGAAGCGGGATTTCATCGACCGGAGCGAGGTCCTCGACCCGCATGCCAAGGGTGAAGCTGATGATGCCGACGGCGGCCCGCGGGTCCATGCGGTCTTGCCAGGGTAGCAGCACCTGCCAGCCGCTGGCACCTTTGACAAACTCCCCGTCCGTGCCCGCCGCGGAGATTTGGATCTTCCGCACCTCATCCGGCGTGAACGAGGTGTAGAGCCGCTGTCCCGGCGGCGTGGGCGGAGTTCCCAACAGGGCTGCCAGACTGCCTTTGGACAGCCGCCACCCCGCCAGCCCGCAGGTAACCAGGGTGCAGAGGAGCAGTCCGAAGGTGAAGGCAGTGGAGCGCATGGCCGTCAAGCACGCCGCGAGGACCAGATGATGACCCCGATCACACCGAGAAATGCGGGGAGGAAAAACAAGTTCACGCGGTTGATGAAGGAAACCTGAGCCTCAAGAATCGGCAATTTGTAGGTACCGAGCGAGCGGGGGCCGATGCCGGCGAGCGACTCCCGGCCCACCAGCCAGTTCACTGCGGAGGCGAGGAAGTCGAGGTTTTCCGCCCACCGGTTCTCGGGCTTGAGGAAATCGGTGTTGGCAATGACGATCATGCGCGAGGTCTCCGCCGCGAGCTTGTCGTCGGAGGCGGCGCCCCGGGTCACCGCGGCGGCGAGAAACAACGGTGCGGCACGATCATCGGACGGGTTGTAGGCTTCGTGGCCATCGCCGAACTTGGTCTCACCCCAGAAGCCGTCTGCCACCTGAAACAGGGGGGTCGGATAGATTTTCCGGGTCATCAGGTCATCCGCATTCTCGCGCACCTCCAACGACGAGCTGGAGCCCTCGAACACGCTGGTCTGGCCGGCGAGATCCTTGATGAAGTCAACGTTGTAGGTGAACGTCCCGCGTGCCGCAGTGAGGATGCGGTCCTTGCCCTTGGCGATGATCCTGTCGTGCTGCGGAGTCACCCCGTTGGAGCGCAGGAATGCCCGCAGTTTTGGCAGTGTGGTGCCGGGCTCAAGCAGCACCAACAGCGCGGCACGCGGGCGGCTCCAATAGCGTTCCAGCACGGCCAGTTCCCCATCGGCCAAATCGTATTTCGGAGCGACCAAGGCCACACCTTCGGCATCCGCCGGAATTTCCTCAAGCCCCGAAAGATTGACCCCTTGGAGTTCGATGTTCTGGAAGCGCAGGGTGTTTTCCAGGGCCTGCCACGGTGAATTCTCGCCCTCGGCATCGATCTTGCTCTTGTCCGCGAGGAACAGCATCTTGCGCGGGCGTCCCTCGACGGCCTGTACCAGCCCGGCGGTTAGAACGTCCTCGCCCTGAAAACCGCTGGGCCGCCGCTGGCCCTGTTGGTCGGTCGTGTGAATCATCATGTCATCCGCCACGACGAGTCTCACCCTCGGGTTCAGCTCATGGGTGCCGGCCGGGTTGGTGGTCACGGCGGCACCCTCGTCGGTGCGGGCATCAATGATGATCAGGTCCCGGACCAGGTGCAGTTCATAGGCGGCCATCACTTGCTGGGTGCGGTCCGGGCTGCGCAGGGCATCGATGACTTCAAGCTGGATCTTGCCATGGGACAAGCGGGCGTATTCCTCCGCCAGGACCCGCACCCGCTCATAGAACGGGGTGGACCTGCGGAAGGCCATGATCCACCGCACCGGCTTGCTCCGTCCGGAGAGCGCTGCCGAGGCAAGGTAGCGGCTGCTCGCCGGGGACAGGGTGTAGTTTCCATCACGGCTCAGATCGATGCGGGTGAAATGGCGTGCGGTGAGGTAATTGAGTGCGATGAGCGTCACCGCCACCAGCGTGATGTGCAGCACGGACAGCGTCCCGAGGCCCCAGCGGTTCACGGGGCGGGCGGCTCTTTCCGCAGGGCTTGGTAGGGAGTCAGACATGGTATAACGCTCGGAAAATCATTTGCGCCAGCGGCGGAAATCCACCACCTGATAGGTGAGCAACAGCAGGAAGGCGGTCACGCTCAGGTAATACACAAAGGGCCGACTGTCAAACAAACCGCTGGCGAAGTAATGCAAGTGTACCTGGGAGGAGATGTAATGAAACAACGGCGCGCCGACGAAAGCTTCCCCCCAGATCACCGTGACGTAGCCAACGAAGTACTGGATCACTAGCAGACCGCTGGTGATGATGCCCGCGATGATTTGGCTGGAGGTAAGTGCCGAGGCAAAACACCCGACGGCGGTAAAGGCCGCCCCCATCAGCATGATGGCGGCAAAGGTTCCAGCCAGCGCGCCGCCCGTCCATGCCGGTGGCAGGTCGGTGACCCATTCGAAAAGCTTGAACTGGAGCAGGCAGGGAAGCCACAGCAACGTATAGAAGATCATCGCTGCAAAGTATTTTGACGCGACCACCTGCCAAGTTCGCACCGGGGCGGTGAGCAGGGTTTCGAGCGTTCCCGTGCGCTCTTCCTCGGCGAACAGCCGCATGGTGATCAGTGGAAAGATAAACAGAAAATAAAACCAGAAAATGGGGGTGTGGAAGGTCACGTAAATCAGATTGTCTTTCACCGGGGAGTCGCGGAAGCCCTTCATTGCGGTGGACAGGGAAATCCCCTGCATCACCGTGACAAACGCCAGCACGACCCACCCGAAAGGAGTCAGCAAAAAACCCTTCAGTTCTTTGAAAATCAGGATGCGGAGCAATCTCATGGCGGCGGTGGGAGGTCGTTGTAGGGCATTTCAGCATTGGTGCAAAGGCAAAAGGACGGCCGGACGGCTGGTGAAAAACGCGGGCCTAAAGTTTCCGAATCAAGTCAAAGTTACAGATGGAGCGTTGGATCCTGCCGGTCTCATCGTACATGAGCGCGCCTTCGGGCGTAGCGGAGATGAGCAGATGATCTCCCGCCAGATTAAGCATTGCATATCCCGCATTCGCGAGATCGGCAGCGGTTTCCCGGAGGATGGCCCGGTATTGGATGTCGTTCAGGAGTTTGCGCTGGTAGGCTTGGCAGGCATCCATGGCGATGGTAATCTTATACTCGTTGGTGGGCTCCTTCTGCAGGGTTTGCATGTCATCGTTGAAGGACAACAGGAAATCGTATTTCCCGATGAACAGGTTCACAAGATGCAGTTTCTCCAGCCTGGCCAGCGTGCGCTGCATGATTTCGGCCGCTTCAGTCGTGTTGATGAGTTCGTCGTTCAAGGCCTGATTGATTGTGGTCAGGCCCCAGTGCTGATTGCCGGGGAGATAACCTCGTTCGGGATCAATGCCCCGCCAGCAGCCCCATAGCACATAGTAATCATGATGGTCGGAGAGAATCTGTTCCGGGTGTTCCTCGGGAGTCAGCAGATGCGTGGTGGCTTCATACCGGCGCGGATCGAGGTTGAAGCGGACCATCCTGGAGCGCTGGCAGGTCCGGTAAATGGCCCGCGGATGGATGGCACAGATCCCGTTGCGGATCAAGTCCTCGGCAATGGACACTTCTTCAAAGGGAGAATTATACCCGTGCTGCACGATGGGCGAAGGAGCCTCATCAAGCGGGTTGCTCTCGGGGAGAATTCCAATCCGGGACCGCTTGTAAACCAAATGAATCCCATCCGGAGTGACGGAATGGTAGGCTTCGTTCTTGGATGACAAACGAATCCGGTCGCGTGCCCGCCATTTTTCGGGCAGGAAAAAGTCAAAGAGCTTGTGATTGTTGCCGACCACCCAGAGCTTGCCGCCGTTCGGGGTGGCCCCAAAAACATAGGGCACGCCATTGACTGTCGTGCTTCTGAGTTCACTGGGCATCGTCTTGAAATTGGCATCCTCGAAGCGCTCGTAAATATGCTGCCAGTACTGACGCCGCCGTGAAAAGCCAAAGTACCTTTCATGCTCGGAGGTTCGCCTCAGGAGTTCGTAGTCGATGAGGGCGTATGGATACTGCCCGTTTTTCCTCACCAATTCGCCCTTCTTGTCAACCCTGAGAATGATATGCGCGGGTTT
The DNA here is from genome assembly GCA_026397725.1 of Verrucomicrobiota bacterium. Classification (GTDB taxonomy): domain Bacteria; phylum Verrucomicrobiota; class Verrucomicrobiia; order Verrucomicrobiales; family Akkermansiaceae; genus Luteolibacter. The sequence goes on along the minus strand of JAPLUI010000392.1, from coordinate 81,798 downwards.
CGTATCCAGCACCTTGAACCCGTTGGGGATCAGGTCCTCGAAGTATGCCTGCTCCGTGATGGCATTGCAGGTGTCCTGGCTGAGCACGCCTTGTTTCACGAGATCGTCCAAGCCGAGGCCTTTGACCCACGAATAAATCATGATATACTGGCGGCGTATATCCAACTCAACCGGATCATGCTCCTCGGTGAGCGTGGGGTCTTTATCCATGACCGACTTGCTGATCCTGAAGCTGTCCGGGCTGCGGCCCAGCTCCCAGTCGGCGCAGACCTGGGCGGGGACAAAAATGCCGAGCGGCCGTTGCGTCAAGAACCTCTGATGGGGCCCGAACACGCCTTTCCTAAGTTCCAATAGCTTGCCAAACTCCTCGAAGGGCCCGTTCCAGCGCGCGCTGGCAAAATCATCGTCGGAAATGAACTTGGACCTGCTGGTTAACAGCGGGTTCACATCCTCGCCGATGCGGCAGAATTTGATGACCACCTCGAGCGTCCTTCCAAACACCGGTTTGGTGGTGACCCGGTAAACCGAACTGGTGCCTAACAACTTCGTTCCGTGGCGAAAAAAGTATTCGTTTTCGTACCAATTCTCGGGCAGCAGGCAGCGCAGCACGGCAGCGCCGAAACCCGTGAGATAGAGGTCCCCGCCGGTGGCTGGCTTCAAATGCTTGTATTCGATTCCGAACGCTTTGTAGCGTTTTCCCGTAAGGAACGATTCCAACCCGGCAAGGTCACCCAAGGGGGTGGGTTTGGCAATTTGTCCGGCCTCATTGGTGCCGGAATCCGGCTCCATCAGAGCATCCATGAGCATCTCCCGGTTGGCAGGTCAAGGTTGAATTCAGGGGCTGGCAAAATTGCCCTTGGGGGGTCCGCGAATGAGGCCGCCAAGGGGCGGGTTGGAGCGCGGGAGTACGGGGGGCTAAGGGATAGCGGGGAGAATCCATGGGAACCTCGACGGAGGCCCACAGTTGCGGGGCACCGATCAGTGGAGTTCCGAAGGGGAAGGGAGTTTGAAGCGAGATTCATGGAACATGGCACAGCTTGCTTGCCGCTGAGCATACCCATCCGTGCTGCAATGCCAAGCAATCTTATGGGAATTCTTTGGCAGCTTTTCCCGCCCCCCCTTGCTAACGGTCTCCGCGCCCCGCTTTCGCTGCTGTTTCATGCGCGGTGCAGGTCGCTGGCGTCATGTGGGCGTGGCCGCCACGCCCCGCCGTGGCGAGGGTTCCGGGCTTTGGCTGTTCGTGAGAGTGGCGCTGCGCGTGAGGTCGCGGGGGTCGGCCAGAGGCCGAACCCAGCCGGCAGGATGCCGACGCTCCCCGCCCCGGCGGCATGCGCGTCAAGTTACGGGAAATGTGATCCCTGTTACCGACAGTGCCCCGCAACAGCAGGCCCTAAGTGGACATCCTGAGGTCCGATCGGACCTCAGGATGTCCACTTAGGGTGGAGATTGTGACGAGGTTGATACAGAAATTCGCGAGGAACTTATGGGTACAAGGCGTCAGGTCCTTAACTTGACGCGCACGCCCCGGCGGGTGCCACTGATAGAGACCCTGGCACGTCCGCCGGGAAGGATCTGGCCTTGCGCGTTGCGCCGGTCCCGGCGGTGGCAGCCAGGCCCGACCAGCCGGATTCCGGCATGGGGGCCGGGGTTTCACGGATGAATCGTGATCGCGGTGCCGATGGGCACTGCGTGGTAGAGTTCCTCGATGTCCTTGTCATCGAGGGCGATGCAGCCCCAGGTCCAATCGGGTTTGGAGCCGTTGCCGTGAACAAACACCTCACCTCCCAACCGGGTGTTCCAGGGTGGGGCCTTGCCCCGCGCAGCGGCCGCCAGGATCGCCTGGCGCTCCGCCGCGGAAATCAGCTTCGCTTTGAAACCGCGCTCGGCATCGTGCCGCCCGGGGTAGCTGATGCCTAACGACAGATGGTACTGGCTCCGCGGATTCTTCTGACAAATCGTGTAAGTGCCTTCCGGGGTCGCACGGTCGCCCTGGCGCTCCTTGGGGGGCACCGGGTTGCTGCCGAGTGCCACCGGATAGGTTTTCACCAGCGTGGCATCATCAAACAGCCGCAATTCGCGCTTGGCCTTGTACACCTCAATGCGCGGCTTGCGCAACTCCAACGCCGTCGCGGCAACCTGCAACCCCGCCAGCACCGCCAGCACCGCGAGTGTGAGCATCCAGCGCATGGCCGTCACAACTTGGATAAAATCCCGACGGCCGACTGGTTGTTGTATTTTTTGGCGATGTCGAGCGCGGTGACCCCTTGGGTGGATTTCACGGTGGGATCGACCTTGTGATCGAGCAGCAGTTGGACCATTTCCGCGCCGCCGCTGGCGGCGGCTTCATGCAAGGGGGTGCCGCCGAGTTCGCTCAGGGTCATCGGGTTCGCCCCGCCATTGAGAAGGGCTTTGGCGATCTCCAGTTGATTCTTGGCCGCCGCATGGTGCAGCGGCGTCCAGCCATCCTTGTCGCGCAGATCGGGCTTGGCCCCCGACTTCATCAGGGCGTTCACCAGCACCAGATTGGCGCGTTCCACGGCAAGGTGCAGGACGGTCCGTTGCGAGGCATCCCGGCGGTCGGACTTGGCCCCGGATTCTAACAACAACAGGGCGATTTCGGTCTTGTTGCGCAGGACGGCCTGGGCCAGGGGCGAGCGGGTTTTGTCGCTGCCTTGGTGCAGGCTGGGCGGATTGGCGGCGAGGTGGAGGCGCACGTCCTCCAGATCGCCATGGGCGATGGCCTCGTCGATGGTTTGGTATGCCGGAGTGGCGGCGACCTTGCCAGCCACACCTTGCGGCGGGATCTCCAGCCCGGCGCTCCAGACGATGCCGTTGAGCACGAGTTGGCGGAAGTCCTTGAGCGCCCACAGGCGGAAATAATGCCCGCCCGTGAAGCCGAAGCCGCGTGCCTGGTTGGGATTCTCGACCACCCAGGCGAGGGTCTGCGGGACCTTGTCGGCAAGCGCCTTGCGCACGGCGGGATTGCCCGAGCGGGGTCCGTCCGCGCCCAGGGAATCCACGGGTGGCAGTGCTTGCAGCAGCGGCGTGATGTTGTCGCGAAAACGCAGATGATAGTAGAACTCGTCCTCCACCTCAAACGGCGCAACGCCACGGGTGACCGGATGCTTGGCAATGATCGGGCTGGTCATTTTCCAAATCGGATTGACCGACCACTCCATTTCAAAGCGGCCGCCGAGCGCCTCGTCTAACAACTTGGCCAGTGCCGGATCCCCTGGTTCGAGGGCCCAGTGCAGGACGACGAGGCCTTTGCCCGCCGCGAAGTGTTGGCGCAGTTCGGGGAGGTGTCCGTTGGCGGGCTGTTGGCCCATGCCATCGCCATAGATCACGATGGTATCGGCGGCGAGCACCTTGGCGGCGTCTTGCGGCCAACCATTGCTGACCTCCACCTTGAGGTCGAGGCCGCTGGAGGCAAGATGCTTGGCGAGCAACTCGCACGAGGCCGGGTGTTCGTGCTGGCCGGCGTCATGGCTCTTGGGTCCGGCAATGAAAAGGATGTTTTTCTCCGCGGCTGCCAGCGGAGCTAGCAACAAGAGGAGCCACAGCGGGGAAGATTTTGGGAAGTGCATGGATCGGCCGCATTACGCGCAGGCTGCGGGAAATTTTTCAGATTTCCGCAAATTCTTCCGGGCCATGAAAGATGCGCGGGAGGCGTGGGGTATTTCCTGCGGTTCAAGCCGCGATTCCCAGAGGCGGAGAACCCATTCATCACCGACCCTGCAAACCATGAACGCCGTTGTCAATCGCCACTCATTGATCGGAACCTCCAGCCTGGCCGCCGGACCACTCGGTGCCGTGAACCTCACGGGAGAGACCGGGAAAATCAAAGTCGGCTTGATCGGTGGCGGCGGCTGCGGCAACGGGGCACTCAAGGACTTCCTTGACGCCTGCCATCTGCATGTCCGTGGTTGAAGCCCGATGCTCCTCTAACATACCAAATCAAACAAATCAAATCATGACAACCTCACGCCGTAAATTCCTCGCGCTGTCGTCCCTCGGTACGGCGGCCGCCGCCCTGCCCGCTTCCGTGTTGCAAGCGGCACCCGCCCCGGTACCCACCCCCAAGGCCGTGTTGCGCCTGTCCTGTCAGGAGGGTGTCGCCCCCGGCAAATCACTGACCGAGAAGCTGGACTTCCTGGAGGCCAACGGCTTCGATGCCATCGAGCCCGGCGGACGCGGCCTGCCTGACCGCGTTGCGGAATTCCAGAAGGCGCTGCAAGGCCGCAAACTCAAGGTCAGTGCCGTCTGCGCCGGATTTCAAGGCGTCCTCATCTCCGACTCGGAACCCGAGCGGAAGAAGGCGATGGAGACCATCAAGGAGGTTCTAACTGCCGCCGGGGCGCTCGGCTCGGTCGGCATGATCGTCGTGCCTGCCTTCAACAATCAGACCAAGCTCGGCCATCAGGAGTCCCGCGAATTGCTGGTCAAGCTGCTGCCGGAACTCGGCGAGCACGCGCAGCAGGCCGGCACCAGGATTTTGTTAGAACCGCTCAACCGCGCCGAGTGCCATTTCCTGCGGCAGTTGGCGGATGCGGCCGCAATCTGCCGCGATGCGAAGCACCCCGGAGTCGGGATGATGGGGGATTTCTGGCACATGACCTGGGAGGAAACCAGCGACTATGCCGCCTTCATTGCCGCCGGCAAGTATCTGCAACATGTCCATTGCGCCAGCCGCAAGGATCGCAAGCTGCCCGGTGAGGATGAGGGGGACAACTATGTGGATGGCATGAAGGGCCTGAAATACATCGGCTATCAGAATTACATCAGTCTGGAATGCGGCTGCAAGGGCGACCGCCTGCAGGCCGTTCCCGCCGCCGCCAAACTCCTGCGCGAACAGTGGGAATTGGCCTGAGGCCCCGTAAGGAAATAAACCCTACAAAATCTGCATGTTAGCATGGAATCAATTTGGTCAAATCATGATAGGGTAAAATCATGAAGAACTGGAATTGTGCTCCCGTGATCGGGAATTCTGATCTTTTCTTCCATCATTTTACTGAGTTGGCCGATCACCGCTTCCTCGCCATCACGGCAGGTTCACCTTCACGCGCATGAAGCGATGCGGGTGTCCTGCCATGGGCACGGCATCACGCGTGGTGATGCTGCGGTAATCGCCGTGCTCGGCGGAGTCCAATGGTGCCACCCCGGCACTGCTCCACGGGCCTGCGAGATCATCGGCGGCTTGCACCTCGTAGGTGATGCCGTAGCTGGACGGGTCCGCCGGGGTTTGATAGGTCAGGGTCAGGTAACCGTCGGCGGTCCCGGCCTGTGGCAGGCCGCCCATCGAGCCGGACTGCGGGTCGAGCCACAGGGCGAATTCAAGGAGGTTCGGATAGCCGTCGCCGTCGGGGTCCGCGGCTTCACCGCCGATGGCGGGGTTCGTCAGTTCGGCTGTGGTGAAGCGTGCCAGCCGCCACTCGTCGAAGGAATGGGGTAGGGTGGCGACGGTGGTGTCGGCGGCCGTTGGGGCGGCCTCGGTGTTGCCGACGTGGTCATGGCCGATGCTGTGGAAGGCGTAGCTGTGGCTAGGCCGGCCGACGAAGATGGCGCTGGTGTCGGTGGTGTTCGTGAGCCACGGGACGTAGGGGCCGCCGTCGGTCGATACCAGGACGGTGTAGTCGCGCAATCCCGCGCCGCCGGCATCGTCGGTGCCGTCCCAGCTCACGGTGAAGATGGGCCGACTGGTGGCCGGCAGCACGGCCACACTCGTGGACGGCGCGACGGCATCGATCCGGCTCAGGCACTCGAGGTTGGGGTCCGTTCCCTGCGACGGATCGTGCGGATCGACCTGGTTGGTGGCGATGGTCTCGATGAAGTCAAAGGTGATGTTGGCGATGTTCCGCAGCTCGGTGCCGGTGGGCAGACCGGACTTGGCCATGACCGTGTATTTCACAAAGCCCATGCCGCGCCCGGTGCCGTCCTCGGGCGGCAGGAAGCCGGCGTTGGAGTTGGCCGGCGGCAGGCCGGTGGTCGGGTCGATCGACATGAAGCGCACGGTGAGCAGGCCCGTGGCGGGGTCGAGTCCCGCCTGCACCTGCACCTCGAAGTCCGCCCCGCCGTAACTCATCGGAATGACCGTCTCGTATTGCTGACGGCCCGCCGGAATCTCGATGCGATTGTCCCCGAAGCCGATCTCGGTGAGCATGAAGGAGCCCCACTCGAAGTTCGCGCTCAGTTGGTCGGTGACGAACACCGTCTGCGCCGGCGCCGTGGCCGTGCGGTCGTTCTCGAAGTCGATCCGGTAGGGCAACACCGCGTTGACCGAAACAAAGGCCTGCGGACCGTAAACCGCAGGGCCGGTCTTTTCGTTCGGGTCCATGGAACCGGCGGATCGGACGTCTTTCTTGTCGATGACAGTGGTTGGGACATCTGGGGGCAAATGACCAGTGAACATGAAATAAAAGATATCCTCCATTCCTTTGTTTACCTCGGGTTCAATCTTCGTTCCTATATCCCAACCCAGCTTGCCCGCCTGATAAATCGCGTATGCGTTAGTCCAAGGCCCCAAGGGAACCCTTGGAAATCCCTTTCCTCCCAATATTCGTCCAATAACATTGCCGCCACCAGCCAACCCATAGCCATGCTTGTAATACTGGAAACGTAGCCAATCGAAGAACCGATCCCATAACTCTGGAGCAATCGTTGAATTTAGGAAATCACCGGAAAATGCAGACAGACCAACCGGATCAAAACATGATAAACAATCATTGTTACAGTATGTATACGCATTAATATCGCCAGATAAAATTCCTAGAGGATCTTGAGATTCAAACCTACCAATAGTAGAGGAATAGAAGCGGGCGCGCATGAACTCGCTTCCGTTCTCTTCATGCATCACTCCTAACTGACCAATAAACTGGAACGGATTCGCTACGGTCTCGTCCTTAAGCAACTCAGTCCCGAACGGTGCATACGCGTATTCGTTGGCGACCGTGCCGCCACTTGTCACCATCTGCTGCACATTCCCGATGGCATCGAAGGTATATGTTGCCTGGTTGCCCGATCCATCGGTCCGCGACAGCAGGCCGAAGTCGTGGTCGTAGTGCGCGGCGAGGTTGCCGGAAGCATCGTATTCGCCGACGACATTGCCCAGGCCGGCCGGATCGACAACATACTTGGTGGTGACGCCGTCCTCGGTGACGGCGATGCGGTTGCCGAGGCCATCGTAGGCATACTGCCAGGTTTTCCCGCCCTTGGTGACAGCGATGAGCCGGTTCTCGAAGTTGTAGGTGTACACAGTGGTACCGGACGGGGAGGTTTCCCGCACGAGGTTGCCGTCGGCGTCGAACTCATAGGCCGTGTCGCCGACCTGCGTGTATTGGTTCAGGGCGTTGACCGTGTAGGTCTTGGTGACACCGTTCTCCACCGTGCGGAGTCGGTTGCCGAGCGCGTCATAAGTGTAGGTGAGGTCCTGGCTGGGGATGGCGGAGTCGGTGGAAACCAGCACGGCCAGCGTGAGTTGGCCGACATCGTCATACCCGTAGGTCCAGGTGCCGTAATGCGTTTCCATCGTGGCACGGCGGCCGCGACCATCGTAGGTGTAGTGGAAGAACGATAGAACCGAGGCATCGGCGGCATGGTTTGTCAGTTCCAGCAACTGTCCCGCAAGGTCGTAGGTGTTGGTGGTGTAGGTTCCGTTGCCGAGTGTCTTGCGGGAGACACGGCCGGCGTTGTCGTAAACGTATTCCACCACGGCGGCATTGTTCTCGTCGGTCATCCGTTCCAACCGCCCGGCGGCATCGTAGGCATAGATCAACTTGTGGCCTAACTGGTCGAGACTGGTGGAGCGCCGGCCCGCATCGTCATAAGTGAACCGCAACCACTTGCCGCCGGGGTATGCGACCTGGGTCAGCTCGTCGCGCGAGTTGTAGGTATAACCGGTGGTGCCGGAGGGATTCGCGGCGGAAAGCAGGTTGCCCCGGGTGTCGTAGGAATACTCGGACTTGGTGCCGTCGGGGTAAGTCTTGCGGATGAGGCGACCGTTCGTGTCCCAGTCGAGCTTGACCTGCTGCCCGCGGCGGTTGCGCCAGACGGTGGGCAGGCCCTGCGAGTTGTAGGACCATTTCTCATAGCTGCCGTCGCTCATGACGATGCCAGCCAGATTGCCCGCCGTGTCCGACTCGTGGCGGGTGCTGTGACCGTTGGCGTCGGTGAGCAGGTTCAGGCGCTTATAGGGGTTGGTGTAGGTGAATTTCGTCTCATCCCGCAGCGGGTCGGTCATCTTGGTGAGGTTCCCGGTCGAGTCGTATGCGTAGTCGTATGTGTGGCCTTCCGGACCGATCAGGGCGGTGAGGTTGTGGTTGATATCGAACTCGAAATCAACCAACCGGCCTAGCGGATCCTCGGTCCTGGCCAGGCGGCCGAGGTGGTCGAAGTAGAAGCGGGTGGAGGCACCTAATGCATCGGTCGCCGTCACGCGGCCCGCCGTGTCGTAGGCAAAGCTGACGTGTTCCTTGTCATCGTCGCGGGCGCTGCTCCCGAGGCGTCCGGCAGCGTCATAAGTGAAATAGCGGTGGGAGCCGCCGGGATAAGCGATTTCAGTGAGTGCATGTCCGCTTTGTACGTTGCCCGCAGGCAGGTATTGATAGGCAACGACACCTCCGTCGGGTGCCTGCACCGACTGGAGGTGGGTGCCTGGGGCGTCATAAGTGTAGCCGGTGATCCTGCCGACCGAATCAGTGATCTGGGAAACGAGATCCGACGCGTTGTAATCGACTTGCAGCCATGGTCCGGTTGAGTGCGTGAGGCGGGTCAGGAGCGCACCCGTGTAGGTGGCGGTGACGCGGTTTCCGTTAGTATCCACCACATAGTCGAGCTTACCGTCGGACCTGAAGGCCGTGAGCACGCCGCCCTTTTCCTGAAGGGTGTAGCTGCCGCCGCCGATGGCCCGCAGGATGCCGTAGTCGCCCTTGTCGGCAAACCAGCCGCCGCGCACATCGGGCTGGAAAGTGCGCTGCGCCGAACCGGGGCCGAGGATGGTGATGGTGCCATCCGCCGCCGTTTCCAACCGCATGTCCCATGAGTGGGTCCATCCGTAACCGAAGGCCCCGAGCGTGTGGCGCTTCGTGATCGACTGCGGATAAAATCGGCTGAAGCCCAGCGGAACGCCGGGCACATCGACGGCGGCATCCATGCTCGAAGCCAGGTTCCTGATTGGGCTCAACCCATTGGCCTGCAGGAACTCGAAACGCAGCAACTCGCTGATGTCACGCACATCCAAGCCAATACGGCCGAGGTAGCGGGCGTTGTTGTTGAGCATGGCCACGTAGTCGCCCCATTTGGAACCGACCCCGGTGGTGAAGTTCGCCCACAAGGCGTCCCATGCTTCATCGGACAGACGTGACGGGCGCATTTCAGCCTTCAGGGAAGACCAGTCGATGGGCTCGGTATTGTCTTCGGTGAGTTTTCCCAAGACAAATTGGGCATCGGGGTAGGATAAATCCCAAGGCTCTTCCCAGCCTGCGTAGTAGGCTTGGAAGCGTTGCCATTCCCCCGGCTGCAAAAGCCCGGGCATGTTGCCGCAGCCGAGCATCTGAACGGAATGCGAGAACCCTTTGGGTATTGCCGAGGTCCAGAATCCCTGGCCGGCGATGGATGAATCAAGGGTTAGCAGAGCACCCTGTTTCCCGTTTTGATAGGCAGAGACAACCAAGAGCGGAGCAGGCATGGCGGCATTGCCGGTGTTGCCATAATCCACAGTAGCGTTGGTAGCTTGGCGGTAGCGGATCGGGTTGGGTGCCGCCAAGCTGGCTTCCAGTTTCGGCGTGCCGTGCGAAATCACCTCAAGCACACCGGACAAAGTATCTTGTGCTGTCGCCCCGGTGGAAACCCGCACCGAGTAGGTGCCGGCAGGAACGGAGTTCGGCGCGAAGGTGGCAGCTATTTGCGTGGAGGAGACCACGGAGATATCCGATGCCGCGTATTCGGCCCCGCCTGAGCTGATGAGGGTGACTTGGGCGGGGTTCTTGAACCCGCACCCCTTGAGCGTGAGATCCATTTGGACGTTGCCCGCGATGCGGCTGGAGGAGATGTTTTCGATTAGGACATCACCCGCTGCGGCTGAAATGGTGAAGAGGGCGGAGGCATCTGAGTCAACAAGCGCATACCAGTCGCCCGCCGCAGCCATGGGAATAACGATTTGGTCCGAGTATTGGGTAGGCGGAGGAGTGGGAGGAGAGACCGGCCGATTAGGGCCAGTCCACTCGACGGCAACGCAAGAGTAGAAGACATAACGGTCGAACCTCGACCGAGTCGGTGGCTGGCCAAACTGCAAGCGCAAGGAAGAACCAGCCCAGCTAGGTAACAACGCCCGCACCGACACACGCAGCGGCGAACTGTGATCCAGATGGATCTTGAACAACATTGTTTTGAGCGGACCGGAGAACGAGGTGCCGGGTGGCAAATCGATCACTGTGGTTTGTTCTATCTTGAAGCTGTAACGCACGCTGCCGGTGCCCCCAACACCACGTACCACCAGCGTATAAGTACCGGAAGACGGCAAGGTGATCAACTCCGATTGAGTATCCAATCCGCTGATGCTGAAGCCGGTCCACCCTTCCGGTCCGAGAAGATCGAACCTCAATACCCCAGCCCAGCTAAATGTGAACCAGGAACTAAGCTGAGTTAATCGTATCTGCTGATTCGCGGAAGCGAAGAACGTCCAGCGGTCTTCGCTGTAGGGCGTTGGCAAAGTTCCTGCTTGTTGTTGGTTGAGGAAAACAGGGAACGTCCGGGTGAACGTGTCCCATATGGCGACGGTATAGTTGCCAACGACTCCGCTGTGGTCGGGCGGGGCGTGGACGCGGACCCGGTATTGTCCATCTGTAGGCAATGTCAGGCCGGTAATGGTAACATGCTGGTTGGCTGCCGTGCTTGTGGCCGTCCGGATGACTTGTCCGGTCGGGCCTACCACAAGGACTTCGGCATACCCGAGCTGCGGTGCGAGTGCGGCAAAAGGCCAGAGAGGCCCGGTGTTGACGGCCACCGTGAGGGTCTCGCCGGTCTTGCCGTAGAAGGTCCACTCGTCGAGTTCACCGGGCAGCGAGATCGAGCCGGGGGTTCCCGTGTTGCGCGCGATCGGGCCGCTGTCCGGGATTTGGGTCACCGTGCCGTTGAGGACAGTGCCCGCCAACTGCGCCTGCCGCACGTAAACCTGGAAGCCGGCCAGATCCAGCGTGGAACCCGCCGCGACGACCAGCGACTGCGCGTAGAGGGCTTCGTTGGTCGCGCCCGGAACATTGGCATACTGGTTCACCAGCTTGACACAAGTGCCGTTGGTCACCTCAATCGCCCCGAAGGCGAAGTTGCGGGTGAAGTTGGGTGCCGCCGTGCCGCGGTCCGCGCTCATGACTTCGAGGAGTTGCGGATCCGTTAGAGTCCCGGCGCCGTTGAAGATGATAGATCCCGAGGGCGCGAAATTGTATGAATTCCTGGTCGATCCGGTGAAGTTGCCCTTGACTGCGCACCGCGTGCCGGTGGCCATGTTGATATAGCCGGTCTCGCCGCAGAATACGTTCCCACCGAAAGTCATGTTCGCCGATCCTTCAAGGAGCAGTCCACCGGTGATGGAAATTGACGAACCGGTCTGGAAATCCAACACCCCGTCGGTCCCGACGTGTAACAGGCCGCTGACTTGTGCGGTGGACCCGGTTGAAACGGCAATGTGTGCCCCGGTGCCCAGGGTGACATCCCCGACGACGTCGAGCACCCCGCCGTTCCTGACGGCGAGATTGAGATTCTCCAGGCGAGCCAGTCCCGCCGTGGTGAGGTGACTGCCCCGGTCGACGGCAAACGTGGAACCAGGTGCCATTGTCAAGCGGTCGATCAGAGACCACGTTTCACCGTTGGCCAGCGCAAGCTCGCCTCCGGGTTCCACCGTGATTAGCGCCGGGCGATCAGTATCACCGACCTCAAAGGCGAACCGGCTGTAAATATGCAAATGGTTGCCCCATATCGACGTATCGAAGAAGCCGCAGGTGCCGGGCTGGCCGTTCTCGCCTCCATAGCCTGCGGGACCCCCGAACGCACCTCCCGCCACGCTGCAGTTTGGAATGCCGGTACACGAGCTTGATTGATAGTAGACGGCGACGCGACCGCCGCCGCCCCCCCCGTTCCCGCCGTTCCAACCTCCCCCGCCACCGCCTCGTGCGGAGAAACCGCCGTTTCCGAGCAGGTTATACGTTTCGACTAGGATCGACCCGCCAGATCCGCCCCCGGCATACGGAATGGCCCCCCCGTTTGCGGAGACAATCCCGTCAACGTTCAACGCGCCGGCTACAACCAAGCGGATCGCGCCGCCGCCATCTCCGCCATTAATGTAAGAATAGGAGTTTCCGCCGCCGCCGCCGGAACCCAGTTCAAGCGGGAGTGTTGCCGAATCGTAGGTTGGTCCCCCGCTCGCGCCAGTGTAGTTGCTGGCACCGCCTTTTCCACCGTGTCCGGCACCGCCACCATTCCCATGCAAGACCCCGCCACCGGGGCCGTTGCCGGTGGTGTTCAATCCACCCTGGTACCCCAGCCCGTCGGCGCTGATTTTCGAGGTCGCGTCCACCGTGATGTTTGCCGCCTCGATGATCACCCCCATGCCCGCCCATCGCCCGTTGACCATGCCAGAGCGGTTCTTGCCCTCGCACCACAACACCGAGTTGTTCGACACGACGAGGTTCTGGTTGGTCAGACCGAGCGTGCATCCGCCGACTAGTGTGAACTGGCTGCCGTCGGTGATCGTGAAGGTGCCGGGAACCTCGAAAACGGAATCGCCGTCCAGCCGGAACGTCGTGTTCCTCAAGGTCAGCGCGTGATCGACGTCCAGATGCGAGCCATTCACGGTCAGTGCGCAGTTCTCCAACACCTCTGTGTTCGGCATCGCCAACGACGCCCCTTCCTCCAGATGAATGGTCGCACCCACCAGGGTGGTGGCATTGTTCAGCACCAGATCGACGCCGCCCTGCAGCGTGAAGGTTCCACCGGGCACAAACGCAAAAGCCCCCACCGTCAGCACCCCAGTATCCTCCACCCTCAACGTGGCGCCGTCCTCCATCGTCAGCGCCCCATAGGCCTGCGTCTGGCCTGCTTCAATCCGGAAGTTCTCGACCACATGCAGGTGTTGGTTGGAAACCGACGTGTCGAAGAAGCCGCAGGTGCCGGGCTGGCCAGTGGAGGATCCCGGACCTCCCCTGACCGAACAGTAACTCATGCCGGTGAAACTGCTTGCCTGAAAGAAGGCCGCGATCCGCCCCCCTCCACCACCACCGCCGCCACCCTTCGCCGAGATGGATCCAGATCCGGTCAGTTCCTGCGTGCGGATGAGAATGCCTCCTCCCGAACCCCCGCCGGTCCGACCAGTTGTACTACTCTCCCCGTTGGCGGATATCAGTCCTTCTAGTCGCAATGTGGCCCCCACTCGAAGGGAAATCGCGCCCCCGCCCGATCCTCCCGGCGGATGTGGCTCATCCTGCCACACACCGGCACCGCCCGAACCCAAATCCGTCGGCAAGGCGACTTGTCCGTAGACGCATCCACCCACCCCTCCGGGACCCCATTGCGAGCACCCACCGATACCGCCGTAACCCCCGCCACGCTGGTCCGTCTGTCCTCCCCCGATGCCTCTGCCTGGCTGATTGTTTCCACCTCCCAAGTACCCCAGTCCATCGGCGCTGATCCGAGAGGTCGCATCCACCGTGATGTTGGCCGCCTCGATGGTCACCCCCACGCCCGCCCACTGCCCGTCAACCATCCCGTCCCGGTCCGCACCCTCGCACCACAGCACCGAGTTGTCTGCCAGGATGATGTTCGTGGTGACTGTGAGCGGCGTGCCATTGCGGAGCCAGACCGTTCCGGCGTTGCACAGCAAGCCGGAAACCGTGAGGCTACCACCTTCGGCGGACAGGACGGCACCGTTCTCAAGATGAATGAGACCAAACGAATGGTTCCCCTGGATGGTCAGGGTGGCATTGGAGACGACCAGATCCTTGTTCTCGTAGGACGTGTCGGACGGGCTGATGGTCGTGTTGGCGGCAATAGCAACCGGCAGCACGCTGCCGGACACATCCAGAGTGAGGGTGTTGGGGATGGTGGTGGTGCTCAGGGTGATCGTTTGCTGGCCGCCGAGGAACATGCCTTCCGCGTTGACGTTGGCGAGCGTTCCCGAGATGCCGCCGTCCGCATGGATCAGAGGATAGACCCCCGGGCCGAGGATGTATGCTGTCGGACTGATGGTCAGAACCGTGGGACCGGACAAATCGAGGGTGCCCGTTAGGTGGATCGTGTCATTGCCGGAAGCCGGATCGGGTGAGAGATCGAACTTCACCGTGCCTCCGTTCAAGGCGAGGTTGCCGAACACGTTGAGAGTGGCGGGAGTGCCTGCGGTTGCGCCGACTTGCAGCACCCCGCCCGCGCCGGTCGCCAGATTGCCCGAGACATCCGTGCCGACGCCGGAGGTCCGACCGGCCGCCAAGGTCCGGCCCGAACCAAGCTGATAGGTGCCTCCGTCCGTATCGAACCGGCCGCCGCTGGCGACGCTGATGGTGGCGACACTGCCAGTGCCGGGGACAACGAGCGTGCCGCCATCGTTCACCGTAACCGGGGAGGCAAGCGATCCGGCGAGCAGCAGCGTGCCGCCGTTGACGGTGGTGGCACCTGAGAAGGTGTTGTTAGTTCCCGCCAGGACCAGCGTGCCGGGGCCGTGCTTGGCGAGACCGGAGGTACCGGAAATCTGTGAGCCGATGGTGGCCGAAATGTCAGCTCCTGTGGCGATGGTCGGCGCGGTGCCGGTGAGTGTGAGCGTGCCGGAGGATAGGGCGAAGCCGGTAGTGTCGAAAGTGAGGTTGTGCGCGGTGGCGGAGGCAACGGTCACGGTGCCGGCGGTGCCCTCGAAGACCGCGTCGTTCCCGGAAGTCCACACCGTGTCATAAGGGCCGCCACTGACGGCTCCCCAGTTCGCGGTGGTTCCGTCGTCCCAGGTGAACGGGCCGGCGGCGTATTGGGTCGCCCCATGTGCGGGGGAAGCCGAGATGGCCAGGAGGGCAGCGAGGATAGCGGCGATGCGGACACAGGCGCCGTGGCGGAGGTGGTTGTTAGGAGTTAGAGCGGGCATGGCAGTGGGGGGGCAGTAATCAGTAATCAGAGGTCAGAGGACGGATGTCGGTAGGGACATGCGGCCTCGCTTGTCCCTGATTCCCCTTGCGGGCGAGAGGCATGCGCGAGGGCAATGGAAGAGGACGGCAAAGTCCGATCATGCCGTGCGAGATGCCGCCTTCTCTCGTCAATGTTCCTGCCAGCTCTTTCACAAAAGAGCGCTTATCAGTCATCCCCCACCCCGACAACACAATTCTTCAAAAAAGAGCGCCCCCGCAGCCCCTTCTCCTCTCCTCTGGCGCGTTCGGCAAGTTCAGCCGAGCCGTCTTGCGTCCTCAAGTCTTGGGTCTGGAGTCACTTCAATCATTCTACCATCCTCCTCGTGAACCCAACATCCATCCCATCCGTCCCATCCGTCAAGTCACTTGACATCCTCGACCAGCCCCCCCGGCAGATCTCGCCGCCGCCTTCAAGTGGCTCCTCGCCAACCGCACCTCCCAGGACATCCCTCCCCGTCTCGACTTCATTCTCGACCGCTTCTCCGACTTCATCGCCAAGGGCCGCAAGGATTTCAAGTAGCGGCGCTCAGTCAGTCGCTCATCACCTCTCGTTCAATGTTCAATGTTCGATGCGGAAGGGTCTCAGTGCCCGTCTGAAAATCACCTCTGGCGGGCTCCAAGAGGGTCTTGCGCAAAGGCGCAGAGACGCCAAGTTCGGGTTCCCTCAATCCAGTCCTCTCTTCCTGCGCCTTGGCGGCTTGGCGCGAAACCCTCTTCTTCCACTGGGTTGTCATCTGGCCAGGGGATGGTCAAGGCGAGTTGAGTGATTGATTGGCATCGGGCGGCTTGCCATGCATGGGTGGTTCTGCCTCTGGATATGGCGTGATTCCAATAACCCTTTCCCAGTGCCGGTATGCGGGTTCACCCAAGGTGCATGTCTTTGAACGTTGGATCCCATCTTCCCGGAAAATCGACGATCCGGGGCGGGAAATAGGGCGGGCGTCGACCAGACGAAACACATACCCCTCTTCCGCTGTAACAGCGTGGTCCAGGATACCATCGAAATCGGCATCCCATTCAACGGTCCTGATGCCTTCAGGCCCGTCGGCACCGGCGATTTCAATGTCAGCGATGCGGTCCTTGTTCCGGTCGAAAATGATAGAATCGGACCTGCTGGCCTCTTCGAAATTTCCGTCACCGTCTTGATCATAAAATGTTGCTAGCACTCCATACCCAATATGCCCCACCCTGACCACATTTGGAACGGTTGGATCACGCCGGGTCCGCAACTGCGCGGGATCCGTGACGGTAAGGAGCCGTAAGTAAATAAACATGACGTTAGAAGTTTGATCATTCAGAAATCAGGTAAAATAATGGAGGGTAAAATGATGAAAGAAAAGATCAGAATTCCCGATAACGGGAGCACAATTCCAGTTCTTCATGATTTTACCCTATCATGATTATACCAAATTAATTCCATGCTAACATGCAGTTTTTGTAGGGTATATTTCTTTACGGGGCCTAACATCAGAATCGGCACCGCACCCGATTAATGCTAGCGCGAACGGCAGACTTAAGAACGCCTGGTGTTTCATCTACTGGCAGAACGCCCTGCCGCCGGGCAAGGGAATGGTGGTTGGGGTTCAATTTGTGGGGTTCATGCCGGTCGGGCAGCGGCGACTTGTTAGGCCATGCGCTATTGGAGTGTGGGTCAGGCAGGGTGGGAGTTTCATGGCGTATAGGCAAGTCTGTGATATGACCTTGTTCATTGGGGTGGTGCGTTGTGCTTGTCGTGACATCCATGCCCAAAGCAACAATCAACATTCATGAATCCGCAATCCATCCGGATCTGAAAGGCTTGACGCAGGGTTACTACTCAGGTCCGCTACTTTGAAGATGCATCAAGAGAAGAATTCGCATATCCGACGAGGAATAGCCGTTGATGAAAGGGAAGGCAGGCGGATGGACCGCGATTGCCCAATTCCAATCCTCAATGATTCTGTCATCCAATGATTCTGTCACAAAATTCTTCCGTACCTGAGTAGTTACGACGCAGGGTTGTCTGCGGCAGGCGCGTGGCCGTCATCGCGGGCGCATTCCGCATGGAGTCACTCCGTTAGGGATGGCAGATCCAGGGGGTGGGGCTGACGGTGAAGGGTATCGAGTGATCGCCGTGGGGATTGGGAACGGGTTTGAATTTCACCTGGAAGACGGGCAAGACCGGGTATCGGCCGCCCGATTTCGGGTCCGAGAACATGGTATAAGTCGCGCCCTGCTTTTCGATCAACAGCCAGGCCCCGAAGAGGTTGCCCGGGATTTCTCCAATGAGGACATCAAGGTCGATGATCTGGCCTTGCTTGCAGGCGAACCAATCGCCACGTTTCATTTTGCCAGCCCAGACGGGGATACTTTCGTTAGGGGCTGGCTCCTGCCATTGGCTGTAGTTCCTGTGGCCGCCGAAGAGGGAGACGAGTGCGGTCTTGCCGTTAACGCCGACGGCGAGCACATCGTCGGCAATGCCGACAAAGCGATAAACGCCATCCTCGGGCGGCGAGACCTGGGCCTTGTAGATGACGAACCAATGCGCGGGCTTGACGATTCCGGTCAGGCCGTAGGCTTCGGGTGCCGCCTCGGCGCTCATGCTGGGAATGAGCACTTCGGTGGCGTAGAGCGGCTTGGTGGCGCGAAAGAAATGACTGAGCACGCTTTCATCCCAGCCACTGTCGATGAATTCCGCGAGAGTCTGGAGGTGGTTGACGCCGTCGGGAAGCGCTTGGCGTTTCTGGGTCTGCTTGAGATCGTAGAAAATGCCTAACATCGAGCCGGCGGTTTTGCGGGAGGAGCCGAAGGCGGAATCCCGGTCGGCTTCCTGGTCCTGGGCGCGGCCGGCGGAGCTGACGAGGATCAGGCAAGCGAGGGTTGTTCGCAGTTTGATGATCATGTTGGCGGGAGTTATAGGCACAGTGTTTCGGTGTGGCGATGTTGCGGCAAGAGCAGAGTGAAGGTCTGGAGCCACGTCACCGATTCTTGCTCTCCTGCTGAAGCACCGAAACACCGATTTTCCGTTGCGCATGAAATCATTCGTGGTTTTGGGTTAGCGGTCGGCATCCGGCTCCTCGGCGAGGTTTTTGATATATTGGTTGACCATGGTTTCGAATTCCGGCGCGGTCTTTTCCTGTTTGAGCAGGGACAGGGCGTCGCGCTGGGCGTCGCTGGCGTCTGATAGGGCGGAGTAAAACGGACCGCCGCCTTGCGAGCCCGAACGGGTGACGCTCTCACCCTGCATATCGGCTTGGTCCTTGGCTTCCTTGGCGGCCAGTTCGATGGCGGCTTCCTGCAAGCCGGCGAGCGCGACATTGATGTTGGCGCGGGTATGATAGAGGTGGTGATCGACGAGTTTCCCATCGGCTGCCAGTTGAGCCAGGCGGTCGGCCTCGGCGAGGGCTTGGTGGACATTCTCATTGACGACAGATCCGGCTTCGCGGGCCTGTTCCGTGCCTGCTGATAGGTTTTGGCGGCCTTGGGCGAGGCGGGGTTGGTAGTCGCTGTGATCCGAGTTCTGGCGTCCGGCAAGTTCGACGTTGATGCGGGCATCCACGAGTTGTCGCATTGCCTCCTGGATGGCGGCGGCTTCCGGACTCATGGGGGCGGGTTGCGGGGGCGGGGCGCGATTGGCGGCATTCTTTGCGGCGAGTTGGTCCGCCTGGTGTTCGAGGGCCCTGGCCATCGCTGTCAGATCGCGGGCGAGGGCCATCTGGTCAGCCGCGGTCTTGGTGACGAGCGGAACATTGTCGGTGAAGTTTTCGGGGCGGATCTGATCGCCGATCTCGCCAGCCCGGGTGGCGGCTTGGCCGGCTTTGGTGGCGACGTCAGTGGTGAGTGCTTGCAGACGGTTTTGCAGGACCTCAAGGTGATCGGCTGTGGCGAGCTGGTCCTGGGTGGCGCGTTTTTTCTGATCGCCCCACATGCGTGGCGTGCGCGTGGCGAGACTGTCTTCCTTGAGTGACAGATCGCCGAGTTGGGTGGCGATGTCGCGTAGCCGGTCCTCGTCGGATTTGACGCCGTCGAGGCTGGCGATCATCGCCTGGAGGGCGGTGAACACCGCCTTCTGCTCGCTGGCGGCACGTTGAAGGTCCTCCTTCATGGCACCGGTCGCCTGTTGGGAATGGTCGTCGAGTTTTCCCGCCTGGGAGGCTTGGAGGGCTTGCGTGAAATGAGTGGCAGCCGCAGCCGTTGGATCGGCGGCGACTCTTGCCAATGCCGCCACCGCGAGGCGGATTTCCTGTTCCAGCGCGGTTTGCTCCAGCTTGCGGCGGACGAGATCGGCCCAGAGGTTTTGTTTCCGCTCCCTCGCACGGATGGCCTCGCGGTCGTCACGATCCGAAAGCGGCGGATTGGTGGCGGGATCCTTTTCGATTTCTTGCAGTGTCAGGCCGAGTTCGGCCAGTTGTTTGGTTAGATAGGTGGTGGCGCGGAGATTGGCTGCCTGGCGCAGGGCGACTTCCTCGATGCGCTGCTGCATGGCGGCCTGGTCGGAGTAGGACGCGAGTTGGTCGGCCAGGATTCTGAGGCGGGTTTGGATTTCCGTTTGCCCGCCGTTCGCCTGGGTGAGCTGGCCGCGGGCGATGGCGGGATCCGCGGCGTGGCTGGCATCTAGCAGGATGCGCACGACGTCCGGCATGTCGCGGGAGGCGAGCTGGTCGAGCGAAGCGACGGACTCTTTGAGCTTGGCGATTTCCAGGGAGGCGATTTCGTAGCGTTCGTAGTCGCGGATGATGGCGGCCAGCTCGGCCTTCATCCGCTCGGTGGAATTCCGCAGTTGGTTTTGTGAGACGCTGGCGCGGTAGGCGGTGGTGTTTGCCGTGGATTGCTGCGCGCCGGCCGGCAGATGGATGGCCAATATGACCGGAGTGATAAGGATTATGGATTTCATTCTCATGGTGCCGTGCCCTCGGTATGGGAGTTGATGGCGCGCTGTTGTTGATAGAGTTGCTCGATTTCGGCGGCCTTGCGACCCAGCAGTTCGAGCAGTTCAAGGCGTTTTTCCTGTTCGGAAATCACCCGGATCGTGCGTTCGGCGCTGCGACCGGTGGCCGGGGCGATGCCGTTGTTGTCGGTGGCTTCGATCCAGAGGATGATCTTGTAGCCGGTGAGGACCGGGGGCACGAGCAGTGCGAGATTCCAGGAAAACCGGTGTTGCCATGAACGTGAGCCGGGCGGGACGTGCAGCGGGATCTTGCCGGTGTCCGCTGCTTCGGTGCCGCCATCCGGCAACAGCCGAAACACCCGGTAAAACAGGGTCGCCGAGGTCAGTTCGAAATCGTCATTTGCCTCAAACTCGATCGGTACGGAGTCGTTGGCGATCACGGTGACGGTTTCGTCCTTGGGCTGGGTGATGGTCACGGTGGGCGTGCGGTCGCGCAGCAGTTCGACGGGATACTCAGGGTCGCCGACCGAGCCGTCGCCCGCGCTGCCTATCAGATGTACGGCGAGGGATCTCCAACCCGAGCCGGGCACTGGGATTGCCGCCATGAAATGCTTCCTATCGGCGGCGCCTACTGTTAGTTCGAGCGGATTGTCGCGTCCCTGGATGACGACTTGGCCAGCACGCAGGTCCTTGGAGGCGGTGCCTTCGATGCGCAACGTGGAGCCTTCCAACAGTTTGAGAGCGGTGGGCGAGAGTTCGGTTTCCGGGAGTTTGGTATAAGCCGGCGGCACCACGACAAAGCGCATGGTTGTCACGGCTGGCGGAAATCTAACAGTCACCTGGTGTTGCGGTCCCGTGCCGTCGTTGAGCTCGAAATGATAGGAGAAATCCGCGCGGATGTTTTTCACGATGCGGGTGAACTCGGCGGCCCCGGCGGTGGCCGGCATCACCGGAATGACCTCGGGCGGAAGGCCCGGGCGGGAAATCACGAGCCGACCGTCCGCAGGAACCTCTCCCGCCGCGCGTGCTGTTAGTGAGGCTTCGCCACCTGCGTCCACCTGCAGGTTGCCGGTCACGTCCACCACGGTGGTCTTGGCGGGAAACACGATGCGGGAAAGGAGGATCCGCTTGAGCAGGAGGCCGGAGGTCGGCTGGCAAGCGGCTAACAGGACGAGTGCGGCGGCGACCGGAGCGGACCATCTGACCAGCAGTTTTTTCAAACGTTGCGGGCGGATGACGTGGGCGACGACATCCGCTCGGGCGGCGTGGGCGGTGACGTCGGCAACCAGGCGCTCGACAAGCGGTCGCGATTGCGGGAGCGGGTCGGCGGTCGGGGCGGCCAGTTCGACGGCGGAGATCAGCGAGGAGCGGAACTCCGGCATGCAGCGCTCGACTAACAAGGCCGCGCCTTCGCGGTCAAGGCGATGTCTCCACGGCCGCACGGCGAAGCGCGCGAACAGCCACCACACGCCAAGGAAGTCGATGGCTAGCAGAACGCAGCGGGCATTCCATGAAAGATCGAACGCGCGATCCGCGGTGGCTTGCGCCACCCATGCCACGGCGATGGCCGCCGCGAGGAAGACGGGAAACTCCGCAAGGTTCAGCAGCAGGTGGCGGCGCATCACCTGGTCGAGGATATGCGTCAGCGCGGCGGGCAAACCGGGCGTGCGGAGGGTGGCGGAAGTGGGTTGGGGAGCGCTCATGTCATTTCAAACGGGACAGCCGTCGGAGAAGCCATTCGGCGAAGAGCAGCGTGAGCAGGCCGGCCAGAATCCAGACGGAATAGTATAACTCCACTTTGCGATAACTCGCCACCCGGATGCTGGTGGCGGAAACCCAAGCCGGCAGATGCCGGAGGTCCTCCTCGCGCAGGAACCGCCCGCCGGCGGTGGCGGCCATGTTCTTGAGCAACCGGTCGTCGAGGGCCGTCTGCTTGCTTTCGAGGTTGGGATCGATGACCTCGAATTTCAGGATTCCCCCCGGATCGTGGACGGTGTGGAACACATAAGCGCCGGGCTCACTGACGATGAAATCGCAGCGGAAGAAATTCCGGGCGGTGGCTGACAGGTTGATGTTGCGGGTGGACACCGGGGTTTCGGCACCGGGTTTGGTCAAGGCCAGCACGCCTTCCAGCGAGGGCAAGATGAGTGGTTCGTAGTTGCCGGTGTAGGCGTTGCCGGCGATCACCACCCGCTCGCCGACATCGTATTGCTTGCGGTCGGTGCGCAACTGGGTGAGCGGCGAAGCGCTGTCTAACAGCCGCAGGGCGAGTGTCTGCATGATCTGGCCCCACAGGATCGAGTAGTATTTCCCGCCGGTCCGGCTGCGCCAGCGGTAGGTTTCATCGGTGCCGAAATAGACACATTTGCCCGAGCCGTAGCCCTGCATGGCCAACACCGGCAGCTTGCCGTAGCGCCCCGCCCTGGTGGGTCGCGGATCCGCTAACAAAACTTCGGCGCCTGGCTTCACCCGGGCCACGGGCGCGGCCCAGCGGACTCCCGGAAAGCCGTCCCAAATCCGCTGGTTGGCGGCAGGATCCGGGTCCATTTGGAGATATGGGGACCGCCGCCCCGCCGGGGTGAGTTCCAACGGGAATGGGGTGGCTTCGCGTTGCGAGCGGAGCGCGTGGGGGCGGCGGATGTCCGGAATGATCGGCAGCAAGGCTTCCAACGGGGTGCCGAGGTAGGAGGCCGGGTTGAAATTGGAACCCGCCAGGAAGATGATGCCGCCGCCGGCTTCGACCCAATCGACGATCATTGCCATGCGCTCATGGCCGAGGTCGGTGGGATTCACATCGCCAAGGATCAGCACTTGGGAAGCGAAGAGCGATTCCCGGGTGGCGGGCAGCGAGGGCAGGAAGGGCGAGTCCGGGCGCTTCGCGAGGCCGGGTTCGCCATCGATCATCACGCTCTTGACGACCAGCCGCGGATCACGCTGCAGGTAATCCAGCAGGAAACGGAAATCCCAGCGCGGTGCCTGCTCGACTAACAGAACATGGAATTTCTTATCGGTGATGCGTGCCGTGGTGGCGGCGGTGTTGTTATCCCTGCCGACCTCCTCGTCGCGAAGCGGCACGGAGACTTCCAGTTTCACATCGCCGGTTTTCTTCGGCACGAACTGGCACACGACATCCTGGATGTGGTCGCCGCCGATGGTCAGATCCACTTGATTGACGGTTTCGCCATCGGCCTTGAGGGTGGCGACAGACGGGTTTTCATCAAGGCTGCGGGAAGCGATTTTGGCGTGGACTTCGAGACGCTCGCCGACAAAGGCGAGGCTCTGGGCGGTGACCTCCGACACTTCGATGTCCGGTGGCGAGGTGACACCGACTCCATAGATGAACAAAGGCACGTTTTGCTCGCGGGCGATCTGCGCGGCTTCCATGGGCGAGGCGCCGTGGTTGTTGCCACCGTCTGTGACGAGGATCACGCCGCCGAGTGCTTGGCTGCGCGGTTCCTGAATCACCTGACGGAGCGCCTCGCCAATGGCGGTGACGGATGCGGTGGCACCGATTTTTGGAAATATAACTGTCGGCGCTTGGTTCCTTGCCTGCCTGTTCTCTAACGCTTCTGGTGCGCCAAGCGGGGTGGCGGAACCACCGAATTCATAGAAACGGAGTTCGGACCGGGTGGCAAGGCGCGACCACAAGTCCAGTTTCCGGTTTTCGCCGAGGCGTGCCACGAGGTCGTGGCGTGAGAGCTTGGCCACTTGTCCGGCAAGGTCCGCCGCCAAGGGCTTGGCGAGATCGCTTGCGGGATCCACGAGGCCGGCGGCAATGGCGGCGCGGTGCTGATCGCGCGGCGCATCGCGACGGTCAGTTAGAGCCATGCTGCGGGAGGCGTCCACGACAACGGCCAGCGGTTGTTTGACCGGATTGTATTCGGTGAGACGGATGACGGGCTTGGTGAGCAGGGCCGCCAGCAGCGCGGCGGAAGCGAGGCGTAGCGCCGCCATGGCGGTTTTTCTGACAGGGCGGACAGCGGGCGTGCAGCGGAGATAGGCCGCGATGGTGAGCGCGGCGAGGACCAGGAAAATCAGGAACGACCAGGCAGGTTGCAGTCCTTCGTGGTCGAGCTTCCATGTCCGCTCGACACCGGCGGTGTCGGCGAGGAAGTTCAGGGGAAATTGGGTGAGAAACTTCATTCTAACGGAGGTGACTCATGCGGTGGGCCATGGCGGCTTCGGCCACGAACAAGGCGACCACGCACCAGATGAGAGCGGGCCAGTAATCTTTCAGGACGACCATGCGCGCATCGTGGCCTGATGCCACGCGCGGCACATCACTCAACTCCATGAGGACGGCGGGATCCACCGGCCGGAGGTCGGACTCGGCGGGATCCAGTTGCACGGCGAAGGAGGCGATCGGCTCGTCGCCGACGCTGAGTTGATAGGCGCCGAGGTGCTCGGTGGCGGCATAGCGGAGGTGGGTGCCGGTTTCGCCGGCGACCACCTGACCGGCGGTGCGGGCGGTCTGGGCGCCCGGCCGCCGGATGGTGAAGTCCTGGCCTGCCAGCGACTCGTCGACCGACATGCGAAACGGCTCGCCGGGCTGATAGTTGAGTTTTGTTGCGTGCTTGTCGTGGCAGAACCCCACGAGGCGTTGCAGGAAAGGAACGAAGGATGGATGGAGCGGGAAATTCGTCCACTCGCGGGTGAGGTTGGAACCGAACAACACCACCGTGCCGCGGCCATAGGACCACTCGGCAACCGCAGGTTGGCCGTCGGTGAAGGCGGTGATGATGTTAGGCGAGCCGGTGGTTCGCAGGGTGAGCGGGCAATAGCGGGTGAACTTCACCAAGCCCAGGCCGCCGTTGGCGGAATCGTTCCAGAAGCGGGTGATCGCATGGGTGAAACCATCCGCCTGCCAGGATTGCGGAGGGGCGCTGGCCGTGATTTCGACCGGAGCAGCCAGCGTGCCGGGAAGCAGGCGGACGAGGGCGTCCGGCGTATCCTTGCCGCCGAGCCCGCTGCCGGATCCAGGGAAGACCACCAGGTTGCCACCGGATTTCACATAACTCTCCAGCGCGTCGGCGATGTCCGCGGTGAGGCGGGCGGGGTCGCAGAGGAAGGTCACCTCCGGGCGGTCCGTGCCGCCCTGCGCCAGCGCTTTTGACAAGCCGGCATTTCTAACAACACGGGGGGCGAGGAAATAGTTGGCGGTTTGCTCGTGCGGCACCGGCACGAGCGCGCGGGAGATGAAGAACCCACCTTGGGACCCGGTGAGGTCCGCCTCGGCAATGACGACATCCAGGCGGCTGGTCACGTCCACGGCGGCGGTGCGCTGATTGTCGGTGGCGAAGGCATCCACCGGGAGGGTAGCCGTGATGCGGTGTGGGCCGGCGGACGGGAAAGTGACCATCACGTTCACGCTTTGGGTTTCGCCCGGGGCGATGGCGGAAATGGTGGCGGCACCTGCAGGGAGGCGCTCGTCCATGATGAAATCCACCTTGATGTTATTGGCGCTGGCGGTGCCGGAGTTCATGACCTCGGCGTGGAAGCGGACCGCCTGGCCGGTCGCCGTGACTCCACCATCCTGGCTTAGCGTGACGAGGCCGAGGTTATCGGCCGCCCCCTCACCGATGGTGAGGGGGCGGATGACGATGTCCGGATGTTCGCGGGCGAGCAGGCCTAACTCCTCGCGGTGGAGGAAGGCGGTGGCCTGGCCGTCGGAATAGATGCGGATTTCCTTCGGCCGGCCGGTCACGGTTTGCAGGGACTCCACGGCGAGACGGAGGGACTGGGTGAAATCGCTGCCGAAGTCGCTCACTGCGGACTCATCGAGCGACTTGCGGAACAATGCGAAATCGTTGGCCGGCTTGCCGATCAGCGGTGTGGTCCGCGTGGCTGCCAAATAAAGCGCGACCGTGGATTGCGTGTCCTGTTGGTCCAACCACGCGCGGATGGCCGTTTTCGCCAGATCGAAGCGACTGGCCGAGCTGACGGTTTGCGCCATGCTCGCGGAGTTGTCTAACACAACGACCGCAGCCACCGGTCCGCCACCGCCCAGGCCGAGCCCTTTCAACACCGGCCGGGCGAACGCCAAAACCGCCAGCGCAACCAACAGGCAACGCAGGATCAGCAGGATCAGATCATCCATGCTCACCCGCCGACGGTCTTTCCGGACGGTGTCCAGCAGGAAGCGCATGGCACCCCAGTCCGTGGTTCTGACCCGGAACTTGTTGAGCAGGTGGATGATGATGGGAGCGGCGATGGCCGCCAAGCCGCAGAGCACCCAGGGTGATAGAAAGCTCATGGTTGATGATTTGCCCGTTGGCGGAACGCCAGAGATCCACTGAAGGTTTCGGCCAGGCTCTTGCTGGGGTCGGCCAGCAGGGCATGAATTCGGGTCAGAATCGAGATCAGGATCTGTTCGATCACCCCGTTCTGGCCCACGATCACTTTGGCCAGTGCGTGCTGCACCGCCGCGTGGATTTCACGGCAATGTTCCATGATCGAGGGTTCGATGGCATGGGACGGGCCACCGGCAGGGGCGGCTGCCGAAGGGTTCGGTGCGGTGGTTTGCGTCATGTGTGCGGGAATGTATCATGAAACGGCCGGGATGGGAGCGATGTTGCGAAGCGGACGGATTTCCACCCGTTCGGGGGGGGCTGCCAAACAGTCGGCTTCCGGTCTATCTCGGGAAGCGCCGCATCCTCCGTCTCTACGGACTCTGGGAGGGAGTCATCGACATCCCGCCGCCTCCCAGACCGCCCTTCGACATCGAAACCTTCGAGCCCATAGAGCCGCCCTGGCAGGCGATCCAGGAATGGATTCCCGACGACGAACCGGATCTGAATTGGTACCACCATCCCCGGCAAGCATCACAGTCTGACCCCGAGCGGTTCGACCAAAGCCCTCACGGAGCGTTGGCGTCTCGCCAACGAGAGTCGGACGATGATGATCCCGGTACCAACTGGCCCGACCAACGCCCGACTTGGCAAGCCGCGGAAATCCCGCACGGCGACGGACGCATCCTCGGACTGGAATACCCCTGAACTCGAAGACACTCACACCACACGAATCCGCCGCCCGAAGATCTTCCAAGAAATCCTTGGCAAGGCGGGGCGGATCGCTATTTTCGCGTTTGAGGAAGGTACCCATGATTCTGACGAAATCCCCCGTTTCCCTGCATAATCCCGCCGGACCAACGCCTTGGACGGCGCCGGGGCTGGGGTTTTTGCGCCGTTTCAGTCCCCTTTTCCCCCGCTACTTCTTGTTCCCGCCCTCCGGTCCGGCCACCGGCCGTTTTCAACGGCCCTCACCCGAAAAGCAAATTCCTAGCTGTCCGCGCGTGGCTCACCGAGCAGCAAGAAGCTCACCACCTGCCCTGATGGCCGGATTCGCAAACCGGCGGCGGGAGAGCCCCGACTGACATTCAGCAATCCAACCTCGATGAAAAATCCCGAAACGCTGGGCTGGCCCGCAAGGCTTGGAACGAAGCGGTTGGCTGCCTGCGGGTTCCTGCTGGCGGCTGGCGCGTCGGCCGGAGACTTTGGCGAAGGCGTCTTTGGTTTGGCGCTGGATGCAAACCAAGCCCTGGTCAGCATTGCCGCCACGCCGGCCTTCGCGCAGGGTCCGCTCACCTGCGAGTGTTGGGTCAAGCTGGACGAGCGCAGCGGATTCCAGATCCTCGCCGCTTGCAATCCGAAATCGTCGCCCCATCACTGGGAACTCTTCACCACACCCGGCGACGGATTCCTCTGTGCCTATCTGCCGGGCCGCACTCCCGACCATGCGCGCACGACGGTCAATGTCGCCGACGGGCGCTGGCATTACGTCGGAATGGAACTCGCCACGGACCGCGTGGGGCTTTTCATTGACGGCACCGAACGGACCACCCAAGCGCTCTCGCCAGAGCCCGGAAATCCCACTGCCACGGAGTTCGCCATCGGGGCGCTGGTCGAACGCACGCTCTTCTGCAACGGCCGGATCGACGAGGCTCGACTCTCGCGGGGGCTCCGCTCCATATCGGGAGTGCCGGACAAGCCCTTCGCGGCGGATGCCGCAACCATCGGACTCTGGTCGTTCGACCAAGCGGTTGCCGGGCAGATTGCCAACCTCGTGCCGGGCGGCGCACCCGGCAAACTGGTGGCCCGGGCGGCTTCTGGCATTCCGCAGATGCCGACGGCCTTCCAACCCATGCCGCCGGACGATGATCCCGCGCCGGCTCGTGAGCTTTTGCAAACCTTTATCCGCCATGCCGGTCTAAGCAGCGTGGCGGTGGCCGACCTGCGCGACGGCATCTTGCGCGGCTGGCTTCACGACTACGCGGCGCACGGCAATCTGGACTACCCGCAGCACCGTGCCGCAAGGCTCCCCGGTCGCGCCGAACTGGAACAGCAGGTTTTTGACCAGCACGCGTTGGTTTGGCCGCATGAAGGTCCGTTAGAGACTGTTCTGCGCCGGACGCAGGCCTTGGCAGCCCATCTGGTAGCGCCGCCGGGTACCGGCGCCAAACTCCGCCCGTTGGTCGCTGACTTGGAGCAATTGCGGCAAGATGTCGCGCAAGCCAGTCTCGCCCGCGATTCGGAGGCCTACCGCGCCCGCTACCTTGCGGCGTGTGCGCTGCGGCGGCAGATCGCGTTTGCCAATCCGCTCTTGGACTTCGACGAAATCCTCTGCGTGGCACGCGGCACCTTCGCCGGTTCGGTGCGTTCCAACCCCGCCACGGCCGACTCGCAGGGCGGCCACTTCGCGACGCAGTACTTCGGTTGCAACGCCTTGCCGGGCGGCGGGCTCTATCGAGTTAGGGATTTCAAAGGAAACCCGCAGGTGGTCAGCGTGGTTGACAACGCCGTGGTGCAAAGCGGCCGTTTGCAGGGCACGCGACTGGATCATGGAGCGTTTGCAACCCCCGATCTCTCCTTCGATGGACGCACGATCGCCTTCGCCTGGACCGGCAACCGCGAACACCGGTGGAGCTTCGACACGGAATCGACCTTCCACGTTTTTCGGGCGAACACGGATGGCTCGGAGTTGCGGCAGTTGACCGATGGCGGCTTCAATGACTTCGATCCGTGCTGGCTGCCCAACGGCCGCCTCGCCTTTGTCTCCGAACGCCGCGGCGGGTTCATCCGCTGCTTCGATGAGAAACTGAAAGTCCGCAACTACACGATGTTCTCGATGCAAGCTGACGGCTCCAACATCGTCCCGCTCAGCTACTTCGAAACCAGCGAGTGGAACCCGACGGTCGGCATCGACGGCCGGATCATCTTCACCCGCTGGGATTACACCGACCGCGAGAATTGCCTTGGCACGCGGATCTGGTTCTGCCGGCAGGATGGCAGCGATCCGCGCGCGCCGCACGGCAACTATCCGCTACCCTATCATACGTTCCCCGATCACACGCCATGGAAAATCCAGGACGGCCGCGAGATCGACAGCCGCATCGGCGCGCCGCTGGTCGAGATGGGCATCCGCGCTGTGCCAAACTCGGCGCTCCACATCCTAACCGCCGCACCCCACCACGGCGAAGTTTTCGGCTCGCTCTGCATGCTCGACCTGCGTGTGCCCGATGACGGCCACCTGTCGCAGCTCAAACGCGTCACGCCGGATGAGCCGTTTCCGGAAAGCGAATCGCCCGGCCGACGGCACTACAAATACGGCACGCCATGGCCGCTCAGCGAGGATTTTTATCTCTGCAACGTGTGGGAAAACCTTTGTCTGCTGGATCGCTTCGGCAACCGGGAGATCCTGTGTGAATTGGCGCTGCTGCCTTGCGCCCAGGATGAGCGCTTGCGGCTCATCGATCCGATCCCGATCCGTCCGCGGACGGTGCCGCCGACTGACGATCCGCAGGCGAATCGCGCCAACCTCGATCCGCCGCAACCGGCGACCATTGCGGTCATGAATGTTTACGATTCCGACCTGCCGTTTCCCGCGGGAACCAAAATCAAATGGCTGCGCGTGACGCAGAATATCCTCAAGGAGAATCACGCGATGGGCGTTCCAATGATCGGTTACGAACGCGAGAACACGCCGCGCATCCCGCTCGGGATTGTGCCGGTGGAGGATGATGGCAGCGCCTACTTCGAAGCTCCCGTGGCCAAGGAACTCATCTTCCAGGTGCTCGACGAGAACCATACGGCCGTCCAGTCCATGCGCTCGGTGGCATTCGTCCACCCCGGCGAGCAACTGAGATGCCAGGGTTGCCACGAACCCACTCAGAAGGCCCCCGCCATGAATGGGTCGCAAGGGCCTCCGCTGGCCTTGCAACGCGCGCCTTCGCCGCTGCAACCCGAACTGGCAGCCGTCGAGCCGATCAGTTATTACCGCCAGATCAAGCCAATCATGGAAAACCGCTGTCTGCCGTGTCACGTTGAAAAGCACAAGGGCCCGCAGGACCTGAGTTATGCGGCGCTGAAGGAAGGATATACCTTTTGGTTCTCGGGCGCGATGTGGCAGAACATGATTACTGATTACAGCGGCGTCCACGGCGGCTCGCGGACGATTCCGGGGCGCTTCGGCGCACGCAACTCGCGGATCGGCAAAGCACTCCTTGATCGGAGCCACCGCGAGGCCGTGAGCGAGTCCGACCGCCGAGCGATGGTCCTGTGGCTCGATTCAAACTCGCTGCGCCTGGGTGCCTACCATCGCGAGGAGGCGCAACTGAACGGCGAACTGGTCTGGCCGGAACTCGACGTGGACCCGGCGAATGTACTGGGCATCGAAGGCCGGGGTGCGCCGCTGCGCGGAAATTTCTGGCACGACAACCTGCGGGGGGCGCAGCAGGATGGGATTGAGCGGTGAACCGATGAAACTGGGCTCCGACCCGGATTTTCCAAGAGCTTTATTGAACCGCAGATGGACGCGGATGAACGCCGAGCATCAGGTCACTGCGGCTCACACCGACATTCACACTTATCGTCATACGCCACCGCGCCGTAGCCAACCCCCATTTTCCCGCCCTCCGGCCCGGCCACCGGCCGTTTTCAACGGCCCTCACCCAAAAAGCAAATTCCTAGCAGCCAGCCAAGAGATCGGAGATCGGAGATCGGAGATCGGAGATCGGAGATCGGAGATCGGAGATCGGAGATCGGAGATCGAGGATCGAGGATCGGAGATGAGGGACCGCGCAAGGCTCCTCTTCATCCACAATCCACAAGCCGCGATCCACAATCTCTTCCATGCTCCGCCTCATGGTTGATGGTTTGCCCGTTGGCGGAACGCCAGATATCCACTGAAGGTTTCGGCCAGGCTCTTGCTGGTGTCGGCCAGCACATAGTGGGCCTGGAATTTCTCGCACATCCGGCGGACCCGAGACTGGAATGCCTCGAAGTTCCGGAGGTAGGATTTGCGGAAATCATCCGGCGAGATTTTCACGCGGTCGGGGCCTTCCAGATTGCGGAATTCCCAGGTGCCGTCGAAGGGGAACGTCAACTCGTGGGAGTCGAGTGTATGGAACACGATCACCTCATTGCCGCTGAAGGCGAACCGCTCAAGGCCGCTGGCCAGGCCATGTTCATCGTCGAAGAGGTCGCTGATGATGATGATGATGCCGCGTCTGCGGGCTTCGCGGGAGACCTGTTGGAGGGCGGTGCCGAGACGAGTTCCGCCTTTGCCCTGGAAGACAGACAGGCGCTCCATGAGGTGTTGGATGCGCTGGAGATTGTCGGTCCGTGGCAGGTATTCCTGGATCTCTTCGCCCACCAGCGCGAGGGCCACCGCATCCCGCTGGAGCAATATCACATGGGCGAAACAGGCCGCCAGGATCTTCGCATAGTGGAGTTTCGTCAGTTTTCCCGAACCATAATTCATGGAGGCGCTGCCATCCACGACCAGGTGGGTTACGAAATTGGTATCCTGTTCATACTGGCGGATATAGTATTTTTCGGAGCGGCCGAAAACCTTCCAGTCGAGGTGGCGGATATCATCGCCGGGCGAGTATTCGCGGTGGTGGGCGAACTCGATGGCAAACCCGTGATAGGGCGAGCGATGGTCGCCCACGCGATAGCCCTCGACGATTTTACGGGCCATGATCCCGAGCGCATCGCCGCGGGAAACGGCATCCGGATCCAACAGTTCAGGGTTCATATTGCGGGGTCTTTGCCAGCACGTGGGCGATCACGTCGTCGGGAGTGATCCCTTCGCTCTGTGCGCTGAAGTTCACCGCGATGCGGTGCCGCATGATGGCGGGCGCCACGGCCACGATATTTTCGCAGCCGACATATAACTGGCCGTGAATCATCGCGTGGGCCTTCGCCGCCATGATCAGATTGAGGCTGGCGCGCGGGCCGGCGCCGAAGTTGAGATATCGCACGCAATAATCCAAGGCACCCGGTTCCTTCGGCCGGGTGCCGCGCACGATCTCCAGCGCATAGCGGAATATGTGATCCGCCACCGGCAGGCCTGTGACGGTTTCCTGCATCTTCCGGATCATCTCCGCATCGAGCACCGCTGCGGGATTCTCGCCGACTTGGCCGGTGCCGCGTTTCATGACCTGGAGTTCCTCCGCCTCGCTGGGATAGCCGACGTGGATCAGGAACATGAAGCGGTCGAGCTGGGCTTCCGGCAGCGGATAGGTGCCTTCCTGCTCCAGCGGGTTCTGGGTCGCCAACACAAAAAACGGCGCTGGCAACTCGCGCGTCACGCCACCCACCGTGACCCGGCGCTCCTGCATGGCTTCGAGCATGGCGGCTTGGGTCTTGGGCGGGGTGCGGTTGATCTCGTCGGCCAGCACGATGTTGGAAAAGATCGGGCCGGGGTGGAATTTGAATTCCTTGGTGCCGCTCACGGGATCCTGGTGGATCACCTCGGTGCCGGTGATGTCGCTGGGCATCAGGTCAGGCGTGAACTGGATGCGGCGGAAGGTCAGATGCAAGGTTTCCGCCAGGGTGGAGATGATCAGGGTTTTTGCCAACCCCGGCACCCCGACCAGCAAGGCATGACTCCGGGTCAGAATGGAGATCAGGATCTGTTCGATTACTGCGTTTTGGCCGACGATCACTTTGGCCAGCTCGTGCTGCACCGCCGCGTAGATTTCGCGGCAATGTTCCACGACCGAGGGTTCGATGACATAGGACGGGTCACCGGCAGGGGTGGCTGCCGACGGTTTGGGTGCGGGTGCTTGCGTCATGTGTGCGGGAATGTACTATGAAACGGTCGGGATGGGAGCGATGTTGCAAACCGCCCTGATTTCCACCCGATCGGGTGGGGCCATCGGAACCTGCGGATGGGTTGTTTGCGAGGTGACCGTTGGAGAGGATTTCGCACCGCAGAGGATGGAACAACACCAAGGGAAGTCGTGGCACTCATGGTAGCGGGTTGCCGTAGCCTGTCAAAGCGGCGATGGCTCGCCGCAATCCTAAAGGCGAGTCGGGAGACTCGCGGTAGATACCCACCATCCTCACTCGCCCGCAGCGAGGCGTTCGGGGCGGTCCGCTTGGAAAGCGGTGCGGACGCCTTCGGGCAGACCGTCGTGACGACCGACGAACATGTTATTGGAAAAGCGGGTGCCGGTGCTTTTCCCGAAGGCGTAGGTGGCCTTGCCGCCGTCCGAGACGATGAGGTTGTTGTGAATGAAGCTGGTGTCCTTGGCATTGCCGCCCTCCCATTCGTTGAATGAGACAAGCGGCAGGTTCTGGTTGGGTCCGAGCACGATTGTGTTATCGATGAATCGGGTGTTGGTCGGATTGCCGCCGATCTGGATTACCCTGGCGCTGTTGATGCCGTCGTGCACGCTGACATTGTGGCGGACGAGGGTGTCGATGTTATATGAATTTCCGGGAGAACAGACCAGCATGAAACCGCCCTCGTTCTGATAACTGTAATTGTACTGGATGATCGTGCGTTTGCAGAGATAGTCGGAATCGAAGGCCTGGCCGTCCTTGGTGCCTTTGGTGCCGATGACTTCGTTGTATTGGATGATCGTGTCGTCGCAGGCGAAGGGCCAGATGCCCGCGGCATTGTCGGTGCAACGGGCGCGGCTGTTGCGGACGATGTTGCGTTCGATGAGGCCGCCGTTGGTTCCCCACAATTTGATGCCGTCGCCGCCGATGTCGCTGAGGATGTTGGAACGGATGATCACGTTCTTGCTGCGGGATTTGCCGGGAGCGCGCTGGCAGATGCCGTTGCGGTCGGTGCGCTCCAGCTTGCAGTTTTCGATCAGGATGCCGTCGAAGGAGGAATCGGTTTGGGGGCTGGCTTCGAAGAGGATGCCGTGGCCTTCATGGCTTTTGCGGAGGTCGCCGTTGACGTCGTGGACATGGAGGCCGCGCAGGGTGATGCCGCGCATCACCGTGAGTGAATCCGCCTGGATGCGGACTCCGGTGCGATCCGGCGCGGTGGTCGCGCCCAGGTTGGTGATGGCGAGATCGCAGACCTCCCAATACTCGACATCGCGGATCAGGAGGGTCGCGGTGGAGCGGCCTGCGCCATCGATCTGCGGGAGGTCACCCACGCCATAACGGCCGATTCTGATAGGCAGGAATGGGTTGGCTGAAGAGGAACCGGATCCCAACGGCCGCAGTTGGCCGGCCCAATGTTGTCCGGACTTGAACAGGATGCGGTCGTCCGGCTTGAAGACCGTGGCGTTGAACTTATCCAACGATTTCCAGGCGGTGGCCGGGGTCAGGCCGTCCAGCAGATCGTTGGCGGCGGCGGCGTCGATGTGATAGGTCCTGGCGGAGCACGCGGCGAGCGTCACGAGGGCGAGCAGCAGGGAGCGGAGGATGGCAGGGGTCATTGTGGCGGAAAGCAATCAGTGCTTGGGGTCCTGCATGCTCATGAACTTGAGGGCGGCCTGGGTGCGCCCGCTGACGTGCAGTTTTTCATAGATCTGTTTGAGGTGCCAGCGCACGGTTTCGACAGTGACGCCCAGGGCCTCGGCGATTTCCTTGTTAGACGAACCCTTGGAGAGGCTTTGCAGGACCTCGTTTTCCCTGCGGGACAACGCCGGGCCCCCGTCCTTCCTGGCGGCGGTCTGGCGGAATGACTGGACGACCTTGCGGGCGATGGTGCTGGTCATCGGGATGCCTCCGGCGAGCATGTCCTCGATGGCCCGGACCACCTCGTGGGGACTGCTGCGTTTGAGGATGTAGCCACTGGCGCCCGCCTTGAAGGCCTCGAAGATTTTCTCCTCGTCCTCATAGACCGTGAGCATCAGGATCGCGAGTGCGGGCAGGCATTCCTTGAGTTTGGCCGCGCATTCGATGCCCGAGAGGTTGGGCAGTTGGATATCCATCATGACCAGATCGGGGGCGAGCTTGGGCACCACCCGGATGGCATCCTCGGCGCAGGAGAACGTGGCGAGGCAGGTGCATTTGGGGATGGAGTTCACCAATTCCTCCAAGCACCCGCGGACCACGTTGTTATCCTCGACGATGACTACGGTTGATTGCATGCTGGCTGGAGTGAGAGTGACACGATTCAGGAAAATAGCTACCCCCCCGTATGGGTAGAATCATCGGCGGGTTGGGTTTTCATGGCAGGGGGATGCGGAGGGTGACGGTGGTGCCTTGCGGGGTGCTGGCGATATCCACCGAGCCGCCGGACGCCTCCATGCGGCGCTGCAGGTTGAGCAGGCCGTTGCGGGTGTCGGGCTTGCTCACGGGGACGAAGCCGGTGCCGTCGTCGGCGATGGAAAGGAACAACCCGCCGCGCTCAATCCGGATCGTCATGGTGCATACGGTGGCCCCGGAATGTTTCAGCACATTGTGGACCGCCTCATTGACCGCCATCAACAGATGGTGGCGGAGTTCCGAATCCAGCGGGGTAAGCGGCAAATCATCCGCGACTTCCAAGCGGCAACGGATGCCGGCGGTGACCAGGCTTTCCTGGGCCCGGGAGCACAGGTAATTGGCCGTGGACGACAGCGTGTCGTTGGCCGGATTGACGGTCCAAACGATTTCGTCGAGCGATTTGGTCATGCGTTGGGCACGCTCCACCATGCCCTCGATGCGCGAGCGCACGGCGCGGTCGGTCACGGCGTTGGCGGTGAGCGTGCCGAGGAAATTGATTTCCGTCAGGCTCGCCCCGAGGTCATCATGGAGGTCGCGGGCGATGCGGGTGCGTTCTTTTTCGATCCGGTGTTCCTGCATGATGAGGGTCATCCGGCGGCGGATGCGGCGCAACGACCAGGTCCAGATCAACAAGCCCACGGTGGTTAGAGCCGCCAACGACAGCAGCACCCGGAAACCTCGGGTTTGCCAGAGATAGGGCTCAACCACCACGTTGACCCGTGTGGGTTGGGGGTTCCACGTGCCGTCGACGGTGGCGCCCATCACCTCGAACTGATAGGTGCCTGGCGGCAGCGAGGCATAACTGGCGACCCGCGCGCCCGCCACTTCCTGCCATTCGTTTTCCACGCCGGTCATGCGGTATTGGAACCGGCCGCGTTCCGGGGCGATGAAATTGGGTGAGGTGAAGCGGATTTGCAGGGTGCCGGCACCTGGATGCAGAACGATGGGGTCGCGTGCTTGCGGGCCATCGAAGGTCCAGATTTGGCCTTGGTCAGCCACGGCGCTCTCGATGCGCGTGAAGGGCAGGGCGGTGGATTTCGAGAACCTCCGCGGATCCACCCGGATCACTCCCGAGGCTAGCGAAAACCACAGCGATCCATCCTTGGCTCGGACGGCGAGATTGCCGTGTTCGGCACTGAATTGCGGGGTGGGCAGCCCGTCCTCACGGCTGAACCGCATGCTCTCCACCGGCAGGCGGTTGCCGCCGGGGTGATAGGCCTCGAGCGTGGCGGCGGACACACGTTGCAGGCCGCGGTCGGACCCCAGCCAGAGATGGCCGGTGTCGTCTTCGAGGATCTGGCAAATGGTGTCGCTGACAATGCCATCGCGCAGGCTCCAGGTGGCCAAGTGGTTGTCGCGGCAGCGTGCCAGGCCTTGGCCGAGCGAGCCGATCCACAAGTCGCCGTTAGGAGATTCGTGGAGGACCGTGGCCAGCAGCCCGGGCATGCCGAGCGTGCGGGTCATTTCCTGCCACACGCCGTTTTCCAACATCCAGAGGCCGGAGTTGCCAGTGGCGATCCAGATCCGGTCCTGGCGGTCTTCGAGCATGTCATAGACCACGCATTGATCGCCGGGGGTGAGCGGGACGAAGGAAGGATCGACTTGCCCGTCCTTCCATTTTCTAACACCCGCGCTGTGGGTGCCGATGAGGATTCCCCCGTCACGGGTTTCATTGAGGGCGGAAATCGAATGATTGGATATATTCGCGGGCAACACGATCCGTTCGGCCAGATTGTTGTGGACGCGGAACATGCCATCGCCGTAGGTGCCGATCCAAACGCTGTTATCGGATCGAGCGCACAGCGACCAGATCAGGCCGTTTGCGGGCAGGCCCGTATTCCGGAAGTGAGGCATGAACCTGCCATCCCGCTTGATGAAGATGCCGCTGCCATCGGTTCCGGCCAGCAACGCCCCGTCCCGGTTGATGACCAACGCGGAGGTAATGGTGCTGCCGAGTCCCTCATCGGTCGAGTAGGTGTCGAAGAATCGGCGGCGCAGGATATTGATGCCGCCGCCATTGGTGCCGGCCATGATCATGCCATCGTCATCGATCATCACGCTGCGCACGTCATTGAGCGAGAGGTTTTTGGTTGCATCAATGATGCCGGTTTCCTCACCACGGATGAACACCAGCCCTCGATTCCGGGTGGCCACCCACAGCGTGTCGTCCGGGGCGACGGCACAGGCGAGATTCGCATCCCGGTCACCGCCTGAAATCGATTGGTCCAAATCTTCCCAACCATTTTCCCGCTGACGCAGCAAGATGCCGGTGCCGCAAAGAATCATCCGCCCGTCATGGTCGCGTGCGAGGTCATGGAGGTCCTTGCCGATCCACGGCCCTGGGCACTCTTCCACCGCGTGCGGGTGGTCCGCCTTCCAGACCAACAAGCGGCTGGATGTTAGAACCCACATTCCTGCGGGACCGGCGCTGAGAAACGAACGGACGTCGGCGATGGTGCCGCCAAGCTCGATGCGCTCGGATCTATCAGCGGTCCAGCGCCAGCATCCCTGGTAGGAGCCGATCCAGATGGAGCCGTCGTCACCTTCGCCCAGCGCGTAAACCGCCTCGTTGGAAAATCCCGGGGGCACAATCCAAACGCCGTTTTCCCGGTAGGCGACGCCGCGCCGGGTGCCAACCCAGACGCGGTTTTTGCGGTCCACATAGAGGCAGAAAATCCGGGTGTCGGGGAGTCCGTCCTTGGCGTAGAACACGTCGAACCGCAACCCGTCGAATCTCGCGACGCCCGCGCCGGTGGCGATCCACAGGAAACCGTCGCGGTCTTTGGCGACGTCGGAGACCGCGTTGCTCGGCATGCCTTCGCTGGTTTGCCAGAAGCGGTTCAGGTAAACCGGCACCTCGCCGGCACGCGGGCAGCCCGCCAACGCCATCCCTAACAGGATGGCGGCGAGACCATGGAAGCGGCTATTTGACTGGGAATCGATGCTTGAGGATTGTTGCTTGCGGATCGCACTTCGGTCAAGGTCGGAAGTGGCATTGTGTCACCCCACGGGAAAAGCGGCCCGGACTCGCATCCGGGCCGCCATGATAGTTTCATCCGTTTCCCAACCTGAGGGACCGAGCCGCACCGATCATGGGTTCAAGCCGATCCGGTAGAACGCCTGGTCGGCGGGGGGCGCGGCATCGGTGTAGCTGGCGGTGCCCGCAGTGCCTGGGTAGGCGGCTTCAAGCACAGTCCAATCTCCCACGAGGGTGGTGCTGCGTTCGATCTTGAACGTCACCCCTGCCACGCTCGGCCAGCTCAGGAGTCCTGCGGCGCTGCGGGTGGCGGCGAAGCTGGAGCTTCCGTTGTTCGGGATCAGGCCCAGGCGGTATTCCGTCAGGTTGCTGGTGCCGTCACCGTCGAGGTCATCGGCGGAGTCATTGACGCCCACATTCAGGCCGTAGGTGGTTTCCCAAGTGTCATCCATGCCGTCGCTGTCGCTGTCATTGCCGGGGGAGCCCGCAACCACGCTCAGGACGAAGTTGTCCACTTCCGGGAAGTTGGAGTTGTTGTTCAGGATACCCAGTCCGATGGTCTTGCCGATCGCCGGGTCGCCCGCAAGAACCGTGTAGGAGCCTCCCTTGCCGTTTCCGACCGTGGTGCTGGTGACTGCCGAGGCGGTGATCGAGGTGATCACGCCGCCATTGTCATAGACGAGCGAGACGGTGTGGGAGGAATCGCGCAGGGTATGGTCCCAAGTGAAGGTGAAGACGTCCCCTACGGCCACCGGGTGAGCGGTCATGTTGTAGGCGGCGTTGTTCCCTTGGAGGTAGCCGGTTCGCGTGCCTGCGGTGGCAACGCCGCTGACGAGAGTGCCGCTGTTGTCTTCTGCGGTCGATGGACCACCAACGGCTGCATTCCAAACTGACCAGTTATCGACATCGCCGCCGGGATCAGTGTCCCAGTGGTAGACCTTCACCGGGCTGCCGGCAACTCCGGCAAGGAACTCGAAGCTGCCGTTGTTGTGAAGCGTGTCGATCAGCACGGTGGCACCGGTGATGCTGACCGGAGTACTGGCCGCGACCAGCGGATCGGAACCGGCGGTGACTTCCACGTTGTCCTTGTATCCATCGCTGTCGGTATCCTTCACATTCGGGTTCGTCCCATAGGTGTTGACCTCAAGGCCATCACTCAGGGTGTCACCGTCGGTGTCTGCGACCAGCGGATTGGTGATGATTGCGACTGGTCCGCTGCCCCCGTTGACTTCATCGCCGTCGCTCCGTCCGTCTCCATCGGTATCGATGAGGGTCGGATTGGTGTTCAGCAGGAACTCGTTCACGTTGGCCAGTCCATCGCCGTCCGAGTCGGTGGCGCCGGTGGTTTCCAGGGCGAAGCCGAACTTCACCTTCCACGAATCAGGAACCGTGTCCGCAGTGGAACTGTAGAAGCTGAGCTTGCTATTCGGATTGGTGTCGTGGCTGAACTCAACCAGGTTGGTGTCGCTGTCGCCATCCGGGTCCGCACCGGGCGCGCCTAACGGATTCGAAAGGCTCCCGAAGTTGGCGATTTCCCATGCGTCGGCGAGGCCGTCGCCATCGGTGTCGAGCGGTGTCGAAGCGAGGTTGGTCGGGTCCGAACCCGCCGCCTGCTCGGCGGCGTTGCGGTAGGTGTCACCGTCGTTGTCATCAGTGCCAGTCGCCACCAGGAGTTCGGAAGCAGTCGGATTTTCATCGTTGTTGCCGAAATACCGGTCTTCCCAGAAGTCGCTGAGGCCGTCGGCATCCGAGTCAACGTCCAAGACCGCCAGCCTGACGTTGTCCACGCTTTCCCAGCCGCCAGTGCTCTTGAATGCGACGCCGATCTTGCGGCCCACCGCAAGGTTGCCTGCGGGAACCGTGAAGATCATTTCCTTGGCTCCGGTTGAGGCCGTCAATTGAGCCGTGCTCGTCGGAATCTGGAGATATCCCAGACCCAGATCGGACACCTCAATGATCAGATAGGCGGTAAGATTGCCGCCGGAAAGCCGATCATAAGTGAGGCGGATCGCCTCCCCCGCTTTGGCGGTGTAGGTGGTCATGTTGCGCACCGCGTTGCCGTTTTGGAGGTAGCCGTGCTTGGGGTTGCCTTCGGTGCCGCTGTCATTCTCGGCGGTGGATTGCTCGGTCCAGACCGTCCAGTTGTCGACATCGCCATCCGGGTCGGTATCCCAGGTGTTTGCCTTGGCTGGATTGACCACGCCGTTGAGCAACTCAAAGCCGCCGTTGCGCTTGGTCAAGCCGATCAGCTCATGGAGCACGGGAACGCTCGCGCTGTCGGTCGGATTGCTGCCAAAAACCCATTCCAACTTGTCATTCCACCCATCGGCGTCGGTGTCCGCCAAATTCGGATCGGTGGCGGGAGTGCCGTTGACTTCCGCACCGTCGAGCAGTCCGTCACCATCCGAATCCGCAACGAGCGGGTTGGTGGGGGTGCCGGGGGCGTAGAGATTGCCGGATCCCGAGACCTCGCCACCATCATTGATGCCGTCGCCGTCGGTATCGGCTAGCATCGGCTTCGTGCCGAGCGTGAATTCCTGAAGGTTGGTCAGGTCGTCGCTGTCCGGATCGCCCGTGGCACCATCGGCTCCGACATTGGAGTTCGGGTCGAGGCCATTGGCGGTCTCCCACAAGTTGGGGAGTCCGTCGCCGTCGTCATCGCCGGTGGCGGCGATGTTCAAGGCGACTTCATCGACGTCGATCCAAGCGCCCTGCGACCCCATGCTGATGCCGATCGGGAATCCGATCGCCGGGCTGCCGACGGGGATTTGGTAAACCAGATCGCCCACGCCATTCGTGGTATTGGTGGTGGCCAAGGATGCGGGAATCTCGATGAAGGCAGTCCCGCTCCAGTAACCCAGCTTGACCGAGATCGTGCTCCCGCCTGAGTTCCGTTGTTTCCAGGTGCAGGCATACACCCCCCCTGCGGCGGCAATGCTGGTGGTCAGGTTGTAAGCTGAATTTCCGCTCTGGAAATACCCCGCCCTGGTGCCGTGCGATGCATTTCCTTCAACGCCGCTGTCGTTGGCCGGACCCGCCAGTTGGGTCCAGTTGTCGATGTCATTGCCCACCGCATCCCAACTCGAAATCTTGGTGGTTCCGATTGCCGTGCCACCATTCTTCGTTTCGAAGCTGCCGTTCAGGAGGGTGTTGTCGATCAGATAGAACAGCGCGGGAGTCGGCAGGTTGCCTGAGTCGTTCGGGTTCGAGTGATAGACGAGTTCCTTGTAGTCCTTCGCCCCATCGCCATCGGTGTCCGCGGCATTGGGATTGGTCGGGGCGTTGCCGAACGAGGTGTTGAGCGAGCCGTGAACTTCGTCGAAATCCGAAACCCTGTCACCATCGGAGTCGGCCAAAAGAGGATTCGTCGGAGTTCCGGGAGCAAAGAGATTGCCGGATCCCGTGACTTCGGCGCCATCGTTGAGGCCGTCGCCATCGGTATCGGCGAGAGTCGGATTGGTGCCGGCGGTAAACTCCTGAAGATCGGTCAGCCCATCCCCATCGGTGTCTGCGGTACCGTCGTGCGAAAGGTCGCCGAAATAGGTGGTTTCCCAGAGATCGGGAATTCCATCGCCATCCGAGTCTCCGCCCTTGGTCACGTCGTCCAAGCTCTGGCCGAGGCGGATTTCGTCGATGGTGACTCCGCCGCCGCCATCGAGTTTGAATTTGAGGTTGGAGAACGCGCCGGTGACGCCGGTCAAAGCGACCGTGCGGGTTTTTTGCGGGCCACCGGTGATGTTCACGGCAACGGTGTTACCAAAGTCGTAGGCATCGATTTGGACGGCAACATTGTTCGTGGTGCCGGAATTCGTCTTGGTGATTTTGATGACGAAAAAAGCATTCTTATCCGCCCAGGTGAAAGCATTGAGGTTATTGCCAGCTGCGGTCCCTGTCGTCACAGATGTCCCGATAGTGCCGAAGTAGGCGGCTAGCCCACGGTTGCCGTTGTAAGCTTGACCGGCCATCAACTCATTGGTCGCGTTGCTGAGGCCGACTTGGGCAACGAAGTCCTCATAATTATTACTGCCAGCGAAGAAGCTCATGTAATAGACGCCATCCACGCTCAAATCCACGGGCGTGCTCAGGGGCCGGGTAAGGCTGGAAACCGACCAGCCACTCTGCTTGACGGCGTGCTGTGCGCCGCCGTTTGAATCCGGAGCGTATCCACTCTGAACGCCGACTTGGGTGCCCGTAAGCGGAGGGGTGGAGAGCTGCGGAGTGGTCGAGCCAGTCCACGTTCCGCTCAGCCCGGTCTGCATTCCAGAAGTGGTCCCGGCATAAGTATTCACGGTGGCGTTGTTCACCCCATCGCCGAAGCTTTCATAGGCCAGCACGCCAGCCTGGGTGGATGAGACCGCTGCGCAAATCACCGGCATTGCCAGTAGCATTCTCACTGCCGTCCGGCTTACAGGCGATCCAGATCGGGGTGAGTCATTGCGAGATCTATTTGTTTTCATGGCTTGATATATTGGTATTTGATGGATTGTAGTTATGCTGTTCTTGGGGACTCATCCTTGGGGTTGCGGGTCTGCGGGGAAAACTGGAAAACCAGG
The DNA here is from genome assembly GCA_026397725.1 of Verrucomicrobiota bacterium. Lineage (GTDB taxonomy): Bacteria > Verrucomicrobiota > Verrucomicrobiia > Verrucomicrobiales > Akkermansiaceae > Luteolibacter. Next base: position 38,794 of record JAPLUI010000392.1, on the reverse strand, counting down.
GTTTGCGCCCACAATTACCACTCGGAGGTGGCGTATTATACCGCAGGGGTCCCTCCGCACAACCCCCCCGAACGGGTAGAAATTCACGGGGGCCGTTGGATCCATGCTCTTGTCAGGATCCGCGCCCTGCTGGCCATGGCGCTCCGCCGTCCCGGATTTGCGGGGCCACGACGGCCCCCAAACCCTGCAACAGAATTCTCATCCCGCTGCTCTTACACCTCTGCCAATCATTCTCCACACTTCATTTCCCGCCATGAAAATATCACTCAGCATCTCCGGTCTCGCCCTGTCCCTCGACACACTCGTCTGGTGCCTGTGGCCGGGCACTCCCACCTCCGCCAGCACACCCGCGAGCCCGGTGCGTTCCACTCATGCCGTGTCGCCACTTGCGCCCGGCGGGAAGAGAGCGCCGGGATTCACCTGGAATCCGTCCGTCGATCCGTCCGTTCGCGCCACCGCCGCCCAACTCCTCGAGCGCCACGAGGCGGCGCATGCGAACATCACCACGGCCTACCACGATACCTTGACGCAAAATCCTCTGCTTCCACTGGGTTGTCATCCGACAACAACTCAAGCGCTGGCACCGCTGGGGCGGTACTGCGCGTCGATCGCAGGGTTGGTGTTGGAGTTAGAGGAAATCATCGAAAAAGTAGCGCCCCCCTAAAACGGTTGCCCAGCCGTGCTTTGCGCGCCCGTGGCTGGATCGTGTGACTCTGCAATCATTGGGCGATGCTTTGCAGAATCTTCCTCTTGGCTTCGGCATACTCTGCCTCTGAAACCAAGCCGTCTCGCTTCAGACTCTCCAGTCGTCTCAACTGCTCATCAAATGGCATCTCCTTCGACTGGCCTGACAAGTCCACGCCAGCCTCGTCAAGGGTATCCCTGAGCATGCCACCCGACAGGCGGGACCAAGGCTCCAAATCCCGGCGAGCCTCCTGCGGATCGAGCTTCAGTCCGCTACCTGCCACGCCGGAACGACCCAAACGCATGATGAACTGTCCGATGCCCATGCAGATCATCCCGCCAAAGGCTCGCATCATGCCAGACTGGGATCGTCCCCTAAAATCTGTGAAATCACCGAAATTGGATATGAAGCTGACGAATGTGGATAAAAACAGCAGGAGTCCGACACCCGTCAGGAGCATGCCGAAGTAGTAGAGGCCCTGTCGCTCTGGAGAGATGTTACGCTGAGGCATATTGGCGAGTGTCGTTATGGTTGGGCTAACAGCGGAATTGGTTCGGGACGGGATATGCCAAAAATCCCGGGGGTTGTCGAGCGGGATTTCCTGCCGGTTCTTCGAGATTAACCTCCCGAGTAGCTTGGCTCCATCGCATGGCCAGGTTCATCCGGGCTAGCCGATAGGTCTCCGGGTTGCGCTCCTGGCCGTAGATGGCGATGTCGTCCAAGCGCCCGGCATGGTTGGCCACGAAGCGTTCGGATTGGATATAGAACCCGCCGGTGCCGTGGCACGGGTCATGGACGCGCCCGCGGAATGGCTCGATGAACTCGACCAGCGCGGTGACCATGCAGCGGGGCGTGTACTGCTCGCCGCCGGCCTTGCCCTGCATGGCGGAGAACTCGCCGAGGAAAAATTCATAGACGCGGCCCAGCAGGTCGAAATCCTCCGGCGCTCCGGTTAGATTGAGGCGCAGCCTGTGCTTGCTGCCGCCCGCAGAACGCCGTAGTTCTTGACCCGCCATGCCGCCCACCGCCAAACGCTCCCTGCTCATCATCGGCAGCCTGCTCGCCGTGATGTGGGGGATCGAGTTGTTGGACTGGGCTGGCGGCCGCTGGCTGGAGCTTGATCAATTCGGCATTGTTTCGCGCCGGTGGTCCGGCCTCCTTGGCATTCCCCTGGCACCGTTCCTGCACACCGGATGGTCCCATCTGGCCGCCAACAGCCTGCCCTTTGCCATTCTCGGACTCTTTGTCATCGGCCGCGGCGAGCGCACCTTCTGGGCGGTCAGCGCGGGCATCATTGTGTTAGGCGGGTTCGCCGTTTGGTTGTTAGGCCGTGGCCAGGCCGTGCATGTGGGGGTCAGCGGCGTGATCTTCGGCTATTTCGGCTACCTGGTGGCACTGGGCGTGATCGAGCGCAGCGTGGCTTCCATCTTGCGTGCCCTCTTGGTCGGCCTGTTCTACGGTTCCATCATCTGGGGCGTGCTCCCCAACCAGCGGGGAGTATCATGGGAAGGCCACCTGTTCGGTCTCCTCGCCGGCCTCGCCTTGGCCTGCCTTTCAAGTCGTCGTGTCACCGCCCGGCGGCGGAATGCGACCACGGGCGTCGTCCCGCCCGACGAGTCCGGGATTCGATAGAGCCTCGCGGATGGGTGGCCAGGAGCAGAATCATTAACAACAGAATCATTGGGGAACAAGAATATCAATGACAGACTCCTCTCTGGTTTTCCTGGCTCGACTCCTGCTCTCCGCGCCTATGGCGACAAGTCGGCAGACCGAGCCGGATCCGCCCTACCGAGTCCCTCTTCTCCTCCACCGACCACCGACAACGGACAACCGACAACTCTTCCCCCTCCCCCTCTTCACTTCGACGTTCAATGTTCAATGTTCGACGTTCAATGTTCGCCCCCTCTTCTCTTGCGTCTCCGAGTCTTGGGTCTTTCCCATCATTTTGCCTCACCATGATTTTACCCAACTCTTCGATTCCTTCACGAAGACACGACAGGAATGTCGTGACTCCATCCACTCTTCCATGATCTTGCCAGACTCTTCTCTTCCTCTTCCCCCATCCGTAGAATCCGCGAAATCCGCGGTAAAACATCTTCTCTTCCACTGACAACGGACAACTCTTGTCAGACTCTTCTCTTCCTCTCCCCCATCCGTAGAATCCGCGAAATCCGCGGTAAAACATCTTCTCTTCCACTGACAACGGACAACTCTTGTCAGACTCTTCTCTTCCTCTTCACCCATCCGTGTCCATCCGTGCAATCCGCGGTAAGAAATCTTCCCATCCGCTATCCCCGATCCGCAATCCACAATCGTTTCCCCCTGCAGAACTCCGACTGGACAGCCCCCCGCCACGGTGAAACCCCTTCCTCATCCCTCATCCCTCATCCCTCATCCCTCATCCCTCATCCCTCCGCCTTCCGCCCTCTGCACACTCGCCATTTCCTGCTCACCTCACGCCGCTGGCGACAAATGGGCGCGTCCGGCGGTCACGCCCTGCCGAGTCCCTCTTCTCCTCCACCGACCACCGACAACGGACAACCGACAACTCTTCTCCTTCTCTTCATTTCAGCATTTCAGATTTTCAGATTTTCAGCTTTTTACCACTATGCCATCCCTAACCGATCCATCCTCCTCCGCCGCCTGCCCGCTCCACCTAACCGAGGACTCCGAACTCTCCCTCCTCGCCGCCAACGACCCCGTCTTCACCGATCTCAAGCCGGACGATTTCAAGGGCTACTTCCGTTTCCGCATTGCCACTGCCTTTCCCGCCGTCATCGGGCCAGAGATGTACGGGCGTCATTTCGGTTTCCACCCGCAGGTTCTCGTCAACTCTTACCGTTCCCTGTTGCACCAGCAAACCAATCTCGGTCATTTGCTCAAGGCGTATGGCACCTATCGGGATCGCATCATCGGTAGCATCGTCGGGGTCAGCGTGGCCAATCTCCAGCGGGGCGGCGGCAAGCAGAAGCTCGCCGCTTCCGCCGACGCCGCCAATACCTCGATGTCGTCGCCGTCTTCTACAAGCTCGCCGAGGGCGGGCGGGAAATGTTGGGCAATCACACCTCCTCCTGCCAGAATCATCGACCTCAAGGCCGCCGCCTCCGACCAAATCCTCTTCGCCGCCATGGTCCTGCCCGACTGGGAACCGGGCGACCCCGTCGCCTGGCGCAAGGCCCCTTATGGCCACGATGCCGGGGAGGGCACTGTCATGGAAGTCATCCTGCACGGCAGTCACACCCACCACGGCATGACCAGGCACGCTACCCCCGCCGATCCCCTCCTCGACCTCAAGGTCCGCGGCAAAAACCTCCAAGTCCTCCGCCACGCCTCCAGCGTCAGGAAAAGTCCCCGGGGCGTGTCCGCCGGGCACGCCGACTTGTCGCCGTAGCTGCGTGCTTCCAGTCGCAGTCATCTGTTCTCCCAAAATCTCTGCCCGCTACTTCCTCTCCCTCCCAAGTTCCCTGACCAACCGCTCCACCTCGGGCCGGCGCTTGGACACCCGCTTGTTCCATCCGAGCTGCAGGGTGTGCCGGTATTCGTCGAGCCCGGGCAGCGGCTGCGTGCGGGCCGCCCATTCCTTGCAGCGCCGCCACCACAACTCCGGCACGAACACCGCCCAGCCCGCCGCCTCCGCCAAATCGACCGCCTGCGGGTAGCTGGTGCATTCGGCACCGATGTTGAACTTCACCCCGTGCTCCCGCTCGCAGTCTGCCAGGAACCGCCGGAATCCGCCGTCACCTTCCAGCACCACCACTCGCGCTGCGGCGAGCCGCTGCCATCCGCTCTTGTCCGGCTTTCCCTTTTCCGGCAGCACCAGCTTCATCCCGTAGCTGGCGAGTTCTTTCACTCTCACCATGTCAGTCTCCGCCAAGCCCGACGCCAGTCCCACATCGAGATGTTCTGCCGCGAGTTCCCGCTGAATCTGGCCCGACGTCAGGTTGCGGATGACCCACGAAATCGCCGCCGCTTCCTTGCGCTGACTGCCAAGCCACCGCACCAAAACCTCCCGGATCACCAACTCGCCCGCACCCACCCGGATCGGGCGCCGCTGGCCCTGCGCCTCCGCCGCAACCTCTTCCACCTCCCCCACAAAACGCTCGCAAGACTCCACCAGGCGAATCGCCGCCTGGGTCGGGACAAGGGCTTGACGCTCCGGTCCAGCAAGTCGAGATCCATGGCCGCTTCAAGTTCCCCGATCTGCCGGCCCATCAGGCCCTGGCGGTTGGCATCCCCTTTCGCCGCACGGGTGATGCTCCCCGTCCGCACCACCTCCTGCAAGGACTGCAACCGATCCAGCGAAATCCCGTTCTTTGAAAATATGCCCTTCATGACTGCGCAGTCATCATACATGGGATTTCAGCCATAGCAAGAACTGCCATTCCGTGGCAGTCTCCTCCTCGTTCGCCACCCACAAATGAGCCGGCTCTTCCCACAACCCACACCTCCCGCCTCTACACGACTGCCCCAAACCAGCGGTGGGTGCCGGGGACCGGGTGGCACCCGCAACCGGCCGCCTTCGCACATTATCGCATTGCCTCGTGCGGATCGTTCCGCTAGTTGTTTCGCGAGCCTGAAATGCCGTTCGCTCAGGTTTTCGCCACCCTCGCCGCCGCCTGATCCCATGCCCGCGAAAAAGAAATCACCCGCCGCACCGAAGCCCGCCACCGCTGGTGGCCTGCTCGTGCCCGAAAAAATCGCGCCGCTTGTCCACTACCTCCGGCACGAAAAGGTCATTCTCGACTCGGATCTCGCGGAGCTTTACGGCGTGACAACCGGGCGTCTGAACGAGGCGGTGAAGCGCAACCTCGACCGCTTTCCCGCCGATTTCATGTTCCAACTCACTGAGGATGAAACGGAGAACTTGAGGTCACAAACTGTGATCTCAAGAACTGCGGGTTCGCTGGGATCGCAGTCGGCGACCCATGACCCCGCTCAAACATCTTTGCTATCGCAAATTGCGATAGCAAAAAATGCGGAGCCGGCTTTGCTATTCCAATCTGGAACGTCACATGGGCGCGGCGGTCGGCGCCTCCTCCCCTACGCCTTCACCGAGCAAGGCGTCGCCATGCTCTCCAGCGTCCTCCGCTCACCCCGCGCCGTGCAGGTGAACATCGCTATCATGCGCACCTTCGTCCAAATCCGCCGCCTGATGGACTCCAACGCCCTGCTCGCGGAGAAAATCGAGGCCCTGGAGGACAAATACGCCGAGCACGACCAGCACATCCAAATCATCTTCGACGCCATCAAGCAACTCATCGCCGCCGACTCCGACGCCAAAGCCCAGCCCAAACGTGAAATCGGCTTCCACGCGGAGTGAGCCTCCCAGCCCCTCCTTCCTCACCTGCAAATCCGACCCATGAACCTCAAATCCATCGGCATTTCGAACTTCAAAGCCTTCGGAAGCGAAGTGCAATCGATTCCCATCAGGCCGATCACGCTCGTGTTCGGACCGAACAGCGCGGGTAAGTCCTCGTTGCTCCATTCGCTCCTGTGGCTGAATCACGTATTCCAGACCGGCGATTGCAACGTGATCGCCCCACAAGCCAGCTCGGGTCACGTAAATCTCGGGGGCTTCCGCCAAATCCAGCATCGCCATCAACCGGAGGGGGTGACCTACAGCCTCCGATTCTCCAGTGATTCCGAGCCAAATCAAACAGAGAAGTCCGTTGAGCCAATCGCGACATCCGTGGTACTCGATCTGACTTACGGACTGCTGAGCAAACCAAACGCCGAACCCGCTTACGGATTGACCGGGAGCAGAATCCTTCTCGACGGGAAGACCTTTCTGAAAGCCTCCAGTGACACTATCACGGAATTGGACCTCGCACATCCATGTTTTTTCGAGTCCGCGGGCAAGTTCTCGGAGAATTCGAAAGAAGATGTCGAGAAGATCCAGAGATTTCTCGCTGACGAGCTCAGCACGGGGGTCTCTGATCTCAGGATAATCAATGGATTCCCGGCAAGCTGGGACTGTTGGTGGATAGAGGTATTTATGCCCATGAATAAATTGCGGGCCTCATTTAAGAGGGGGGTTCTCAGATTTCTCAAAGAAGTTGTTTCGCTGAAGACCAATCAGGTCTTGAAATTGCTGCAGGATGCAACAAAGAAATCCATTTGCGAATTAACCTATCTGCCGCCGGTTCGCGAGCTTCCGCCACGAGGTTTTGATCCTTCCAAACGATGTGAGGCGGCATGGCGCGAAATCGCCAGAAATCCTGAGCTTGTTAAGCAGCTTAACAAGTGGTTGAGCGACGACAAGATGCTTGGCACGGGTTACAGACTGGAGAACCGCGCATTTCTTCCAATCGAGTCCATTGGAAAAGTGAGCCCTGAGCTCATTAGACGGGAGCTTTGGGACTTGCTGACAAATACAAACTTCGCATGTGGCGCGGCTGGGCTTATTGAAGATGCCGTAGATGAATGGCTGACGCTGGATAAACCGTCCTACGTCACCGCCCACCCTGATCTCTACAATTCGCTAATCGATAACGAACTCGACGATGGGAAGAACGGAGATTATTGGGAACCTCCATACGCTTCCCTTACACCGGAAGAACGCATTAAAGAGGCAACATCTCGCGCTGATGATTGCATCCATGATGACGTGTATGACAAGCAAATTTGGGACTACTTCATGGCGCACAATCAGCCTTTAACCGAATTCTTTGAGGAGAAGTGGAGCAGCAGTACGATCACCGAGTGGAGCGGCGATTGGGCCGCTAGGCGGCTAGCTTGGGGCATTGAAAATGAATGCGAGGACCGGAAGTATGAACTCAGCCTCGTTCAGAGTGGCAGTGAAACCCGCTTGGCGCTGCAGGACGTGGGGTACGGTATCAGCCAGTTTCTGCCGGTTCTGATCCATTCCTTTGCTTCAAAAAATCAACTCATCGCCATCGAACAGCCGGAAATTCACATCCATCCAAGGCTCCAAGCCGAACTCGGCGATGTTTTCATCGAGTCCGCACTCGGTGGAAACAACAACAAGTTCTTGCTGGAAACCCACAGCGAGCACCTGATTCTGCGGATACTGCGGCGGATCCGGGAAACCACCGCGGGCGAGATGGCCGACTGGCCGGAAGCCCTGCGCAAGGCCTGCCCGAACGGCATCCGCCCGGAGGATGTGGCGGTGCTCTATGTGGAGCCCGGCGAGGACGGGGCGAAGGTCGTTGAACTGCCGGTGACTTCGGATGGAGATTTTGCCCGGCCTTGGCCTGACGGGTTCTTCGATGAGCGCTTCAACGAATATGACTGAAATTGGCTTCCATGATCAAAATCATTGCCATCCAACCGGAAGTCATGTTCTCCCCCACAGGGATTCGTGAATACCTGAAAGATTTTGGAACCGCCAGAGGCAGATGGATTCCGCTGGTGCCGAACGATTGGAGAACATGCGTCTCACAAGCAATCAAGGAACGGACGGATCTCAGCGTGGTCGAGAAGAACAATTTGCGGGACAAAATCGTCCATCCAAGGAACCGGGATAAGTTTCTGAAAGTTGATGGAATTTCAGAAATGGCCGGAGGTTGGCACGAGCTTGTTAACGACTTTTTGGCCCGCAAAGATTTCGATGGAGCAATTGTTTCGTCGCCGGATGATTCAAACCCACAGTTTATGGTAGCCCATCAGTTTGATCCAGAGGCTGAGTCATACTCGGTAAAGACATCAGGATTCTTGCCGCGTAAACCGGACGAACTGGTGACACCAATTGTCCCGATCCTACGTTTTGCTAAGGAACTTCATGTGATCGATCCTTATTGTTTCAGCGCAGGAAGTTCGACAGATTCTTACGCCCGATTTTTTGAGGGCCTGCTGATGGCGTGTCGGAAGCATAATCCGAAACTCAAAATCGTTACGCTTCACCGCCGGTGTCCGGAATCTCTTGATAGGGAGAACGAAAGAAAGAACTACGAATCGTGGATCCTTCCAATTTTGAAAGAAGGTGAATCGTTCCGAGTGCATTATCTCGAAGAGCTTCCGGGGGGCGACAATATTCATTTGCGTGCCGTTTTTACTGACCGTGCGCTCGTCACGGGACATTATGGTTTCGGTGGTGATGCCGTATATGAAACGACGGACGTGGTTCTTCGCGAGCACATGGATCTGTTGAAAATTCGAGGTGATTATCTCGACGAGCGCAGGCGAGCGTTTAAGTTCCACGATCCCCCATTGGAAATCAATTTCAGGAAACCATGAGCGACGCCCTTTTCCTACCTGACGATTTCACCGAGACCCTTGAGATCGAGGCCAAGCTCGCGCAGGGGCGGGATGGGCGTGGCGAGTTGCCGCAATGGGTTTAGGAGACCCACCGCATCATCCAGCATGTGGCGTTCAGACCAGATTGAGGGTGGACTGAGCCGGGGTAATTCTTGAAGTGAGATCGAGCTTGGCTTCGAATTCGTCCATGGCGGATTGTGGGCATTGCGCGAGCAATGGGAGGAGGTCCGGGATTTGGCGCAGGGTTTTGCAGTGGCCGCTGGGACCGTAGAAGACGACGACTTTCTTGCCGCGTTCGAGCAGGTTGAGGATGTTGTTGAGGGTGCCCTTGCTCAGGCCGTCCCACAGCATGAATCCGTAATCGGCTTCAGAGTCTTCCGGCCAGTCCGGCCTGAAAAGCGTCCACAATGCCGTTGATCCATTCCCGGGGTTGAGGACTGTTATCCGTTTTGACCCACCGGAGGGCCGTCTGTTGAAACCACACCAACCAACTCTTTGAGATGTACGACAATGGGTACACCCAGTCGACGATGTCGATCTGGTCGCGGGTCACCATCACGCGCTGCGTGATCGGGAGCGTCGGCAATTCCTTCGCCGAAACAATCAAATGACGATCCGGACTCCATCCGAACGGCGCGGCCGTCGCGGGGTCCCGTTTCACGCGATTGAAGGGGGAGTCGTGGTTTTTCATCAGGTGGGGCGGACTGGAAGATGACTGCCCGGAGTGGCGAAGTCAAATCGCATGGGTTTTCCAACGAAAATTGGTGTGCTTGCATTATTCCAGTCGCCGTCTCGGGCCGTGGCCCTCCCACTGACGGATCCCCGCGTAGCGCCGCCCTGCGGCCGGGCAATGGACTCCTCGCCGATTCAGTTCAGAAATCTATTCTCAATTCTTCCGCCCCTAATCTTCCCGCCTTTTTTTCCTGAATTGATCTGCGGCGACCGGTTATCGCCGCTACCTATCATTTTCCTCATCAGCGTCAATCCGCGGTTGAAGAATCTTCCCTTCCACTGAGGGATATGGCAATCTCCAAGATGCCGTGATACCCAAGAATCAGGATTTCCTGATTCTGAAAGACTGCGCCTTTGCGCGAGAACCACCTAACCGGAATGAGAGTGGCCGAGAGCTGAAAAGTGGCTCGCGCAAAGGCGCAGGAAGATAAATACTAAGTGGTAGAAGTTTCGACTTGGAACCGCGGCGGCCAGCAACCCAGTCGTTCGGCTTGACAAAATATCCGTGTTTTGATTTGCAGACCTGCAAGCCGAGTTGCTCCCATGAATCCCGCGTCAGATCCCCTGGTCCCCTGGTCCCCTTGGCGTCTTCCGACCTTTGACTCTAGGACCGGTAAGCCACCATCCACAATCCTATGAAAACGTTCCGCCACTTCCTCCTTGGCTTTTGCGCCATGCTGCTCTCCATTCCCAACTCCAGCGCCCAGACGCCGGATGACTTCAACCCAAACGTCAACAGCAGTGTGCATTCCCTCGCGGTGCAGGCGGACGGGAAGATCCTCGTGGGGGGCTACTTCGGCGCCGTGGGCGGGGTGGCCCGCAACCACATCGCCCGGCTCAATGCCGACGGCAGCCTCGACACCGGCTTCAACCCGGACGCCAATGCCCCGTCCACGGGCACTCTCCCCTCGGTTGATTCCCTCGCGGTGCAGGCGGACGGGAAGATCCTGATCGGGGGGTATTTCACGAGCGTGGGCGGGGTGGCCCGCAACCACATCGCCCGGCTCAATGTTGATGGCAGCCTCGACCCCGGCTTCAACCCGAATGCCAGCTCCACGGTCAATTCCGTCGTCTTGCAGGCGGACGGGAAGATTCTCATGGGGGGCGGGTTCACCACCGTGGGCGGCATCGCCCGCAACCGCATCGCCCGGCTCAATGCCGACGGCAGCCTCGACCCCGGCTTCAACCCAAGCGCCAGCACTTGGGTCTATTCCCTCGCGTTGCAGACCGACGGGAAAATCCTGGTGGGGGGGTACTTCACCACCTTGGGCGGGGTGACCCGCAACCGCATCGCCCGGCTCAATGCCGACGGCAGCCTCGATACCGGTTGCAACCCGAACGCCAGCGGCAGTGTCCACTCTGTCGCGCTGCAGGCGGATGGGAAGATCCTGATTGGAGGGGGCTTCGACACCGTGGGCGGGGTGGCCCGCAACTGCATCACCCGGTTGCAGAACAACGTCGCCGCCGCGCAGACGCTCACCGTCACCGGAACCAGCCAGATCGACTGGACCCGGGGCGGCTCGGCACCGGAGGTCGGGCAGGTCACCTTCGAGATCTGGAACGGCAGCGCGTGGGTTGGCGAGGGCGGCGGCACGCGTGTTGCCGGAGGCTGGCGCATGACCGGCCTGTCCCTGCCGGCCAGCGCCTGGGTGCGGGCACGCGGCCGGAGCCAGGGAGGATATCAAAATGGCAGTTCCGGCATCATCGAGCAAATCGCCACCTATGGCTCCGGCAGTTTCCCGGACATCGCGGTCACGGTTGATGGGACCGTGCTGGTCTCGGGTGCGGCCAAGGTGGATTTCGGCACTGCGGAATTTGCCGCACCGGGCACGGTCAAGACCTTCACCATCACCAACGTGGGCGACGCTCCCCTCGCGGGACTTGCCGTGAGCATCGGCGGGACAAACCTGGTGGCTTTCACGGTTGTCAGCCCCGGAGTCACCACACTCGCGCCGGGTGCCAGCACGACCTTCACGGTGGAGTTTTCCGCAGTTGGTGGTGTGAACCTCGTCGCCCAGCTTTCGATAGCCAGCAATGACTGGGATGAAAGCCCGTTCACCATCGGACTCAGGGGCACGGGAATATATTCCGATTACGCCTTCAACCCGAACGTCAACTATGGTGGCGTCAGTTCCTTCGCGGTGCAGGCGGATGGGAAGATCCTGATGGGAGGCTTGTTCAGCACCGTGGGCGGGGTGGCCCGCAACAACATCGCCCGGCTCAATGCCGACGGCAGCCTCGACCCCGGCTTCAACCCGAACGCCAACGACAGTGTCGGTTCCCTCGCGGTGCAGGCGGACGGGAAAATCCTCATGGGGGGCATGTTCACCACCGTGGGCGGAGTGGCCCGCAACCACATCGCCCGACTCAATGCCGACGGCAGTCTCGACCCCGGCTTCAACCCGAACGCCAACGACAGTGTCGGTTCCCTCGCGGTACAAGCGGACGGGAAGATCCTGGTGGGGGGAAACTTCACCACCGTGGGCGGGGTGGCCCGCAACCGCATCGCCCGGCTCAATGCCGACGGCAGTCTCGACTCCGGATTCAACCCCGACGCCAATTCCACGGTCTATACCCCCAGGGTCTATTCCCTCGCGTTGCAGGCGGACGGAAAAATCCTGATGAGTGGCGGCTTCACCACCGTGGGCGGAGCGGGCCGCAACCGCATCGCCCGGCTCAATCCCGACGGCAGCCTCGACGCCGGCTTCAACCCGGACGCCAACAGCTATGTCGATTCCCTCGCGTTGCAGGCGGACGGGAAAATTTTGGTGGGAGGTGACTTCACCACCGTGGGCGGAGAGGGCCGAAATCACATCGCGCGGCTCAATGCCGACGGCAGCATCGACACCGGCTTCAACCCCGACGCCAGCGGCAGTGCCACTTCCCTCGTGTTGCAGGCGGACGGGAAAATTCTCGTGGGGGGTATGTTCACCACCGTGGGTGGCATGGCCCGCAACCGCATCGCCCGGCTCAACGCCGACGGCAGCCTCGACACCGGCTTCAACCCCGACGCCAGCGGCAGTGTCAGTTCCATCGCGTTGCAGGCGGACGGGAAGATCCTGGTGGGAGGGGACTTCACCACCGTGGGCGGCATGGCCCGCAACCGCATCGCCCGGTTATCTAACAACATCGCCGCCACGCAGACGCTCACGGTTACCGGAACCAGCCAGATCGACTGGACGCGGGGCGGCTCGGCACCGGAGGTCGGGCAGGTCACGTTCGAGACTTGGAACGGCAACGCGTGGGTTGGCGAGAGCGGCGCCACGCGTGTTGCCGGAGGCTGGCGCATGACCGACCTGTCCCTGCCGACCAGCGCCTGGGTGCGGGCACGCGGCAGGAGCCAGGGAGGATATGGAAATGGTAGTTCCGGCATCATCGAGCAAATCGCCACCTATGGCTCCGGCAGTTTTCCGGACATTGCGGTCACGGTTGATGGGACCGCGCTGGTCTCGGGTGCTGCCATGCTGGATTTCGGCACTCCGGTTTGGCCGGCCCGCACGGCCATGACCTTCACCATTGCCAACGCGGGCGACGCCCCTCTCACCGGACTCGCCGTGAGCGTTGGCGGGGCCACCCCGGCGGTTTTCACGGTTACCAGCCCGGAAGTCACCACCCTCGCGCCGGGTGCCAGCACGACCTTCACCGTGGAATTCTCCGCCGTTGGTAGTATGGGCCTCCTTGCCCAGCTTTCGATTGCCAGCAATGACGGAGGCGAGAGCCCGTTCACCATCGGACTCAGGGGTACGGGGATGCAGCCCGATATAGCTGTCAACCCGGTTCCCAACAGCAGTGTCATTTCACTCGGGCTGCAGGCGGACGGGAAGATCCTCATGGGGGGCTTCTTCACCACCGTGGGAGGGGTGGCCCGAAATTTCATAGCGCGGCTCAACGTCGGCGGCAGCCTCGACCCCGGCTTCAACCCGAACGCCGACAACTATGTCATTTCCCTCGCGATGCAGGCGGACGGGAAGATCCTCATGGGGGGCATGTTCACCACCGTGGGCGGGGTGACCCGCAACGCCATCGCCCGGCTCAATGCCGATGGTAGCCTTGACGCCGGCTTCAACCCGGACGTCAGCGGTTACGTACATTGCCTCGCGGTGCAGGCGGACGGGAAGATCCTGATGAGCGGCGGCTTCACCACCGTGGGCGGAGTGGCCCGCAACAACATCACCCGGCTCAATGCCAACGGCAGCCTCGACACCGGCTTCAACACGGACGCCAACTCCGATGTCGTTTCCCTAGCCTTGCAGGCGGACGGAAAGATCCTGATGGGGGGGGAGTTCACCACCGTGAGCGGAATGGCCCGCAACCGCCTCGTGCGGCTCAATGCCGACGGCAGCCTCGATACCGACTTCAACCCGGATGCAGGCGGGCGGGATGGTCCTGATTGGGGGAGCCTTCACCGCCGTGGGCGGATTGACCCGCAACCGCATCGCCCGGCTCAATGCCGATGGTAGCCTTGACGCCGGCTTCAACCCGGGCGCCAGCGACTGGGTCGATTCCCTCGCGGTGCAGGCGGACGGGAAAATCCTGGTGGGGGGGTTCTTCACCACCTTGGGCGGATTGGCCCGCAACCACATCGCCCGGCTCAATGCCGACGGCAGCCTCGATGCCGGCTTCAATCCAAACACCGACTGGAGTGTTTATTCCGTCGCTTTGCAGGCGGACGGGAAGATCCTGATTGGAGGGGGCTTCACCACCGTGGGCGGGGTGCGCCGCAACGGCATCGCGCGGTTGCCCAACAACATCGCCGCCACGCAGACGCTCGCCGTCACCGGTACCAGCCAGATCGACTGGACGCGGGGCGGCTCGGCACCGGAGGTCGTGCAGGTCGCCTTCGAGATCTGGAACGACAGCGCATGGGCCGGGGTGGGTAGCGCCACGCGGGTTGCCGGAGGCTGGCGCATGACCGGCCTGTCCCTGCCGGCCAGTACCTGGGTGCGGGCACGAGGGCTGAGCACGGGGGATTCTTTCAACGGCAGTTCCGGCATCATCGAGCAAACCGCCATCTATGGCTCCGGCACTTTTCCTGACATCGCGGTGGAAGATGATGCCGCGAGCAATCTTACCAGCGGTCAGGCCTTGATCGAATTTGGCAGACTGGTGGTTGGAGACCCTGCGGTACCAACTTCCACTTTCACCATTCGCAACACCGGCACGGCCACCCTAACAAGTCTCGCAGTGCACAAGGATGGTCCGGATGAAGATGCCTTCACCATCGGGGACTTGGGAGCTACCGCTCTCGCGCCCGGCGAAAACACGACTTTCTCCGTGGCTTTCAGTCCGAGAGCGGAAGGCACCGCGCTGGCCGCCATCCACCTTGCGAGCAACGATGCCGACGAGAATCCCTTCGACATCAACCTGACCGGAACAGGTGTCACGACCGCATTGCAGACCTGGCGACAAACCAACTTCGGAACCACTGCCAACACGGGTGACGCGGCGGACCTCAACGACTTCGACCGGGACGGCATCCCGAACATCATCGAATTCGCCTTCGGATTGAATCCGAAACAGAACAGCGCCGGTTTGCTGCCGCAGCCGCAAAGGATCGGGAGCAACCTGGTGATCACCTTCGCCCAATCCGCCGGAGTCAGTGGCATCACCTACGGCGTGGAATGGAGCCAAACGCTGCGGCCCGGGAGTTGGACTGAGGTTGCCGATACCGGCATATCACCGCAACACGCCTTCAGCGTGCCCATCGACACCAAGCCGCAACTCTACCTGCGACTGAAGGTGACGAGTCCGTAGCGGTCTCTCCCGAAAGACCGACGGCAATTTCCAAGTAATTAATTATCTCCCGAGAACCAACCATCATGAGAAACCAACCGATGCCCCGGATGCTCCCCACGCACCGGGCTTGGATGACCGGGTCGCCAGGCCATACCGTGGTTGCAGACCGGCTCAGCCGGGCAAATGCCAGATGGCAAAGCTCCGCCATCGCCAGGCGGCTGTCAGGAACACGAATCCCCAAAGCCTGCCTGGCCGGTTGCTGTGCAGTGTTCACCATCACCCACCTCGCCGCCGATCCTGCCGGCGCCCCTGCCTGGCAGGGCACCGTTTTGACCGATTGTGAAACGCTTGGCGGCTGGGCGGTGGAGTCCGCTCCCGGCTCCAGTGGCTCACTGGCGCTTGCGGCGGGCTTGTTCGGTAATGGCGTGGCACTCGACTGGGGCATTGGATCCGGAGATTGGGTCCAGGCCAGATATGATTTCGCCTCGCCAACGGACCTTTCACGGGCCGACATCCTTGGCCTGAGTTGGCACGGTGATTCCAGCAGCCCTCCCAACACGCTGGCTGTGATGTTCGCGGACGTCCAAGGGGTCTTCCAGGGTTATGAGATCCCGGGTACGAATCATGGGGTCAACCAAATCGACCGGTGGGTGATCAACCACCCTATCCCAAAGAAGGCTTTCTACCACTTCTGGGGCCCTGCCGGGCAAACCATCGACTGGTCGCGAATCAATCGCTGCTTCGTGGTGGTCAAGAAGCCCGGCGGCGGAGGGTCCGGCCGCCTGACCATCGACCACCTCCAGTCCGGGCGGGCGGCAGACTGGCCGCGCCAACAAACCTACGACTCGATCAACACAACGGTCGCCACCACGGATGCGGCAGCCACCGCCATGGGATTTTTGCTCAGCCAACAGCGGGCAACGGGACTGTTTGTTTCATGGACCGAGGAGTTGCCTCAAAATGCCTGGTTGTATGATCAAGCGCTGGTCCTGATCGCGCTTTCGCGTGAGGGCCGCTGGAGCCAGGGCGCGGCTGGAAACAAT
This sequence comes from Verrucomicrobiota bacterium, assembly GCA_026397725.1. Classification (GTDB taxonomy): domain Bacteria; phylum Verrucomicrobiota; class Verrucomicrobiia; order Verrucomicrobiales; family Akkermansiaceae; genus Luteolibacter. The sequence goes on along the minus strand of JAPLUI010000392.1, from coordinate 22,381 downwards.
GCCGCGCAAGCCGCGGAGGATCTCGCGAGCTTCCTCGTCACCCACCAAAAACCAGATGGCCACTGGGCCAGACGATGGAACCCGGACGACGGGACTGAGCTGGCGGATGACGGGTGGGTTGGCGACCAAGCTTGGTGCATCATGGCGTTGGAGGAATTTTCATTCAGGAGCGGTCTGACCACGGCCTCGGTTACCGCCAAACGCGGAGCCCAATGGCTGGCCGAACGGATCGAGCCAGCAGGAAGCATCTGCGGCTTCCCCAGTACCGAGGGCACGGTGGATGTCTGGTGGGCCATGATTTCAACCCTCCGCTTTGCCGACGCTCAAAGAATCAAAGGGTATCTCCTGGGGGAGAACGGCGTCTGGGACCCCGACCTGAGGTATTGGTGGCGAGGCGGGAACGACCCGTTGGTTGCCATCGATGCCGCGACCTGGACTTCGGCCTTCGCGCGGCACCCACTGGTTGAGCAGCCGGAACGGGGCAAGGCAGCCCTTTCCTTCGTGCGCAGGACCCTTGCCACAACGAGCGACAACGGGCTGCTTTGCGGGTTTGACGGACAGGGCCCGACGAGTGTCTGGAACGAGGGAACCGCTCAATATGTCGCTGCGGGCGGGGAAGACTCCCGGTTCTTTCTCGATATGCTCATCTCCCGGCAAAACCCGGATGGGTCGATGCCAGGTTCGCCGGATTCCTGGACGACAGACGCTTTCGGGTGGCTAACTCAATGGAAAGGCATCTCGGCCACCGCGTGGCTCTATTTCGCCATCACCGGGTCACCCTTTCCGGAAGGGTCCCGTGACCGCGATGGCGATCAGGTCCCTGACTGGAGTGAGGGTGTGGCGGGCACGGACGCCGAGGACGGAAAGAGCTTCCCCAAGATTGAAATTGATAGGTACGATCACCTCGCCCGGACCGTCACGCTCTCATGGGAAAGCAGCTTGGGGCGCCTCTACACGCTCTGGCGTGCAACGAACCCGGCGACCGAGTGGGCTCCGGTGGCAGGGGCCGCGGATCGGCCCGGGACGGACCAACGCATGGAGTTCGTGGCGGACACGTCCGCGTCCGCAGCGGCTTTCTTCAGAGTGTCGGTGAGGTTGGCAGAACCATAATGCGTCAAACCCGTCTCCGATGTCTGGAGCTTCGCCGCCTCCCTCTCCCAAGGTGCATCATCTCCATTTAACTTGTAACCCATGAGACCTTCATCTAACAAACATTCGCATCCATCCCCCGTCCCATCAATCCCGGATTTCTGCCCGGCCTGTGATGCCACGGACAAACCCTTCGTGTCCATCCAGCGCGAAACCGCGCAGGACTTCCGCGGTGCAGCCATCCGCGTCACCTCGCCCATACTGCGCTGCCGGCATTGCGGCTTTGACCTGCTAGGCCCAGGCCACTTGGACGCCCTGCGTCTCGCCACACACGATGCCTACCGGCGGCAACATGGCCTGCTCACCGCCGCCGAAATTTCCGCCCGCCGCAAAGCCATGGGCATTTCCCAGAAACGCTTCGCCACCTAAGCTCCACCCATGGCGAATTCCTCCTGCCCACCCTCAGCTTCATCGATACCAAAGCCCCCGCCCCACCACCCGCCCCACCACCCGCAAGCAACCCCAAGCCGCCCGCTGACATGCCACAACGGCCAAGCCAATTCCGAGCGCTCCGTAGCTGCGACGTCCCGTCGCAGGCCGTGCCGGAGGCGTCCCGCCTCCGGTCTTCTCCCCAAAACAGCCGCCATGTTGACGATTTCCCGCCTCCACCGTAAGCTCTTCTTATACCACCCCCGTCTTTCCATCTTCACCAATAACCATTAACCTCTAACCATTGCCATCTAACCAATAATCGCGTGCCGCACCCCCATCGACATCGTCCTCTACGGAAATCCCGTCTCCATCCGCCCATGAGCAAGGCCAAGCGAAGCAACATCGAAGTCAGAGGGACAACCATCGGCATCCTGTCGCAGCCGGGCGGAGACTACATCTCTCTCACCGACATGGTGCGGAACTTCGATGGAGCGGGAGCGTTGATCGAACAGTGGCTCAAGAACAAGGGCACCGTCCTGTTATCAAGGCGACTACCGCGCCATGATGAACGCCATGAAACAGCGCCAGTGGAAAAGCGGCCACGAGGTCGTGCATCTCGCACGAAATATCTCCCCACCCGCAGCCCCGGCAAAGGCCAAGGCCAGTCGCCGCGTGTCGTAGCTGCGACGTCCCGTCGCAGGCCGTGCCGGAGGCGTCACGCCTCATGTGTAACCCCAAAATGACAACCACGCGATGAGCTATCCCAACGAGGAACAGCAAGCCGTGCTCCGGCAGCTTTTTGGCACGTTGCTGGTGCTCGCCCCCGCGGGTACCGGTAAGACAAGAATTATGGCCAACCGTCTGGCCGCGGTGATCGCTGCTGGAATCCCCCCCGGCAGCACCCTTGGCGTCACCTTCACCAACCGCGCTGCGGAGCAAATGCGCAACGCTGTTAGAGACGCTTGCGGTTCCGACGCCACCGAATGCCGCATCCAGACATTTCACAGCCTGTGCGCGTGGATGCTGCGCCTGGAAGCCCGTGATCTCGGGCTGCCTTCTGATTTCGTAATCTACGATGAACAGGACAGCATCGACTTGCTTCGGGATTGCCTCACCGGCACCGGCATCGGCCCGGACTCCGCTTTCTGGCAGCTTTCGCAAATCAAATCCGACTGCCCACCCGAATGCCTGACCCTTGGTGAAATCCCGGCGCTGAACCTGTCCGGCCTTGCTGAGCCATACCGCAAGGCGTTCCGCACCTATCATGAACACCTCGCCGAGAGGCACGCACTCGACTTTCCCGATCTGCTGTATCGCACCCGGGCGATGCTTGCCATCCTGCCAGACAAGCGCAAAAAGTGGGCCGACCGATTTCAGTGGATCCAGATGGACGAGGTGCAGGATACGCATCTTTCCGAATACGAAGTGATCCGTCTGTTAGCCACGCATGCCACGGGGATCGCGTTTTTCGGCGACCTCGACCAAACCATCTACGAGTGGCGCGGCTCGAAACCCGACGAGGTCATGAAGCGCGTCAAAGCGGATTTCGGCCCCGTCACCGAACTGCCGCTGCTGGACAATTATCGTGCGACCAAGTCCCTACTGCGTGTTTCCGACCGCCATGCCGCCACCTTTGCCGATCGCCGCACCCGGATCCGGCCGGCTCCGTCACTGCCGGAGGGCATCCCCCCGGAATGCCAGCGTGCTGAAAATTCCACCGCCGAAGCCGAATGGATTGCCTCCCGTATCCGGCGCATCCTGGCAGATCCCGATTCCGGCCGGATTGGCATTCTCACCCGCACCCACAAACGCTCGGAGTGCATTTCCCGCGCTCTTTCACGGCACCACGTTCCCCATCTAACCGTTGAGCAGTTCGACTTCTTCCGGCGTCAGGAAATCAAGGACTTGCTGGCCCGCCTCCGGCTCTTGCTAAATGCATTCGACAGCGGTTCGCTGCAACGCCTCACGCAACGCCCGGCCTCCGGCATTGGGGCGGCCACCCTGCACAAACTCTGGATCGATGGGCAGCAGTGCGGACTCCGGATCACCGACCTCGCCCAAGTCCGGTCCCACTATCACGATGAACCTTTTCACACCCTGCTAGATGCGCTCGCGAACGGCACGGTTGTGGTATTCGATGTCGAAACCACCGGCCTCTCACCGGCTGACGATGAAGTGATCGACCTCGGCGCGGTAAAGCTGGTCGCCGGTCGCCAGGTCGCGGAATTCGATGCCTTGTTGCGTCCGAGTCGTCCAATCGGCGACTCCGCCGCGGTTCACGGCATCAGCGAGGAAACCTTGCTGACCGAGGGCCGGAACCCGGCGGAGGTGTTTCGCGAGTTCGGCAGATTCGCGGATGGTGCTGTACTTGTCGGCCACAACGTCGGTTTCGACCTGACGATGATCCGCGCCCATGCCGCGCGTCTGGGGGTTCCTCTGCCAACCGCGATCTGGGATGACACCCTCGACCTCGCCCGGCGTTTCCTTCGCCTCGAACGCCACGATCTGGCAAACGTGAGCCGCCATCTCGGCACCCAGTCCCGTCCCTCCCACCGTGCGCTCGCCGATGCACGCCCCACAGCCGAAGTTCTGATGCACCTGGCTCGCCTACTCGGCGCCGGTTCCCAGGCACGCAAGGAACTCATCGCCCGCTACGGTCACCTCTTCCAACCGATTGCCGAACAACTCGAAGCTTGGCGCGAACTCGCCACCACGCTCCGCCCGGCCGCGCTTTGCCGGCGGATTCTCGATGAATCCGGCCTCCTCGATCATTACTGTTCCGATACGCAGCGCCTTGCCAATCTCGAGCGCTTCGTCCAATTCTTCGCGCACCGCGACGAACCGGCACGCCCGCCGGCAGACATGTTGGGTGAACTCACCCGCCGGGTCGCCCTCTCCCGGAATCTCGATTTCCTCGCAACCGACGACCACAGCATCCCCATCCTAACCGTCCACCAGTCCAAAGGCCTCGAATTCGACACCGTCTTTGTCGCCGGCCTGACCGAAGACGAATTCCCCAGCTACTATGCCAAGAAGGATGGCAAGCTGGAGGAGGAACGACGCCTCTTCTACGTCGCCATCACCCGCGCCAAGCGCCACCTCATCCTCACCTCCCACGCGCTCAATGACAGCGGCTATGAAAAGCCGCCTAGCAGTTTCATCGCACGCTTGATCTAACCACCCTTTGCCATGCCTCAAATGAACCCGTTGATGATCCCGAACCCAGCCAGGTCGGTGGCCGAGCGTGCCATGATCGATCCCGCCTTACTCTCCGGCATTGGCCCGTCCGTTCGGTGGCGGCCAGGGATTGCGCACGCGAATCCATCAGCGAAGAATCGACAAATGACTGGCCATGAATGACAATTGGTCGCATTATTGTACGGCGACGGTTCAGAAATCCGTCAGAAACGACTACAACGAAACAATCCAACTGATTCCATTCATGGAAATACCTGAATAGATCAACATTGATGTCGCACAGCGGTTCTTGACGGCTCCATATTCCTTTGATCTCAATTCGGCCACCGCTATTTCCGCAGATGCTGCTAAGACTCTTGCGTATCACCAACGAAAACTTGATCTCAATGGTCTGAAGGAACTCTCGGCCGACGGCGCTCATGCTCTTGCGAAGCATTGCCAAGGGGTTGACAGAATGGTCGGAGGAAGTTGCTCGGTTTATTACGCGTCGACCCAAAAAATGTGGAATAAGCGCGTCGCGGTCTAATGGGTTTGATGACCAGAAGCAAACATATTATGGGCTTGATCACCTGAAGGAGATTTCTGAAGACGCAGCTCATGCTCTCGCGAGGGTCGATGCAACGCTTGCTCTCAACGGCCTAACTCACCTATCATGTGCGGTAGCACTGGCGCTCTCAAAGCACGCTGCCGATCTGCATCTTGACGGACTCACGGATCTCTCAGACTCCGCTGACAGACGAGTCAGCCATTTCGCTCGCTCGTAACGTGGGCGAGATCCAGCTCTTGGGACTTAGGCAACTGTCACTCGTTGGCGCGAACTTTTTGCTGGCTCATGGGAGAGTATCGACTTCCATTTATCTCCATGGACTTGCCAAGTCATATACGGAAGTTTCGAAGTCCGAGGCATTGTCGCTTGCCGAGCTGGAAGGGAGTCCTTATCTCAATGGGCTTACGAGTTTGGCTGATGATTCGGCGGAAGTCCTCTCAAGACATGTCGGCGATTTGTTTCTGGACGGGCTTGAAAACATCTCGGAGGCTGTGGCTCTGGCTTTTTCGCGTCATGCGGGCACGATTTCATTGGGTTGGATTCCGGACATGGAACAACCGGTCGCATCAGCACTTGCTCGGCATAACGGCAAACTCTCTCTCTCATCTGAAGCCAAGAATATGCAAATACCAGCCAATCCAAGTCAAAAACTCGCTATGAGTGACGAGAAGTTGTTTATTGATGGTGCATGCCATATCTTTGCAGATGAACTTGCGACGGCCTTTCTAAGCAAACAATACCGACTTTGCTATCTTGAATCAGAGCAGTGGATACAATATCTTGATCATGATGAGGAATCGCCTTTCCCAAGGCGAGTGGTACATGTTTTGGCGTTCACGGAGGGTCTGGTAATTGATGCAAATGGGGTTAAGCAAGCGGATGAGTACTTGAAAGCATATGAGAGTAAACGGGAAGAATGGCGTGATAATATGAGATATTTTGAAAAAACTTCTTTTCGTGAATGTTTCGCGTGATGGACTTTTTGCGATTAAGCTTGATGAAGAGCTAACCGGCCCGCTGAGCCAATGTCGCCTCTATTTGCATCCTGGTTTTCTACATGCGGCACGCCGCAGGGCTAAAAGACATATTGATGCAGATCGCAACAAATTTGATGTTAGTCCATACTGATTTATGAAGACTGAGTGTGACACGAAATTTTTGAGTGATGAACGAGGCTTTTATGTGTTATGGTTTAAGTCAGATGGGATATTTCTAGCTCTCCCCAGTGAGTTCGGAGGTATTCGGCGACGAGACGGCGGTGGCAGTGGTGAGGTTTGTCCTCGCTGCACAGCAAGCAAGAGCCTTTGATGGTTTCGGGATCGATCCGCTTTTCGATCTCGCGTTTTTCATCAACTCCAGGAACGCGGCTTCATAAGCATTCCAGTCGCCCTTGTGCTTCTTGTAGGCATCGAGGATGTCCTGAGTGGGCGCGAGCAGAGGCAAGTGGATGTAGTCGATGCCGACAATCTCCTTAAGGAAATATCGGAGGTCGTCGCGCTTCGAAAATCCTGCGAGTTGGGACACGTTGTTGAGGCGAACATCGACGATCCGTTTGGTGCCACTCTTGCGCAGGAGTTCGAAAAACACGGCAGCGGTCTATTTCGTGAAACCGATGGTGTGGACTGTGGCTTCAGGGTTCATCGTTCCAGGTTTCATCCCTCACTGCGGAGGAGGTTTCGGGTTGTTCGACGTAGGAGATTTCCTCGCCACGTCGCGTGTAGGCCTCATTGAGTTGCTCGATCCGGGAGCGGAAGAGATCATAGGCATCCTCGTGGTATCGAGTAAGGAGTCTCGTTTCCGCCAATTCGTGTGGCTCAAGGTGTCCGTCGGCATGGATGTGAGAAACTTCGGAGAATTCCCTGGCGTAGCGACAGACGAGTATGGTCCGGTGGCAGTCAAGCGGATCCTTTTCGGCGCACATCAGGGCGATGCGGCCTTTCTCGATACCCACCTTGAGGCGTTCCAGCCCCTTCTGAAACAGTGGTGTTTGAGCGATCCTGTTATAATCAGCGCGGTTGCCGATGTAGCACTCCCGTTCGTCGCGTCGGGCACCTAGTTCCTGGCCGAGGAAGACGTAGCGAATGCCATTCTCCTTGAGTTCCTTCTCCAATGCCGGACGACAGAACCACGGCAAGCGACTGAACGGCCGGGAACGGACGTCGGCCACGATCTCGATTGCATGCTGATTTAACAGCCCTAGAAAGCGGAAGAAATCGTGGGTCGAGTGACCGATGGTGAAGAGTGGATTCACGGTTCGAAAATAGTGGCGGCGATTTTGTATTGATAGCCTTTGAACGGCTTTGTCAGGCTGGTGACTACGATGGTGCGGGAAGGATCAAGGTCAATTCTAGCATTCCTGTCACCAACGGCCAGCGGTGAAAGATTGTGGCGGACGCTGAAATTCGGGTCGTCAATACTGATGGCCAATAGCGGCCAATACAGGCTAGTATATGATGTAACAGGCTAATAATGAACAAGTTGCAATGCATCCCAAATCAAGCACGCCTGCCAATTTCGCCATCCCGGCGGCGGGATGGCAGGGTACCTGAGTTCGGGCCAAGGGCAAGCCCTCATTCTCCTTCAGGCTGGCGATCCCTTGCGGCCTCCATCCATCATTGGTAAACCATCCGATAGTCGAGTTGTCCGACCGCGTTGACGATGCGCCCTTTGAGTTGGTCGAAGTCAGCCAGCCGCACGGCCCAGCGATAGGTCCGGGAACCGTCGGCGTGTTCATCCACATGATAGGATCCGGACCAACCGAGCGGTGACGGCGCTGGTTGGATCTGCTCGATCTTCGCGACGCGGCGGCGGGTGGTGAATTCCGCCGTCATGCAGGTTTCCTCGCGGTCGTATTGGTTGGCGCACCATTCGCGGAGCGCGTAGGTACCGGCACCCCGCAACACATATAGATCCTTGCCAGTCCACTGTTTCCAGTCCTCGGGGACGACCATCTTGACCGGCCACCATTGGGCGGGTGCGTGGACCGTCACCGTGTTGCCGGCGACGGTGGTCCGGGCGGGTGGCGAGCGCGGCGGGCCGGGCACGCGCATGGCGAAGGCGGGGTCGCCGAACTGCGTGCGGATGCGAAGTTGATAGCCATAGCCACCGCCCGGACCCTCCTGCCTGTCGAGGACCGTCACCAGCGCGCTGTTGATGGAACGGCGGTGCGCCTGGCCGATGGTCTGGCCGGAGAGCATGCCGTTCCAGAACTCCAGGCGCTGGAGTTCCTGCGGCGCGCAGCCTTCCCGCGAGTTGCCGGCGAAGGCGACGGCACCTTTCCGCATCAGGCGGGCGACCACCGAATGAAAGTCCGGCTCGCGGTCGAGCGCCGCTGTTAGACAGCCGCCGGACTCGACGACGACGGGTGCCAGGAGCACCTCGGCATCCCATCCGAACGTGTGTCCGAGTTCGTGCCACCACGAGTGATCCATGTGGGTCAGAATCGCGCTGCGCGCCACCGGTGAATCCTGCTCGAAAGTCTGCGCCCGTTTTCCGCGCTGGCCCTGCGTGGGGGGTTCGAGCCACTTCAGGTGCTCCTCGGTGTGGCGGAACGAGGCGTCGAATCCGACGTTTTCAAACAGCTTGCCGTAGGTGCTCTCCCAGCGTGCCTGACAGGCGCGGTCCTGCCATTCCGCGTCTAGCAGCGACGTATAGGTTAGAACGCGGCTGGCAAACAAAGTTGCGAATGAGGCATTCTCGGCGACGACGCGTGCCACGCCGATCTCGGCAAACGGGTCGTCGTCGGCATTGGCATAGGGAAGGTCGGAGGTCTGTTCTTCAACGACACCGCCCCGGCCGATGATCGCCTGCGGGACCGCATCCGGGAATCCTATCAGGCAAAGGTGCTCGGGCGGCGTGCCCAGCGTTGCGCAATACCCGCGCAAGTCCCCGGCGAGTTGCTCGGCCCGCGGCCAGCTCAGTCTGACATCCGCCTGGCCCGCCCCGCTGGCGGTGCCGAGGGTGATCGCGTAGGCCTTGCGGTCCAATACCACAGTGTCTCCAGTCGCGAAGGGCCCATCTCCTTTGCCGGTGAATTTTCCATCGCCATCGAGGTCGATGTGGAGCCGTTGGCCGCGCCCCTTGGCACCGCCCGTTAGAATGAACGCGTACTCCCGCCCGTCGAAAGCGAGGCGTCCCGTTTTCGGCTTGGCCTCGGATGGCGGCAGGTCCGGCGGCACTTCGCCAGTCATCTCCACACCGCTGAAGGGAATCTTCCAACGCACCTCGCCGCCAAGCGGAACCACGAGGCCGTCGCGTCCGGCAGCCAACAGCGCTCCGGCCAGCGACAGCTTCCTGATGACGGTCTTGCTCCGGTCCAGCGGGTTGAGGGCAGCCAGATAGGAGGTTGTTAGCCCGCGTTGCCGCACCCACGACATGACCTCGGTCGCGTCGGCGAGTGCGGTCACCTGGGCGGTCACTTGCTGCAGCGCCTTCAAGTCGCAGGCGAGTTTGCCGACGACGATCAAGTCCCGCGCCTGCAACCTGCGCAGTTCCTCTACGGCCGCTTGCGAGAGGCCTTGCGCGGTGGCAAAGAGGAGCGGCGCACGCAAACGGGCGGCAAGGGGCGCGGCGACCAACCCGGCGGCATAGTCGTCTGCCGGGCAGATGACCGCCGTCGTGCAAGGACCCCAGAACCTTGCGCTCAACTGGCACGCGGCGGCGTCCGCAGAGCCCGCCTGCAACACGTCGCAGGTGCGGCCGGCCACTGCCACTCCGTCGGCCGCACCGCCAAGCCGGATCACAACATCGGGTCGGTAGCGGCGGAGGTAGTCCTGAATCTCGGGTGTGAGCGTGCCTGCGGCCTCGAGCGCAACGAGCGAGGGGGCCCCGTTGTTAGCGACGCATGCCGCCGGCACCGCCGCGAGGAAGGCCATGTCCTGCCAAGCGGGCTCCACCGGCAACGGCACCAGCAGGGTCGTCCGGTGGGCAGCCTGGCCCGGCAGGGCTCCCGGTGATGGCTCCTGCGCCGCAGCACTCATGCACCAAGCCGCCAGCGCGACCAGCGCAACACTCATCGTCAAACACTTGATTCTCATTAGGGTGAATTTAAACAATCGCGACTTGATGGGACCGCGCCATCAGCGTTTTCATAACGACTCGGGCAACTCCACTCCGGAGCCTCCCTGACCGCAAGGTAGGGTGCCCCACCTGCCAACACCACGAAAAAATTCGGGGATTACGGGTCGGTGATTCGGGGTCTGTCCCGTAGTTTCAAGTCCGGCAGGTTACCGTGTCGCAAGGCCTCTCGGCTGGGGAGGGGGTGCGCCAGCGCAAGCGCCACATCGCTTTGCCCTCGCGCTCCCACTGTCGCTGGAAATCCGTCGTGGGATAGAAAAACGCCTCAGCCGGCCACGCCACTTGCTCAAAGCCGCCGCACGCAGCCACCTTTTCGCCTGCCCACTCGAAGTATTCCTGGTGATCGGTCATGAAGAGCAGCTCGCCACCCGGCACCAACACCCGCCGCACCGCCGCCAGAAACTCCACCTGCAGCACCCGCCGCCGATGGTGGCGCAGCTTCGGCCACGGGTCGGGACACAGCAGGTGCAAGCGCGAAACGCTCGCCTCTGGCAGCAACCACTCGACCGTATATCGACTCTCCAAGCGCAGCACCCGGCCGTTCTCCAGATGATTGCGGGTCAGCTTCCGGCAAACCTTGCGTGCCCGCCCTAACAAGCGCTCCACCCCGAGGAAATCCCGCTCCGGAAAGTGCCGCGCCATTTCCATCAGGAAGGTTCCGTCGCCACAGCCGAGGTCCACCTCCAAGGGCCGTCCTTCCCGGCAAAGCCCGTCCCGATCCATGCGCCGGAAATAATCCGCCGGGACCAATTCCCCCGCCATCGCCGCACGGGGCAACACATTGAATGGCTGCTGCATGCTCACCGGCCCATTCACAGCCACCAACCCGGCCCGTGCAAAGCCTTATCTTCGCTCATTGCCATGAGCGGCGCGTTTCCCACCCCGGCCTGGCTGTCTCCACCAAGCTCAGAGCGGCAGGCACCCGCTGATCCCGAGAGCCCGCTTCGAGGTGCGCAGTGTCAAGCGAACTCTTGATTATTTATCTGACCCATAGTGGAAGCTCAGAGCGGCAGGCACCCGCTGATCCCGAGAGCCCGCTGCGAGGTGCGCAATGTCAAGCGAACTCTTGATTATTTATCTGACCCATAGTGAGACACAGGCGGTGCCGGAGTGAGGTGGCATTTTCAGGGTGCCGGTTTATGGCTGGCTACGGCGCTCTGGCGTGCTATGTTGTGCGGCATGCGGAATTGCATGGTGATTTGGGTGTTGTTGCTTGCGCATGGCTGGGGCTTGTCCGCCTGCGGTTTGGTCCGGATGCCGTTGCGGGTATTGGGTTCCGTGGCACAAGGAACCTATCATGCCGGGAAGAAGGCCGTCACGGCATCCTCGCAAGCCATGGAAAAGCGCAAAGACAAACAGGCGGCTGAAGAGAAAGCCCGGAACCAGGGCCAGGCACAAGGGGAGAAGGGCAACCCCGCGAAGCCGGAGAAGTCGCCCGCCCCGGCACCAGCCCCGGTCGCCGTTCCGCCGCCGCCGCCGCTGGGTGCCGATCCGAAGGATCTGCCGCCCTTGCCCGACAACCTCCCGCCACTTCCCGAGGTGCTGCCGAGCGACGGGTAATGCACTCCCGGTGGTTTCTCGTTCATGCGAAAATCTGCCGCATTGCGCGGCCCACCGCCAAAGCCGAACTCCCCGAGCTTGTTGTTCTGCGAACTGATGTTGGTGGCGCCCGCCGACCTCGCGCTGGCCGGGCTGGGAAATTCCAAGCGGCAGGGTTAAGCTCCTTGACACTGCGGCACGGATGGGTACCAATTCCATGCAAGCCAATGACACGAACCAAGCACATAGGCATCCTCACCGCCGGGGGGGACAGTCCGGGCCTGAATGCCGCCATCCGCAGTGTGGGCAAGGCGGCATTGGGCTGTGGCATGACGGTCACCGGGTTCAAGGACGGGTTTCGCGGGCTCGCACAGGATCTGCGATTCCCGCTTGATAAGACCGCGCTGGCCGGCATCCTCACCGTGGGCGGAACGATTCTCGGCACGGGTCGCGACAAACCGCACCGCATGGAAATCGAGGGCAAGACCCGCGACATGACCGACGTGATCGCCGCGAATTATGCGAAAAACAACCTCGATGCCCTGGTCTGCATGGGTGGGGGCGGCACGCACAAGAATGCCCTGCGACTGGTGGAGAAAGGTCTCAACGTGATCACTCTGCCCAAGACGATCGACAATGACATTGCCCTAACCGATGCCTCGATCGGCTTTGACACCGCGCTGGGAATCGTGACGGAAGTGGTGGACCGCCTGCACAGCACGGCGCACAGCCACCATCGCATCATTGTGGCGGAGATCATGGGGCATCGGGCGGGCTGGCTGGCGCTGGGGGCGGGCATTGCGGGCGGCGCGGATGTGATCCTGATTCCGGAAATTCCCTATGACGTCGAGAAGGTGGCGGCGGCGATTCGGCGGCGGAGCGAGTACGGGACGAATTTCAGCATCGTGGCGGTGGCGGAGGGGGCGATGTCGGTCAGTGATGCCGCCCTGTTTGCTGCCGCCAGGAGCCGCAAGAAGGGTGCCAAGCACGCGCCGGAGCAAGCCGAGGCGGAGCGGGATCTGGCGGCATTGAATGCCCGTCAAGCCGACAATACGTGGCGGCTGTCCAAGCAATTGGAGGAACTGACAAGACTCGAGACGCGGGTGACGATTCTGGGTTACGTGCAGCGCGGCGGGACGCCTTCTGCGGGTGACCGCTTGTTAGCCACGCGGCTCGGCACGAGGTGCGTGGAGTTGATTGAAAATGAATGCTTCGGGGTGATGGTGGCTGATTGCGGTGGCATGGCGGTGGCGGTGCCGATCAAGGACGTGGCCGGCAATCTCAAGTTGATTGCCCCCGACCATGCGTGGGTGCAAAGTGCCCGGCGGGTGGCGACTTGTCTGGGGGATTGAGCGCTGGGAGGAGTTGTTGGTTCGGCCCGGAACTTGCCAACCTGTGGGCAGCACGCACGGCCTCCCAAACCAAGCACACCCGTCGCGGGGTCCTTGGGCGATTTCCAGCGGCGACTTCCCCGGCGTCTTTGGCACCACCATCAACCGTGGTGGCTGCACCTGCCTTGCGGAAACCGACTTTCGGGATTGCCACGGGCGTGGGGCCGTGATTGACTCCGGGCATGTCCGACATTCGCATGACGCTTCACACGACCGCAGGAGACATCGAGGCCACGCTGTATGCCTCGAAGGCTCCACTCACTTGTGCCAATTTTCTCAATCTCGCACGCTGCGGGTATTACGACGGGGTGGCTTTCCACCGGGTGATCGAGGGTTTCATGCTGCAAGGCGGCGACCCGACGGAAACCGGTCGCGGGGGGCCTGGCTACAAGTTTGCCGACGAGTTTCACCCTGATCTGCGGCACCGTGCGCCGGGGGTGTTTTCGATGGCCAATGCCGGGCCGGGAACCAATGGCTCGCAGTTTTTCATCACGAGCACCGCGACGCCATTTCTCGATAACAAGCACTCGGTGTTTGGTCAGGTCACGAACGGTCTGGAGGTGGTGGGCAAAATCACGGGCAAGCACAACACCGGTGAGCGCGGGTGCAAGTTCAACGGAGTGGGCGACAAGATCACCTCCATCACCATCCATGACGATCCCACGGCGCTGTTTGAGTTACAAAAAGATAACGTCGAGCATTGGAACTCGATCCTCAAGCGCTGAGCTGGCGCCGGTCACTGCGGGGTGCTGGTATCGATCAGGGTGCGGATCTGGGGCTCATCGACATTGGGCATCAGATACATGAGGAAGATGTTGCGCAGCGTGGCGGTGTATTGCATCGGGCGTTCCGAGAGCAGGATCCAATCCTGGTCCACCTTGCGGTAGAACAGGGTCTGCGCCTGATTCAGCGCGTTGACCTTGGTGACTGGTGGCACGGCCACGATCCTGGCCGGGGGGACTTCCTTGGCATGTTCGCCAGCCTTGATGGCGAGCGGCAGTTGGGTCATATTGATCACCCGGGACTCGCCCTTGGCAAAGGCGGCGACGGAATCATTCAGCACCATGAGTTTGTAGGGGAGTTTCTCCTTCTCCCCGGCCGGCACAATGAAGATGATGGCTTGCTTCACGCCGTCAGCGATGCTGACGGAGGCCAGCAGGTTGGCCTGCGGTTTGGCGGCGTCGATGGTGGCAGACGAATAGAGCTGGAGGAACCCCTTGGACACGGTGACGAGCTGTGGTTCAGTCAGTCCTTCCATGGCGAGATTCAGGCGCACCAAAGCTCCGGCGGCACTCCGCACGTACATCTCGGCGAAGGGCTTCATGGGATCATGCAGCACGGCCCGGATGCGGACTTTCGCGGTGGCGTCGGGTTGGGCGGATGCCGCCAGCGTCACGGCCCCGGCCAACAGGATTCTCAAGAGATGTCGCATGGCAGTCATGGTCGGGAAATCAGACTTCGGAGTCAGCCAGCCAGCGGAATGCCAGCAGGCTCAGGCGGCGGCCGAACGTCTTGTTGTCAGAGTTGGTGCTTTTTGAATTCGGGCTCCACACGTTGGTTGAAGGACGGTCCAATGGGTTCACATACTCCGGGATGCGCTGCACCACGGCTTCCGCATAGGCGCGGGCACTCACGCGGCCCTTGTCATCGTGAGCTTCTCCGCACACGCGGATCACGAAGGTATCCGCACGCACGGTGGCCCCAGGTTCCAGGATCCGCAACAGGTCGCCTTGCGAAAGCCAGCCCGGCGCGCCGGCCGCCGGATTGCCGATGGCGGCATTCGGCGTGGCGAATTTATACAGCTTCTCGTCCGCGACATCCTGGAGGCGAACCTCCGTCACGGCCCCGGCGAACAGGTTTTGGTTGAGCGTTGAGTTATCGATGGCCGCCTGCAAGGCCCCCTTGCGGGTCAGGTCGGATTCCGGGCCGATGCGGCGGTTGACGAATTCCGACATGGAGAGGAAGGGCCCGCGGAGGCGGACTTCGGCAACGATTTTCTCCGCCAATTCCTCCAGTTGTTCCGGGGTCAACTCGCGGTATCCATTCCAGTCGTTGGTCAGTTTGTTGTCGATGCTGGCGGCATTGGCCGGATTGTAGCTGTTGACCACGCCGCCATTGACCAGGGACATGGGCATGATCGGGATCAAGGTGCTCGGGTTCTCCTTGAGGGTGGCGGTGGTTGCCCACAGGGTTTGGACCATGTTGTGGCTCATGGAGGCGAGGAGCGCTTTCCAGGCCTGGACCTCCGTGGAGTTCACATTGAACGCGCCGCGGATCAATTGATACTCGGCCGCCGTCTGATAGGCTGTCGGGCTGGCCCTGCCGGCGACGAACAATTCGGACTTGGCGGCGGCCAGCGTCTTGCCTGCCGGCAGGTAAGGTTCAAAGGCCTGGGAGAGCAGCGGTTTGGTGCCTTCGATGAAATCCGTGAACACGGTTTCCACGGACTTGGTGCCGTAGGTGGCGAAGGTGGAGAAATAGAAGCCGTCATAGAGCGCATGATTCGCCAGCACCGAGTGGTCCAGCAGGGAGTATTTCGCAACTCCGTTTTGCACGACGCTGGTGGTGGCGATGAGCGGGGACGCGTAGGAATTGGCCACCGGCTGGACGAAGGTGGGCAGCAAACCGCTGGTCAGGGCGTTGGACCTGCGGAAATCGGCGATGGTCTGCAGCGGACCGGTGGGCAGTTCCAGATAGCTGCCGGACTTGATGCCCCGCGTCACCGTGTTGCTGGTGAGTCCGTAGCCGCGGTTGGTGGCGTCGATGTTGAAAATATCGTCCACGTTGCCCAGCAGAGGTTGCACATTCAACTCGTGGGAATAGCGGCCCGGCAGGTCGGTCTTGAGGTCAACCACGGTGGGGGTGCGGGCGGGATTGTGATGCAGGAACGGCCGTCCGGCCAGGCGTCCGTTAAGCTGCCGGTTCAGGCCATTGCCGATCTTGTCACGGGTGCCGTGGTCATAGACGCCGCCATTGGCATTGCGGGCGCAGGCGGAGAGCAGGGCGATTGACCTGACATTCGTCTGTTCGCTGATCGGTTTGAAGTTCGATTCATAGAGATTTTCCGCAACGAAGTAATTGGGAACGCTCTTGAGGTCCGGGTAGCGGAACGTGGTCGGGTAGTTTTTCGCGAGGGCCGCGTTATCATAGTCGAACTCCAGGCCGCCCATCTCCATGGCAGTGCCTTGGGTGGTTAAGGTGGCATTGACGGTCATTTTGTCCTGAATGATGCCGGTGTTGGGCTTGACCTTCCACTCGATGAAGAGGTGATCCTCCGGTTTGATGATGAGGACGCCGCGGTTGTCGTCCGTGGTGAACCCGGAAGCATGTTCGGAGAGGGTGAGCCAGTCGATGTCATACGAGACTTGCTTGCCGAGAAATCCCGGTTTGCACCTGGCCCGGGCGGAGGTGGTGCCGGTGAGGGTGTTGGTATAGTCGAAGAAGACGGCGGCGCCCTCATATCCGGCGTTGCCAAAGATGGCGGCCCCGTTGATGTAGGGGCCGCAGACGAGGGTTTGGCCCGGCTTCATGGTGATCGGGACGGGCACGGTGGAGTCGAAGCTGCTCCAGTTGGAAATGCTCAGCAGGAAGGATTTTTCCTTGCGGACTGCGCCATCGACGAACATCTCGTTGAAGGAGACGGGTTCGTTGTTCTGGGGTTGGTCGTTGACGGTGAAGTTGAAGGCCATCGGGATGCCTTTGATGTCCAAATCCAGTTGATCGAACTTCAAACTGACATTGTACGGGTTGTGCAGGGTGATGATGGGGGCATAGAGGAGATGGCCCATCCGGGTCAGTTCGGGACGACCCGTGCTGCCGGCACTCCATGGTCCGTGTGACTCCCGCACCACGAAGGAAAACAGGATTTCCACCCTGGCAATCACCGGGGCCGGGTAGTATTTCTTGGGTGGCGTGAGTTGAGTGATGGGGACGGCCTCCTGCGGGGCCTTGTAGTAAACCGGGGTGTTGGAGTTGAGGCCGGGTTCCTTGTAAACGTCGTAATAGCCTTTCAAGCTGCTCCAGTAGGGGTCGGAAATCCCGGTGATCTTGTGGGTCGAGGCGTACAGCTTCAGGTTGTTGTACGCAGTGGGCAGGGTGGTGCTGGACATCCCGAACATGGATGACAAGTCCTGCTTGAGGCCGCCTTCACGGACATTGGTTGGCAGGCCCATCGAATAGAGGGTGACTTGATGGCGGAACTTGGCGATCTGCTTGCTTGCAGCAATCAGATCCACCTGATTGAGGCTGAGCAACTTGCCTGCCAGCTCATGCGCCTTGGTGTAGTCATCCACCTTGGTGTCAAGCGGCAGGAAGGACAAGTGGGTGCCATCCTTGGCCTGCACCACCGAGGGGTCGCTGCGGTGCCCGGCCAACAGCGCCCGCTTTTGCCACAGCGATTGATTCTGGGAGGGATCCCGGTAGGCATTGATCCGCGCTTTGACCGCTTCGTCGGCGACATGCCAGGCGTAGGCCCCTTCGTTTCTGCCATTTCGATAGATCGGGACTTTGCCGGCGCTGACGGTGTCGGTGCTCTCGGCAGTCGTGGCGCCCAAGGATCTGGCACCGACCAATTGGATGGTTTCCCCGGTGGGGGCGATGGTGACATAGTTGCGGTCGCGGGTGGCGGCGAAGTCCCGGTCGGAAACCAACCACTTGCGGAACAATTCCAGCTTTTTCCCGGGGTAATCGAGGCTTGGAGTGTTCGGACTGTAGTTCCACGAATCCCACACTCCCGTCAAATGCGGCTTGTTGGGTTTTGCGCTGATGATTTCGGAGGTGGCGGTGATGGCCATGTCAGGGCCGACTGACTGTTGGAGTTCGCCCAGGGCCAGCATCAAGGCAAGCCGCGCGTTGCTGCGGGCCATGGCCATCGCGTTGCCTTGCGAGGAGGCCCGCAGCGTGATGGACGAGAGCGTCAGAAGCCCGACCGCCAACAGGGTCAGCAGGACCATCAAACTCAGGGTGATGACCAAGGCAAAGCCAGTGCGACGGCGTGCCCGGACGGATGCAACTGTGACATGAGGCGAGTTTTTCATGGGGCTGGCGGACGGAAGAGAAACTCGGGGCGGTAGTCATTTTGTCAATACCGTATTTGCCCAATGGCAGATATTTTTCCGCTGGGCCCGGACGAAATCTCCGAACTCGCGAATCGGACTTGCCCTGCCGGCGAAGTCCGGGCAGGCATGGGCGGCGATGCGTAACCTTACCGCCGCTCCTTAGCGGGCACCATCGGAGCCAAGCGAGTCGGGAGCGTTGCCGCTTTTCGGCTGTTCAGCTTCCACCCAATCCCCTTCCGTAAGTATCGCATCCCTGCAGAGGGTCAACAATAATCTACAATAATTTTCCCGTCCCATTTTACGAGGTTCCAGGTAGACACCACGGCAAACAAGAAGACCGGGAGTCAGACTCCCGGTCTTTTCGCTTTTTGATTCCGATGCTGCTCCGGCAGGAGACGCCGGATCACTCGGCTTTCACCCGCACGAACAGCGCCGACGCGGCCAGGGGGGCACCACTGAGCGTAACCTCCACCGTTTGGACGCCGGCAACGGGAACTCCAGGCGTCTGGATCGCGCCGACATCCGGCGTCCACGTCGTCAAATCCGGGGAGGTCTGCACCGTGTAGGTGAGTCCGGTGAGCGCCGGGTCACGCCGGGTGTAATTGAACGTGCCGGCGTTCCTATCGAGCGGCACCGTGATCGGGTTCACCGACAGAGCGCTGGTGGGATCGAGGCCGAAGACGAATTCCTCCAGATTCGGCAGTCCGTCATGGTCTGGATCGGCGCTGGGCAGGGCATCCGCTCCCGTCAGGCCGTAGCTCGCCGCCCAATTGTCATACGCGTCAGTGCCAGCGCCAGTGGTGACTGTGAGCGTGCCGGTACCCGCGAAATGCACGTCATCAATGTGAGCCGCGCCTGAGCCGATGGCTCCCCAAGTGCCGGCCGCCATTTGCACGCCGCCGATGAAGAGCTTGTCCACGGTGTCGGTGCCGGTGAAGGCCAGATTCAGCGTGGCTCCGGTGGCGGCGATGGTGACGGTGGAGGCATCGTTCAGATAAGCGCTGGCAAGGGCCAGGGTGCCGTTGCTTATCGTGGTGCCGCCGCTGTAGAGATTGCTCCCCGTGAGCGTGAGGGTCCCCGTGCCGGTCTTGGCCAGGCCACCCGCGCCGAAGATCGTTCCCGAGAAGGTGCTGTCGCTGTTGGCAGCGCCGACCGTCAGGAGCGTGTTGGCGTTGGCACCCAGGTCCACGTTGCCGCCCCCGTGCAACGCGCCGACGGCTTGTCGGCTGCCGTTGACCGCAAGCGTCGCGCCGGCGACCACCGACATGTCCACAATGGGGTCGAGCACGCTGGGACCATCGTAATCGGTGGGAAAGACCCCAGCCAATCCCGCATCCACCTGGACCGGTCCGGTGAAATTGTTCACGCCGCTCAGCGTGAGGGTTCCCGTGCCGCTCTTGGTCAGGCCGGTGTGGCCGCTGATGATGCCACCGCCGGTGAAGGTGTAATTCCGCGTGCTGTTGTTCACAATCACGCCACCCGGCGTGAGCGTCGTGGTGAGATTCACCGTGGTGGTGCCAGTGACCGAATCGTCAAACATCACCCGGTCCCCGTCCGAATAATTGGCAGGCAATCCATCGGAGATCCAGTTGGCGGTGGTGTTGAGGTCCCAGTCGCCGCTTACCACACCGGACCAGACCTTCAGCACCTTGGGCACTGCCGTGGACAGCGTGGCTGGAACAGTGGTGACCTCACCACAAGCATTGGTAATCGTGACGCTATAGCCTCCCAAGTCGGCGGCGGACACGCCCTCGATGGTCAACGTGTCAGTCGTGGCACCGGAGATTGTCCCGCCGTCCGTCAGGGGCACCTCCGCCAGACTCCACCGATAGCTCAAGGGTGCCGTGCCACTGGCTGCGACGCCAAGGGTGACGGTGTCTCCCAGTTGAACGACCCGCGAGTCAGCCTTGGCAGTCAGTTGCGGTGCCAGACAAGCTTCGGCTTCGTCCGGGATGCCGTTGCCGTTCACATCGGCGCTGGTGCCAAACATGATGTCAATGGCGTCATCCAAGCCGTTGAAATTGTAGTCGGTACCTAATAGTGGCAGCTCAATGATCTGCGGATTGAAGGCGCATGGACCAATGGTCGGCAACGGACCAGACGCGACACTGCCATCGGCGACCACGCATTGCATTTTCTGAGAGGCGTGCGGTGGCCCGACACGGAAGATGAAGGGCGTGTTGGGGGAAGTCAATGGCGGGCATTGGGTCACAGACACGCTCATTAAGCCATCATGCCCGAGGGCGGTGGCATGAACGCCGCCGCTTGGGCAGGCAGTGTTAATGCTCTGGGCAAAGAGGACGGCAAGGTCGTCCGCAGTGCCCGTGGAGCCCGCCACATCCGGGTTCCCGATATTGACGCAGCACAGCATGCCAATGGACCAGGACCACGGCGTGCCGGTGCCCGTGCCCAAGATCTGGAACAAACGGGTCCAGGACGGCCCGCTCGGTGGCGGACAAGTCAGAAACGGAGGGAATGGTCCTTGGACGGTGAGCCGACCGCTGCCCTCGGCACTGCCAGAACCGCCCACGCGGATGAAATAGGTCGTATTGGCGATGGCATCGAACTCCACATAGGATTGCGGAGTACCGCTGCACCCTCCTGCGGTGGCGTTGTCATTGCAGACGATTGGGGTCAAGCTGTTGCAAGTGCCTGAGTAGATGGCCAACACCGTGTCGAAGCCGCTGTTGCAGGTGTCGATCCAAACCAGGCCGCCGCAGGTCGGAGTATAGCGGAACCAGACGTCTTGGTTGGGCTGGCAGCCAGCGTTCGCGGGGCCGTCGGTTTGAGCGCCACAATTGTTGAAGGCATAGGTGCCGTTGTCGATGTCAGTGGCATTGGCACACAAGTCATTGGCGGGGGGCGCAACCGTCTGGCTGATATTGAGCCGGAATGGGCCTGGGCATGAGCTATCCCATTCGGCGACGCGGATGTGATACGTAACGCCCGCTACCCCGTTGAACGTCACCCTTGACTGGAGGCCACAAGCGTCATCATTACACGCCCCCGGCACCTGGGTCAGCGGCGATTGGCACGGACCGGTGTAAACCGATAATACCGTGTCGAAGGTGCTGGCTTGGCCGGGGCAGAGGCCGCAAGTGTCGATGGTCACTAGTCCGCCACATGAGGGCGTGAAATCATACCACACGTCCGGCGAGTTCACTGACCCGAACTGCGGCGGGGGAGTCATGGAATTGACGGGTGATGGGGTGGCGCAGACCGTGGTGCCGCAGGCCGCCTGCAAACCAACCCCCACCGCAATCGCATTGGCGCAGTTGTCATTGACCGGCGGGATGCCGGTGGGGCCGACAATATTCAGCTGGAATTGGCCTTTGGCCGAACCGTTGCCACCCACGCGGATGTGGTAGGTCACTCCCTTTGCCGCGCAAAACTTCACGCTGGAACGGTGCCCGCAAGCGCCGTCGGCGTTATCGTTGCAGGCCACCTGCGTGAATGAACCACACACACCGGAGTAAACCGATAACACCGTATCGAATCCGGGGGTACCCACTCCCCCGCAGGTGTCGATGGTGACCGGTCCCTGACAGGGTGGCGTGTAGGTGTACCACACGTCACCCGAGTTAATCGAATTGCCGCATGGCGTTGGAATCGAGCCAGCCGGCGAGGGCGTGGCGCAGGTCGTGTCGCCGTCGGCCGCCGGCGAACCGGCCGCGACGGGAATCGCATTGACGCAGTCGTCATTGGGCGGCGAGACGCATTTGCATTTGCCGGCGGAACCCGCGTTGAAGATGGACAGGATCTCCGGTCCGGACAAGGCGCGATTGAATACCTCAACTTCGTCAATGCCGCCCAGCCATGGACTGTTGCTGCCTATGTCTGAACTGCCGACCAGGAACGGGGCCGTATTGTCCAAGCTGCCTGAACGGCCGGCCGGATTGAAGGTGCCGGTAGGAAGGTTATCGACATAGAACCGGCCGATGGTGGCACGGCTCACGGTTACCGCCACGAAGTGCCACTGATTGTCCGCCGGGATGGTACCGGTGTCGGTGTAGTTGGTGAAGGCGGCTCCGCCATTATTCAGTTGCAGGTTG
>JAPLUI010000162.1 GCA_026397725.1 Verrucomicrobiota bacterium | reverse complement strand
AAGACAGCACGACTTTTGTCGTGGCCTTCACACCCTCGGCCACCGGGACGCGGGAGGCGGTCCTGCATATCGCAAGCAGCGACACGACGAGCAATCCGTTCCTCATCAATCTAACGGGAACCGGCACCGCGCCGGTGATCGTCGTCGAGCAGCCGCTTGGCACGCCCCTGGCCAGCGGCACCAGCACGGTGGACTTCGGGTCCGGCCTAACCGGAGAGGCGCTGCCCCTGACCTTTACTATCAGGAACACCGGTTCCGCGCCGCTCACTTCCATCCTGCTCGGCACGGACGGTGACAACGCCGCGGACTATGCGGTCACCACCGCGCTCCTGCATATCGCGAGCAGCGACACGCCGAGCAATCCGTTCCTCATCAATCTACCGGGCACCGGCACCGCGCCGGTGATCGTCGTCGAGCAGCCGCTTGGCACGCCCCTGGCCAGCGGCACCAGCACGGTGGACTTCGGATCCGGCCTAACCGGAGAGGCGCGGCCCCTGACCTTCACCATCAGAAACACCGGTTCCGCGCCGCTCACTTCCATCCTGCTCAGCACGGACGGTGCCAACGTTGCCGACTATGAGGTCACCGCCGCGCCGACGACCACGGTGGCGGCGGAAGACAGCACGACTTTTGTCGTGACGTTCACACCCTCGGCCACCGGGACGCGGGAGGCGGTCTTGTGCATCGCGAGCAACGACACGTCGAGCAATCCGTTCAGCATCAAACTGATCGGCACCGCCCCGCTGATTGCCGTCGAACAAGTGCTCGGCACCGGTCTGATCAGTGGTTCCGGCACGGTGGATTTCGGCTCCTGTCTAACCGGAGAGGCCATGCCCTTGACCTTCACCATCAGGAACATCGGTTCCGCCGAACTCACTTCCATTGCGGTTGGCATGGAAGGTGCACATGCTGCGGACTATGTGGTTACGGCCGCACCGGCGACCTCCGTGGTGTCGGGTGACAGCACCTCGTTCACCGTGACCTTCACGCCCTCGGCCACCGGGACGCGGGCGGCGGCCTTGCACATCGCGAGCGACGACATGGCCAACAACCCGTTCAACATCAACCTGACGGGTACGGGCCTCACGGCCTTCCAAGAGTGGGCGAGCGCAAGCGGACTGCCGACGGAGCAGACCGACCCGGGACAGGCACCGCAGGGTGACGGGGTGCCGAATCTGTTGAAATTCGCGTTCAACCTGGATCCGACCCAGGCGGATGTCCGCAAGCTGAGCGTGGGTGCCGACGAGATGGCTGGGCTCCCAGGCGAGACTTGGGTGGACGGCGTGCTCCGCATCGAATTCATCCGTCGCAAGGCGTGTACCAATCCCGGCATCACCTACACGCCGCAGTTCTCCTCCAGCGTGGACCTCTGGACCGACTTCACCGGCACGCCCGTGGTTACTTCAATCGATTCGACTTGGGAGCGGGTCGTGATTGAAGATGCGCCGCCCGTTGGCTCGACCCAGCGCTTCGGACACTTGAAGGTCGTCACCATTCCTTGATCCATCCTCGACATGCTCAACGGGATCGTCCGTCTGCTCCGGCAAACCGACCTCTGTCGGCCGCCCGAACGATAGAGGACCGGTCGTTACCCGGCTGCGTGCTGCGGGGCCGGGCTTTCCGGCCTCGGTTTTCCTGCGGCTTGCTTGCGCTTCCACGCCGCCACGCCTCCCGTGCGCCGCGCCGGACGCCGCGTTCCGGTCATCGCTCACCCCCCGCTCACCCGGGCTGAAAATTGGCGAGGTTTCAGCTTGCGTTAGCCGCCGGATTGCGCCAGGTTCCGCTTGATGCGATAAAGGCACTCCGTGAGTTCAGTTTTTCAAACCCCAATACCCCCACCATTCCATGACCCCCCCCGCCCTCCTTCGTCCGTTCGGCATCGCCGCCGCCATCCTCCTTGCCGGAGCATGCCAGTTGCAGGCCGCCAGCGATGTCACCGTCAGCACCGGCACCACCTCGGGCGGTGCCTTTGCCGGAACCAACCCGAATGTTTTCACCCCCACCGCCGCCACTGCGGTGGCCAACAACGGGACCATCCAGAACTCGCTCAATGGCGGCAACGCGGTCACCATCGGCACCGCCAGTGCGGCGGGTGGCACTGGCGACCTCACCATCGCCAGTGCCATCGCCAAGACCGCCGGGCTCAGCAGCACGCTCACTTTGGATGCAGTGCGGGATCTGGCCATCAATGGGGTCGTTTCCGCAAGCACGGGGGCCATGCCGCTGGTCTTGACCGCCGGGCGCAACCTCAGCAACTCGCAGCCGCTCACGTCCAACGGCGGGAACATCACCCTCAGCCCGACGCAAACATTCACCCTCGGTGCGGCGGTCAATGCGGGTGCCGGGCAAGTGGCCATCCAAACCGGCAGTGTCGAGTCCGCGAGTGCCTTCACCATCACCGGCGGCGGCGTGCAGGTGGCAGCAGCGGCGGCCTTGCGGCTGCAAGGCACGGTGGCGGGCCCGCTCACCGTCGCCGGCACGGTGTCCCCGGCCCAGACGGCAGACACGGGAGCGTTGCAGGTCAATGGCACGCTCACCCTGCAAGGGACCGCCACCAACGTGGTCGATCTCGGCGGCACTGCGGAGGGCAGCACCTTTGACCGCATCACCGCCACCGGTGCGGTCACGCTCGCCGGTGCGCTGCAGGTGAACCTGGTGAACAATTTCCATGACACCATCAGCGGCAGCTCGGTCTTCACCATCGTCCGGGGCAGCAGCGTCACCGGCACGTTCACCGGCTATCCCAACGGTTCCCGTTTCACCCTGGCCAATGACTACGGCTCGCTGCGCGTGAACTACACCGCCACCACCGTCACCTTGGACGATTGGAAACCGGTGATCGTGAATCTCACTTGGGATCCGGGCACGGCGGAGGCCGGCACGCAGGTTTTTTCCAACACCAACACCCGCGCGGGCCGCCACTACTTCCGCGTCCTCACCCAGGGCACGGACATCGGCGCGTGGCGCACGCGGCTCACGCTCGCCGTCGGCGATGCGGCGCTCTATCTGAGCAAGACCAACCTGCCAACCACCGGCAGCTATCAATTCCTCTCCGCGCAAACCGGCTCCGACGGTTTCGTCCTGCGGGATGACCAGTTCGCGCCCGGCGAGGAATGGTACCTTCTGGTCAATGCCACCGCCGGGGCGCAGTGGAGCCTGTTCAGCGGCCGGGCCTACGTCCACGATCTGGGTCCGCTGCCGTTCACGGACGCCAACGGGAACTCGCAGTATGACATCGGTGAAGCCGTCACCCCGCAGACCGACCCCGCCACGCCGATGCCGCCGGAGGGCATCCGTTTCTATCAAGCCACCGTCCCGGTTGGCACGCCGGCCTGGAGCCTGTGGCTGAATGGCAGCGGGCGGGAACTCGCCCTGCGCACCAACAAGGTGCCGTTTCACACGTCCACCGGCTACTACACCCGCAAGCAGGCCGGGCAGATGCTGGTGGTGCCAACCGTGTTAGGCACCGGCTCGAATGCGTATTTCCTCAGTGTCGTGGCGCCACAGGGCGAGAGCATCGGCCTGGATTCGCGGATTCAGACCGTCACGGACATCGCGTTCCAATCCACCACCGCCAATGTTGCCGTGACCGGCCCGCCGTACCGCGTGTTTCGCACCAGCGTGCCCATCGACCAGCTCGCGTGGGATGTGAGCACCACCGTGTTGGCGGGCAACCCGAACGTCTGCGTGCGGAAAAACAACGTGCCCGGCGAGTGGGACAACGAGGCCTTTTCCGAAGCCCCGGGCAGCACTACCGACAGCGTCACCCTGGTGCCGGATTTCCTCACCAACGGCACCTGGTTCGTCACCGTCTATGGCACGGGAAACTACACCTTCACCCTGAAGAGCGGCGACCCGGTCATCACGCCGATGAATTTCACGGATGTGAAAACCAACGACCAGACCACCCGCGCCGGCTGGCGCTACTATGCGCTGACCAACATTCCCGCGCAGGTGGGCTCCTTGGGCTGGGAACTGCTGCTGGCCAATCAGGTGCCCGGCACCCAGATCGCGCTGCGTCGCAACAAGGTGCCCAGCCGCTGGCTCTTCCGGGCCAACGGCAACCTGGGCACGCCTTCCGACATTGGCACGCAATACATGGATTACCATGGCGAGGGCGGCTTTCTCCAGCGCCCGGGACATCAGGCGGACGTCTGGTATGTGGGCATTTACACGCCGCTGCAACCGCTGGGCGCTTTCACCCTGGACGCGCATCCCATCGTGCCCGCCACCGTCGGCTTCGATGGCAGCAACACCGCCGTCGCGGGGCTGGAACCCGGCCGGTGGAAATTCCAGCGCATTGATGTTCCGGCCGGGGTCTTGGGCTGGGACTTGCGGGTGAAGAACATCGCCAGCGGCACGCCCAGCATGATCGTGCGGCGGGATCTGTTGCCAGACAGCGCGAGCGGCAATTGGGGTTCGCCGGAAGCGAACCCGACCTGGCCCACCGGCAACAGTTGGGCCGGCGGAGTGGACTGGACCGGGCGCACCTATGAAGTCTATGCGCCGCCCTACCCGCAGGTGGGTGATCGACTGGTCATGGCAATGGGCCGCCCGCTGGAACCGGGCACCTACTATGTGGGGGTTTACAACAGCCACGCGACCATCGCCGCGGCCTACACCGTGGAAAGCCGGGGCCTCGGCACCGGCCAGACCATTACGGTGGCGGACCTGTCCTACGCGGCCGGCAGCAATGCCAGCGTCACCAACCTCGCCCCGCGCGAGGCAGCCTATTTCAAGGTGACCATTCCACCCAACACGCCGAGCTGGGAGTTCACCCTCGCGCCGAGCGCCGGTGAAATGATGATGGCGATGCGCCGGAGCACGGTGCCCGATTTCAGTGCGACGGGCGTCACCACTACTGGCGTGCAGTATGACTCGGGCACTTCCGGCAGTCGCGAGGTCGAGATGCAGAAGACCGGGCCGGAGCGCTATCTGGTGCTGCCACGCAACGACGAGGACTTCATCGTAGCGGGGGACTATTACATTGCGGTGATCAGCGAGGGACAGAGCGTGCCCAACGGCAGCACGATCGGCACCGGCACCAGCAGCGGGGTGCTCACCAGTCTGGGCGCGTTTGGAACGACGAGTCTGGGTGCCGCGTCGCTGGCGGGGATCACTCAAACGGTCAGCCTGGTGGGAGCGCAGGTGAAGTCCTATCAATTCACCGTGCCGGCGGGCACCGTCGGCCTGGAGCTGCGGCTGGACAACCGAGTCGGCGATCCGGTGATGAGTCTGATCAGCGGCAGCCGCATCCCGCAGCCCGGCATCACCTCGGCCGGCTACAGCTACTACGGTTACGACGGCGGCCAGTATTCCGTGCCCGCGGGCGGCGTGAACCGTTTGTATGACGGCAATCTGATCACCGTCGCCAATCCGCCCGCCGGCACTTACAGCCTCACGGTGCGGGCCGAGGCGGTTAGCAGCGACTACCCCGCCGCCACCGCCGATCTGGTGATCCGGCAGGTGGTCAACCCGCCGGTGCCACTGGGTTTTGATGGTGCCACGGCGGTGGTGAGCGGACACCTCCCCGTAGCCTGGCGCTACTTCACGGTGACGGTTCCGGCCGGCGTGCTGGGCTGGGACTTGCGGTTGAAGAACATCACCGGCGGCACGCCCAGCATGATCGTGCGGCGGGATGTGTTGCCGAACAGCCCGAGTGGCAATTGGGGCTCACCGGAAACAAATCCGACCTGGCCCAGCGGCAACAGTTGGGCCGGCAGGCTGGACTGGACGGGACGCACCTATGAAGTCTATGCGCCGCCCTATCCGCAGGTGGGTGACCGGTTGGTCATGGCGATGGGCCGCCCACTGGAGCCGGGCACCTACTATGTGGGGGTTTACAACAGCCACGCGACCATCGCCGCCGCCTACACGTTGGAAAGCCGCGGCATCGGCACCGGCCAGACGATCACGGTGGCGGATTTCAATCCAGCGGCCGGCAGCAACACCCCCATCACCAACCTCACTCCGCGCGAGGCGGCCTATTTCAAGGTGACCATTCCGGCCAACACGCCGAGCTGGGAGTTCACGCTGGCACCGAGCGCGGGCGAAATGATGATGGCGATGCGCCGGGGCACGGTGCCAGATTTCAGTGCGCTGGGCACCACCAGTACTGGCGTGCAGTATGACACAGGCACTTCCGGCAGTCGCGAGATCGAGATGCAGAAAACGGGGCCGGAGCGCTATCTGATGCTGCCGCGCGATGACCAGGATTTCATCGTGGCGGGAGACTATTACATTGCGGTGATCAGCGAGGGACAGAGCCCGCCCACCCCCAGCACCATCGGCACCGGCACCAGCAGCGGGGTGCTCACCAGCCTGGGAGTATTCGGAACGACCGATCTGGGTACCGCCTCGTTGGGTGGGATCACCCAACCGGTGAGCCTGGTGGGAGCGCAGGTGAAATCCTATCAGTTCACGGTGCCGGTGGGCACCGCGAGTTTGGAGGTGCGGTTGGACAACCGGGTGGGTGATCCGGTGATGAGCCTGATCAGCGGCAGTCGCATCCCGCAGCCCGGCGCCACCTCAAACAACTACAGCTACTACGACTTCGACGGCGGCCAGTATTCGGCCAAGGCCGGTGCCTTGAGCCGCATCTACGAGAACAATCTCATCACCCTCGCCAATCCGCTCGCCGGCACCTACAGCGTCACGGTGCGGGCCGAGGCGGTCGGCAGCGACTATCCCGCCGCGAGTGCGGATCTGGTGATTGTGGCCCTCGCGCCGGTGCCGCTGAGCTTCAATGGCGGCACCGCCACGGTGGCCGGACAGTCTCCGACGGCCTGGCGCTACTTCACGGTAACGGTCCCAGCCGGCGTGCTGGGCTGGGACTTGCGGTTGAAGAACGTCACCGGCGGCACGCCCGGCATGGTGGTACGGCGGGATGTGTTGCCAAACAGTCCGGGTGGCAATTGGGGTTCTCCGGAAACAAGTCCGACCTGGCCCAGCGGCAACAGTTGGGCCGGCGTGCTGGACTGGACCGGGCGCTCCTATGAAGTCTATGTGGCACCCTACCCGCAGGTGGCTGACCGTCTGGTCATGGCGATGGGCCGCCCGCTGGAGCCGGGCACCTACTATGTGGGGGTTTACAACAGCCACGCGACCATCGCCGCCGCCTACTCGGTGGAAAGCCGGGGCATCGGTACCGGCCAGTCCATCACGGTGGCAGATTTCAATCCGGCGGCAGGCAGCACCACCACCATCACCAACCTCGTTCCGCGTGAGGCGGCCTATTTCAAGGTGACCATCCCGCCCAACACGCCGAGCTGGGAGTTCACCCTGGCACCGAGCGCCGGTGAAATGATGATGGCGATGCGCCGGGGCACGGTACCCGACTTCAGTGCGCTGGGCACCACCACTACTGGGGTGCAGTATGACTCGGGCACTTCCGGCAGTCGCGAGATCGAGATGCAGAAGCCGGGGCCGGAGCGCTATCTGGTGCTGCCGCGCAACGACGCGGATTTCATCGTGGCGGGGGACTACTACATTGCGGTGATCAGCGAGGGGATCAACCCGCCCAACACCAGCACCATCGGCACCGGTACCAGCAGCGGGGTGCTCACCAGCCTCGGCACGCTCGGGACGACGAGTCTGGGTGCCGCGTCGCTGGCCGGTATCACCCAGCCGGTGAGCCTGGTCGGGGCGCAGGTGAAATCCTATCAGTTCACCGTGCCGGTGGACACCGCGAGTCTGGAGCTGCGCCTGGACAACCGGGTGGCCAATCCGGTGATGAGCGTGATCAGCGGCAGCCGCATCCCGCAGCCCGGCATCACTTCCCCCAGCTACAGCTACTACGGCTACGACGGCGGCCAGTATGCCATGCCTGCGGGCGGCCTGGACCGCCTGTACGAGTCCAACCTCATCACCCTCACCAATCCGCCCGCCGGCACCTACAGCCTCACGGTGCGGGCCGAGGTCGTCAGCAGCGACTACCCCGACGCCACCGCCAATCTGGTGGTGCGCCAGTTGGCCCGCCTGCCGCTCAATTATGCCGCCAGCCTCAACGGCAATGGCCTGTCCCACACCGCCACCCGGCAGTTGCTCGACACCCAGAAGGACTTCTTCGAGGTGGCGGTGCCGACCACGCTTGCGGGCCAGCCCGTGATTGGCTGGCTCATCAAGATGAACAACCTCCAAGGCGACACCACCCTGAAGATTTACAAGACCTGGGGCAACTCCGCCACGGGCATCACCGTCTCCGGCAACACCGCGCTGGTCGTGCCGCCCTTCCTCACCCCGGGCGACACTTGGTTTGTCGAAGTCACCGGCACCGGCCTGACCAATTACACCATCACCAGCCTGCCGATCACGCTGGAGCGCCCGGTCTGGGCGATGCCAGTGGGCCACAACACCACCTTTGGTGACAGCGGCAACGACAGCGCCGGCAACCCGCTGCCCGGCGACCGCGGCGTGGACATCGGCCAGGACGACTGGCAGTTCTACGCGATCGACGTTCCCGATGGAAACGCCGGACTGCTCCGCACCGAACTCCAGGCGATCAACGGCAACCCGAATCTCTATATCCGCGAGGACGGCGTGCCGACGACGGATCACAATGCCGCCGGCGCGGGCGGGACTTCATTGGTCGATCGCTCGCTGACCAGCACCGCCAGCGAATACGGCAACTGGGTGCCATTGGATGGCCGCTACGAAAAACAACTCCGCGCTGGCCGCTGGTATCTCGGGGTCAAGGCCTCCGGAGCCAGCAACGCCCGCTATCGGCTCAAGGTTTCCACCGGCCAAGTCACCGATCTCGCGCTCAACGGAGCCTCCGTTGCGGGCCAGAACCTGGTGGGTCGCGACTGGCGCTACTACCGCTTCACCGTGCCTCAAGATGCGCCCAACACCTGGAGCCTCACCTTCAGCCAACAGGTCGGAGACGTGAACCTGTGGCTGCGCGACACCCTCCCGCCGGGCAACAATACTGACGGTTTGGAAACGGCATCGACCACCTACTCCGCCGGACTCCGCACCTGGAGCAGCGACAACAAGAACCAAGGTCCGTATAGCACTTCCGGCCAGGATGCCGCCGGCAGCTATCCTTTCAACACGCCCCCGCTGCGTCCCGGCCACACCTATTACGCCGGCTTCCGGGCGGCGAACGATGCCACCTTCAGCTTCAGCACCGCCACCAGCGGCGGCAGCATCGGCGTGCTGCCGGAGCTGGATTACTACACGGGTAGTATCAACACCAGCCTGGCTGCGGGAGCCTCGCTGTTCTACCGCATCCCCGTGCCACCGGAGGCGACCCGGATGAAATGGTCCGCCACGCATCCCGCCAGTGTGCAGTTGCGCCTCGAACAAGGCACGCTGCCCGGTGCCACCGGCAGCCAGCATTGGACCAGCGGCAGCAGCGCGAACGTGGCATTCAACCAGGCCTTGTCCGCCACTGTCTGGCCCTGGCAGCCTAACCATGACTATTATCTGCGGGTGATCAACACCTCCGGTTCCGCGCAAACCGTGACGCTTGCCATGAGCGGCAGGAACGCCACCAACGAGGACGAGGACGCCGACGGCCTGCCGGACGCGTGGGAACTGCTTTATTTCCCGTCCATCGGCACCACCAACGGCACCGGTGATCCCGATGGCGACGGCGTGACCAATGCCGTGGAATTCACCGACGGCACCATCCCTAACAACGTGAACTCGGCCAAGTACTTCCTGACCATCACGCCGTCCGGCGGCACGGCCGCAAAATCGCCCGACCAACCCAAATACGATCGCGGTGCGGTGGTGAATCTGACCGACACGCCGCTGGCCAACTACGCCTTCCTCGGCTGGCAGCGGACCGGCAGTTATGGCGACGACTTCGCGGTGCAGGTCACTGGCACGGTGACGATTCCCGCAGCCGGCACTTACACTTTTGGCACCAACGCTGCGGATGGCTTGCGCTTGAAGGTCAACAACGTCGCAGTCATCACCGATGACTCAACGCACGCGGTGACCGACAAGTTCGGCCAGCTTGTCCTCGCCGCAGGCACCTATCCACTGGAGCTGGAGGCCTTCGAATACAACAGCGGCGAAGCCCTCGAACTCTTCGCCGCCGCCGGCAGCCACGCCAGTTTCAACAGCAATTTCAAACTGCTGGGCGACACCGCCAACGGCGGCCTGTTGGTGCAGACCCTCTCCGGCGGTTCCACCGTCGCCGGACTCACCGTGCAGCAGATCATCGGCGTGGGCACCGGCAACATCTACAACCTGGCCCGCATGGATGATCTGCTCACCGGCACCCGGGCGAAGCGGGCGGAAACCACGCGGATTGCCCGGACCATCAACTACCTCGGCAGCGCCTCCGCCGACGGACATTTCACCGCCAACGCAATCTTCCCGCTCCTGCAACCCGAACCCGACAACCCGCTGGCGCTGGGCATGTTCGGCGACTACACGATCACCGCGGTCAACACCGTCCCGCTGCCGCTGGCCGTGGATGCGCCGGCGCTGGTCTTCACCACTACCGGCGAGGCCCCCTGGCTCGGCCAGATCACCACCACCCGCGACGGCGTGGATGCCGCCCAATCCGGCCCCATCGGCCACAGCCAGGAGTCGTGGTGTGAAACGACCGTGACCGGCTCGGGCAGCCTCAGCTTCTGGTGGAAAGTGTCCTCGGAAACCGGCTTCGACTACCTCGAGTTCTATCTGGATGGGGCGCTTCAGAGCAGCCGGATCAGCGGGAATGTGGATTGGCAGCAGCAGACCTATCCGCTGGCCGCCGGCATGCACACCCTGCGCTGGCGCTACGCAAAGGATGCCAGCGTGACTGCGGGCGCCGACGCCGGCTGGGTGGACCAACTGGGGTGGACGCCCACCGGCGGCACCCCCTATTCGATCTGGCAGGCCGCCAATTTCAGCCCCGCGCAGATCGCCGATCCGCTCGTCAGCGGCCCCGCCGCCGACCCCGAACAGGATGGTATCACCAACCTCCTCGAGTTTGCCTTCAACCTCCCGCCGCTGGTATCCGACCAACACCAGGTCACTCCGGGAAGCGGGGCGGAAGGACTGCCCCACATCAGCGTGGTCCAGGTGGGCGGCCAGCCCCGGCTCCGCTTCGAATACGTGCGTCGCCGCAGCGGCGGCATCACCTACCTCCCGCAGGCCAGCGACGCCATGGCGGCGTCAGGCCCCGGTTCCTGGGAGTTGCTGACCGGAGTCCCGGTGGTCACCGCGATCAACGCCCAGTGGGACCGCGTGGTAGTCGAAGATGTGGCCGGCACCGGCCATCCCAGCCGCTTTGGGCGGGTGCAGCTCACCATGCCTTGAGCAGTCGCGGTCCGGGGTTCAAACCAAAGAGGAGTTTGGGTTCCTGAGGATATTCATGAAGCAATCCGTGGTCACTCTTGGTGCTGCCTTGAGGGAATCGGACTTGCTTGTGGTGGCGCCTCGGTTGACCTCGTTCGCCGGGTGCTGAACCTACTCGACCCCAAACTTCCCGCCGCCGCCCGACCGGCCCTGCCAAGGCCCTGCTCCCGGGACCACATCGCGCGGGTGAAAAGTCCCCCACGAGTTAACTTTGATCCCTCTTTGAGCCAACCATGCGCTGCATGCGGCCCCGACCTCGGTACTCAGTCCGCGCAAGCGGCGGAGTTCTCGGTCGGCTGGCATTTCGTGGTTATGGCCATTGCGCTTGAATCCGCTGGCTTGGCGCGAGTGTGGGCTGTGTTTCGGATTGGCTTTCATGCGCTCGCGGGTGTTAGTGAATTGGAGATCGGAGATCCTGTGAGAGTACGGGGGTGTTGCGGCGCGGCGGGCATCTGCAAACCGTTAGCCCCAATGAATCCCAAGATTTTCCTGTTTCTGCAAATCATACCTTGGTATCTCGTGACCACTCAGGTCGCCCCACCGCAGGGCTGCCCTTACCCGTTGCATTCAGCGCAAAAAGGCGCGGCGGGTCAATCACTGCGTTTGTGATAAACGGGTCACTGTTTGACCTACACCACACCATCGTGGTTAGTGGTTAGTGGTTAGTGGATTCGAGCCCCTCTGACCATGGAAGTCTCGCTTCATCTAACATTCATTCAACGGCTCCCCTCCGCTCACAGGCGTGCCAGCAGTTCCTCGATGCGCTTCTCGGAGACTTTCCCCGCGCAGCGCACGTCCGGCGCAAAGAGCGAAACCCGTAACTCCTCCAGCAGCCAGCCCGGCTCCCACCAGCGCACGTCTTCCGGCGTTTCCGTCCAGCGCCGGAACCACGGCCGCCACAAGCGCCGCAGCCGCTCCAGTTTCTCCAAATCCTTGACGAGCGGCAGCGCGGTCAGCCGACCCAGCCGCGAGCGCAGCGCCTGCAGGCGACGCGGATAGTCCCGAAACCGCCCGAAGCCCGCCCGCCATACGAAATGCCCGCGCAACAACCATGCCAGTTGCTCTTCGATGTCCTCCGCCACCGGTCCGAGATTCCGATCCTGGCGCTGCGCCGCAACCCACGCCCGCACCTCGGGCAGGATTTCCATCACTCCATCCAGGCTTTTTCCCACCACCGCCGCAGCCTCATGCCAGCGGCCCCGCGCCTGCTCGGTGAGCACGCGGAACGCATCCGGCGAACGCGGAAACACGCCACCCGCCGCACCTTCCGCCGCTAACAAAATCAACTCATCCAGCGCCGTCCCGCCCGGCCCGAGCCGCGGCAGTTCCAGCCGGGCCATGAGACCTAACGGAAAATTCTTCCGCAGATACGCGACCTGGTCCGGGTGCGCCAGCCACAACAGGCGGGCACCGCCGGCGCGGTGCGATTCCGCCGCCTCCCCGGCACTGGTGAAGGCCCGCACGCCAACGGTTTTTCCATCATCCACCAAGGCCGGGAAGGCGGCGCCGCCCGGGGTCTCCACCCGCTCCGGCAGGACCTCGCCATCCCATGCGCTCATGCCGCGCCGCTCGACGTCCGCATTGGCCGCCGCCTCGAAGCGCACCCGCATCCGCTCGGAAAGCTGCAGCTTGAGCAGCGCAACCTCATCGCCCAGCGCCAGTTCCTCGCCGTCGTCATCGCAAACCCACACCTTGGTCACCAATTCCGGCGGCACTTTGCTAGAGTCGAAGTCATCCGGTTCCAGCCGTGCCCCCGTCCGCTCACGGGCGTAGTCGCAGAGCGCCCGGGTGATCGACACATCTTTCGGGGCCTGGCTCCAGCGCTCCGCAAAGCCATCGGCCAGCACGGCGATCGGCTGGCAAATCCGCCGCAAGTCCTTGGGCAGCGAGCGCAACAGGAGTTCCGCCCGCTCGCGCAAATTGCCATCCATCCCCCAGCCCGGCAGCCAATCCGGCAGCTTCGGGAGTTGATCAACATGCACGCCGAGTGTCACCCCGTCGTCGCGCTCGCCCGGCGCGGCATGATAGTACACGGCGTACTCCTGCCCCTCGCGTTTGAGCACGTCGGGAAACCCGTCCAGTCGCAAGTCCGCCAAATCCTCGTCCACCACATCCGCCACCTCCAGCATCAGGGCGTCCTCGTGGTGCTCCCGCCATCGGTGAAAGGCCGCCGCCGTGTTGATCTCACCCGGCACCCGCTCCTCGAAAAACCGCAGCACCGCCTCGTCACTCCACAGTCCGCCCGGCCGCCGCAGTTTCTGCTCGATGAGTTCCAAGTCCTCCTTCATTTCCTTCATGCGCTCCAGAAACCGGCACTGCCGCCGCAAGCCGCCGCCCACCACCCCTTCGCGCAGAAAGATCCCGTGCGCCGCCTTGGCATCCACGCTTCCGTAATGCACGCGGCGGCCCGCCACCACCGGCAGCCCGCCGCACAGCACCGTTTCCTTTCCGTACACCGCCCCCTGCACCTCATCCCAATGCGCCTCCCCGAATTTGCTGGTACACAACTGCGGCGCCACCTGCTCGACCCATTCCGGCTCGATCCGCGCCACCCGCCGCGCCCACAAGCGCGAGGTCTCCACCAACTCCACCCCCAGCACCCACTCCCAGCGCTTCCCCGCCCCGAACAGGCCGGAGCCAGGAAACACCGCGAAAAATCCGCCCGCCGCGCTGCGATACGCCTTGTTCTCCCGATCCCACCAGCCGAATTGCCGCGGCACCCCGGCCAGCACCGCACGATGGATGTTCGCATACGGTGCCCAGTTCCCGGTTTCCTTCGCCAGGCTCGCGATCTTGATCCGCCACTCGCTTTCTAACAACTCGGCAAGTTCATCGTGGACATTCGCCCATTCCAGCACCCGCCGCGCATTCAGAAACGCCGGCCCCGCAAACTTCCGCAGCGCGTTGCGCTGCCACCCGCCGCGGCCATCCCGATACCGCGAAACATCCTTCCACATCCGCAGGATGCTCATGAAATCGCTGTCAATGTCCGTCCACCGCGCGTGCGCCGCATCCGCCTCCCGCAACTTCTCCGCCGGGCGTTCCTGCGGGTCGTTGGACTCCAGAATCGCCACGATCGGCAAGACCTCCGCCAGACATTTCTCCCGACGTGCCTCTAACAACATCCGCGCCAGCCGCGGGTCCACCGGCAAGCGTGCCATCTGCCGCCCGGACTCGGTTAGATTGCGTCCCTGGTCCAGCGCCCCCACCTCGCGCAGCGTCCGGTAGCCTTCCGCCACCGCCTTGGGGGCCGGCGGATCGAGAAACGGAAACTCCTCGATCTCCGGCAGGTTCAGCGATTTCATCCGCAGGATCACCCCCGCCAGCGAACTGCGCCGAATCTCCGGGTCGGTGAACTCCACTCGCTCTAGCAACTCCGACTCCTCAAACAACCTGACACACACGCCATCGCGCACCCGCCCGCAGCGACCCTTCCGCTGCCGCACGCTCGCCTGACTCACCGGCTCGATCTGCAAGCGCTGCACGCCCCGCCCCGGACTCCAGCGACTCACCCGTGCCACCCCCGAATCCACCACGCAGGCAATCCGCGGAATCGTCAGCGACGTCTCGGCCACATTGGTCGCCAGGATCAAGCGCCGCTTGGGGCCGGGCTGAAACACCCGCTGCTGGTCCCCGAGCCCCAGCCGCGCAAACAAGGGCAGCACCTCGGTCCCACGGTAGCGCCGACCCTCCAACACCTCCGCGCACTCCCGGATCTCCCGCTCGCCCGGCAAAAACACCAACACATCCCCATTCGGTTCGAGTTCCCCCAGCCAGTCCACCGCCCGCCCCACATGTTGCGGCAAATCCTCGTCCTCCAGCGGCGGCAAAAAAAATTCCGCCACCGGAAACAAGCGCCCCGGTGCCTCAATCACCGGGGCCGGTACCCCACCCTCATGGAAAAATTCCGCAAAGGCACCCGCATCCAGCGTCGCCGACGAAATCACCAATTTCAAATCCCGACGCCTGGCCAACAGCCGCTTCAAATAGCCGATTAAAAAGTCGATGTTAAGCGATCGTTCGTGCGCTTCATCCAGGATGAGTGCTGCATACTGCTTGAGATTGCGGTCGCCTTGGGTTTCCGCCAGCAGGATGCCATCGGTCATGAACTTGATGCGGGTCTGCTGGCTGAGGCGCTCCTCGAAGCGCACCTGATAGCCGACGAAGCTGCCCAGCGGCACCGCGAGTTCCTCGGCGACGCGGCGGGCGACGCTGGCTGCCGCGATGCGTCGCGGCTGGGTGCAGCCGATGCGACCGCCGTTTCCGCCCAGCACTTCCGCCATCATTTTGGGCAGTTGGGTGGTTTTGCCGGAGCCCGTTTCGCTCACCACGACGACGACCTGATGATGCGTGACGGCGGCGATGATCTCCTCCCGGTGTGCCACCACCGGCAGGTCTTGGGGGTAATTCCACTGCATCTTGCTAGCACTCCAGAAGCTCCACCTCGTAGCCGTCCGGGTCGGTGACAAACGCCATCTTCCGCCCGCCACTGGTGAATTTCTCCCGCCAACCGGCAGGCCAGATTTCGATGCCCGCCGCTTCAAGCCGCCCGCAATACGCCATGATGTCCGGCACGCCAAGGCAGGTATGCATCAGGTCTTCGGGACAGGTGGCGGGGTACTCGGGCGAGTAACACAACTCCAGGTACACCTCGTTGCCCGGCAGTTCCAAAAACGCCAACCGGTTCCCTTGCGGCGAATCCTTCCGCTCGCCCTCCACATAACCAAGAACCTGGTAAAAAGCGATCGCTCGCTCGAGATCACGAACACGGAGGCGGGTATGCAGAAAGCGAATCATGGCACCCGCAAAGTGCCCCAACCCGAACCGCTTGCCAACTGAAAAATCCGCCGCGGCCGCTGCCGCGAGGTCCGGCGGCGCAGGACCTGCGCGTCAAGTTAAGGACCTGACGCCTTGGATCGGTAAGTTCCTCGCGAATTTCTGTATCAACCTCGTCACAATCTCCACCCCAACTGGACATCCTGAGGTCCGATCGGACCTCAGGATGTCCAATCAGGGACTGCTGTTGCGGGTCACTGTCGGTAACAGGGATCACCTTTCCCTTAACTTGACGCGCATGCCCCATGC
>JAPLUI010000555.1 GCA_026397725.1 Verrucomicrobiota bacterium | reverse complement strand
TCTTCACATCGCCGTAAACATCCCGGTCTAGCAGTTGCAGGAACAGACTGAAATTCTCGGGGTCTCCTTTGTGCGGGGTGGCCGTCATCAATAGGAAATGGTCCGTCATGCGTGAAAGCGCCTCGCCCAACTGATAGGCCAACGTCTTTTTCTCAGTGCTGTGAGCGCTCATCTTATGCGCCTCGTCCACAATCACAAGATCCCAGCGGCTTCGCAGCAGGCTTTCCTTGGCATCCTCAATGCGCGAAACCCATGAGACGGACGTGATGAGCTGATTCTTATCCTGCCAAGGATTGGATCCATAGTTGGCACGGAGAATATCGCTTCGGATGATTTCAAAGTTCTCACGGAACTTGTCCTTCAATTCGCGCTGCCATTGGAAGCTCAGGTTAGCCGGGGTGATAATCAGGATGCGCTTGATGAGTCCCCGGATCTTCAGTTCCTTGATCAACAGGCCCGCCATGATGGTCTTGCCCGCGCCCGGATCATCCGCCAGAAGGAAGCGAATACGTGGCAGCTTCATGAAATACTCGTAAACCGCCTCCAACTGGTGCGGCAACGGATCCACGCGGGCAATCGAGAGGGAAAAATACGGGTCGTATTCGTATGCGAGGCCGAGCCGCAATGCTTCGATTCCAAGCCTGAATTTTCTGGGGCTACCGTCAAATGGCTCAGTTTCGGGTGAAGCGTCGAGCGCTGCAACCTGCTCCGGCGCCAGGATGCGGTCGTAAACCTGATTGGTTTGCAGCCCCCTGCCAATAATCTGCATCCCAGCGCCACGAGGGTTCGCCACAATCACTTGCACCGGCTCCGGGAAAACCGGGCCGCGCAAGATGGTGTTGGGGAGGATTGTCATACTATTGGCGGCAAGTCCGACAAATTTGTGCGTAGTTTTCGTCGGTTTGAGATGAAGCACGCGCTCGTTCTGGATCGCCATCGGCGACCGAGTCAAAACCGTAAAACCCGAACTCGTTAAACATGGGGGCGAGCATTATCCCGTTGCCGCCAAACCGGCAAGCGCCATCCGTTAGCATTTCCGGATTATTTTGCCTGATTTTGCCGTTTCACCGGGGCGTCCGTCGGCTAATTCCTGCCTCAAGGTTGGGATGCAGGCTGGCTGGGACACCGGGATGAACGCCCCTCGCTGTTCCTGAACGGGTCTCCCGGTGGTGGAACAAGCGCTTGAAGCAGTTGTCTCAAACGACACCCACCCCTGCTAAGTCGTTCGTATTCAAGGGAACCGAGCGGCGGATTTTGCCACTCGCCGTCGGCGGCAAGGCGCATCAGCATACCGAGTGCGTGGTCCGCCGTCACTTGGACATTCGGCGGGAAATGGTCTTCGGGACCGAAGATGAGCCTGTCACCATTTGAGGGCCCGGGCCAAGCGACGACAAGGAGGGAATGCCGCGAGGCACCCTTGACCAACGCGACAGGATTCAAGCGCAGGCTTGGCTCGAACAGAATTTCAAGGTGATCCAGGTGATGCATGCGGTTCTGGAACGTGATTTGGCGGCAGGACGGTGGCGATCACCCGACTGGCTGGCGAGCGGGCCGCCATTGGCGATGACTGTGGCACGCACTGGTGCCGGGGCCCTTCCGCAGGCCCGGTTGCAGCAGAAGTCCCTGAACTCGGCAGGCACGGGCGGAGCATGATCCCGTTACGGCCTCGCCCGCAAGCGCCATTCGTTAGTATTGCCGGCCTATTTCACCGGTTGTTAGTCGCACCACTGCGCCGTCCGGTGGGTGAATCCTGCTAGAAAGTCGGCCGCCACCTCAATAGCCGTCCATGCGATTGGCAGTGTCGATCTTGACCCTGGCGGGACCGTGGCCGATCTCCACGACACTGCTGCGGTGTTTGCGTTGCCGGGTCATGCAACCCGTGCGACGTGTCAACTTTTCCGGAATCCGTGCTGGAAGACCTGTCGCGGTTCTCCCTGAACTATC
>JAPLUI010000149.1 GCA_026397725.1 Verrucomicrobiota bacterium | reverse complement strand
GGCGGCTGTGCGCCTATCACGACCACTTGCGTGCCGCCCAGCGGCAGCACCTTCCCGATCGGTGTCACCACGGTGAACTGCACCGCCATTGATGCCTGTGGCCAGCAGGCCAGGTGTTCCTTCACGGTGACGGTGCTGCGGCAACTAAAAAAGCACTTTTACGTGCAGAGACTCCTGCCGCCGACTAACGGCCTGTATGTGCCGCCGGCGCCAGGGGTGGTGGCCTTCTCCAGCGGCATTCTATTGAGCAATATTACCCACCGCGTCTTCAGTGCCGGAGCAGTCCCGCCGCCCAGCGTGGGCGCCTATATCACCCACTCGTTCGGTTCCCAGGTGGAAATGGACATTTCATTCGATAACGGTCTGACCTGGCAGTCCTGCGTGGTCGGCAACGCCCCGACCCAAGTTTACGCCATCAACAATGGCGCCGACTCCGGTGACACCCTCTACGGGGCGCAGATGCTGCAACTGAACCTCGGCGGCGGGACACTGCCTGCGGGAGTGCAGATTCGCGAAAGCCCCACGCTGGCTTCGGCAGGCGAGACGCGGATCGAGTTGACGCCGGGCGGTTGCATGATCGACAGCTTCTTCGACATCTACCTGGAAGTGAGCACGGACTACGGCGGCACCTGGATGCCAGCCAGCGGGCCGCTGCGGATGGAACTTAAGCCGGACGCGCAGTTAATTGCGCCGGCATTGGCGCCGCGCAGAGTGATGCCGATGCCCAACGGGCAGTATCTGACGCCGGGCTTATGTCAGGCTTACGCCAACGGCATCGTTCTGCGGGACATGCGGCACAAGCTGTTCGCGGGCTGGACGGAGCCGCCGGTCTTCGGGGCGAGCCTCACGCATACGTTTGATTCGCAACTGGACTTCCAGCTCTCGATCGATGGGGGCGTGCACTTCTATGCCGCCCGCGCGCCGGCCACCATGACGTGCACGATGAACAACGTGCGCGGGTTCCAGGGCCGGACTACGTATGACACGGAAGTGACGCAGCTTGATGTTGCCGGCGGCGACCTGCCGGTCGGTGTGCAAATTCGCGAAAGCCCGACCAAGGCGAGCCAGGGGGGAACCAGTTCGAAGGCTGGCGGCGGCGGTGGTGGGAGGGGCGGAGGTGCTGCGATTAGCAGCTTTTTCGACATCTTCACCGAGGTGAGCACGGACGGCGGCGGGTCATGGTCTCCGGCGACCAATGGTCCGGCTCATCAGGAACTGCAACGGATCGCGCCCGTTTACACCTATACCAACAACCTATTTCCGGCTCTGACGGGCGAGTACATCAGTCCGCAGCAGTGGTGGGCTTACTATGCGAACGGGATTGTGATCACTAACGTATCCATTCGCTCATTCACCGCGGCCATCGTGCCGCCGTTGCCGGGCTTCAGCACCAGCCACGCCTTCGGTTCGGAATTGGAGTTCGACGTTTCCTACGACGGCGGGCTTACGTACGGTCATGCGATCGCTCCGGCCACCTGCAGCGTGCAGCTCACCTGTCGGCTGGGCGATGACGGTATCACCGAGTACTACGACACCGAGATGACCCTACTCAGCGCCGCGGGCGGCGGGCTGCCGTTGAACGTTCAAATCCGAGAAAGCCCGACCAAGGCCTCGCTGGGCCGCACGACGATGAGCGCCAATGGCACGGACAATGATTGTGACAGCTTCTTCGACATCTTCACCGAAGTCAGCACCGACGGAGGCATGACGTGGATGCCCTCCAGTGCCGGGCCGG
>JAPLUI010000379.1 GCA_026397725.1 Verrucomicrobiota bacterium | reverse complement strand
TCCTGCGGACGTCAGCCGATCCTCGCAACCCAACCCCTCTGACCGCCAGTCGATTCAGCCTCTAACAGAAGAAATCCAGTTTTGCTCCGTCTCTGTCCAGTTTTGCTCCGTCTCTGTCTAGTTTTGCTCCGGCCCCGACATCTAACAGTATTTGATGGGCGCGCTTGAGGACCTTGTAAACGGCCATTTCGGTGCGCTGAGTCTGCCGGGCGATCTCCGCCACCGCTTGGTCGCGGTAATAGCGGGCCTGCAGCACCTGCCGCTGATGGTCCGTGAGGAGCTGAAGACAGTGGCCCAGCGCCTCATGGCGTTCATCGCTGGCCATCGAGCGCTCGGTCGCGACATCAGCGAGCGCTTGCAGGGTCGGCTCGTCCAGCGGCACCGGCAGACGCGCTTGGTGACGCCGCCACTCGAATGCGAGCAAGCGGGCAAACCCAAGCCCCCACGCGACAAACGGGCGCGACCGCTCGTAATCGCCGAATCTCAACCACAAGCGGCACGCCAGTTCCTGCACCAGATCGTCGGCCGCATGCCGGTCGTGCACCAACGTCAGCAGGAACCCGTGGAATGCCGCCTGGCTGGCGACAAACAGGCGGGTGAACTCTAACTGTGAGGGATTATCTCCCCGCAGTCGGGTGTTGGATTCGGCGGCTGGCATGGACTTCAACATGGTATTGTCAGAAACCGCCCACAACCAAACCCGGAATGACATATTTCCAAAAATCATCCGAAATGTCATGATGGCGCAGGCTGTGCGACAACGCGCCATGTCGGCGTGACCGAAGCCGATATCCAAGCGGTGCTTCAAATTGCCAACCAGACGTCGATGGTGCTGCTGATCGATGAGGCTGGTTCCAAACAGGCGGAAACCTGCGGAGGGACGGGGCCTGCGTTTTGGCTCCGCTGGTGCCGGCCATGCTGGAGATTGCTGAAAAATCCTTCCACTCGTGACCCTTTCATGACAATGTTCGGGCGACAAGCTGCTGCGATTGCGTCACCGAAGCCATGCCCATGAAAATTCCCCCGTCACTGACTGTGAATCGCTCCCTCCGCTTGGCCGCCGCCGCCATGATGCTTTCCGCCCTGGCCGCTCGCGCGGAGGATCCCTCCCTCCAGGATCTGCTGCGCGATGGCCTCTACGCCGAGGAAGTCAGCCGCGACCCGGAGGCCGCCGCCCGCCAATACCAGCAGGTTCTCACCCGCCATGCCGA
The DNA here is from genome assembly GCA_026397725.1 of Verrucomicrobiota bacterium. Classification (GTDB taxonomy): domain Bacteria; phylum Verrucomicrobiota; class Verrucomicrobiia; order Verrucomicrobiales; family Akkermansiaceae; genus Luteolibacter. Next base: position 30,024 of record JAPLUI010000379.1, on the reverse strand, counting down.
GCAGAACGCCATCGCTGCCACCGCCCTCTTCCGCCTCGCCGAGGTCCGCCGCAAGCAGGACCGCAAGGACGATGCGATCAAACTCTATCAGCAACTCCTCACCGAATTCCCGCAGATTGATCCGCAAGCGAAACTCGCCCGCGAAAATCTAACCGCCATGGGCGGCAAGCCGCCGGAGCCCGGTGCCGGCGGGGACGATCCGGAAACCAAGGAAATCGCCCGCCTGAGCAAATTGGCGCAAACCAGCCCGGACCTCGCCCGCGACCCCGCCGAGTTGTTAGCCGCAGCAAACAAAAACCGCCCCGGCGTCGTCAAATTCCTGTTGGATTCCGGGGTGAAAACTGAAGGCTCGGACGCGCTTGTTACTGCCGCGCGGCTGGGGCACCTCGAAGTCGTCAAGCTCCTGCTCACCAAGTCCAAGGAACAACTCACCAACGAAGGCGGCAAGGCGCTCTCGCTTGCCGCCGCGTCGGGCTATGCCGAAGTCGTCCGCGCCCTGCTGGCCGCCAAGGTCGATCCGAACTGGCAACCCGGCATCTGCAACGCCCCCCCAGGCACTGAAGGCAGAAATTCCGCGGGGTCCAGAGAGATCGGCACTCCACTGATGGTGGCCATTCAATATGGCAAGAAGGAGATGATTGATATATTGTTAGACGCCAAGGCCGATGTGAAACTCCCCGCCAATGGCACCGGCTATACCGCCTTGCACGTGGCGGCTGGCTCCTCGGCCGACGGTGCGCCGGACCTCGTCAAGCGTTTGTTCGACCTGGGTGCCGATGTCAATGCGCTGACCGCCAGCCAAGATGTGCAAGGTTCGGGAGCCCGCCAAACCCCGATATCCGTGCCGCTCAGCCCCTTGCAGTTCGCCGTCGATTGCAACGCGTGGGAATGCGCCAAGACGCTGATCCGGTGCGGCGCGAATCTGCAACAGCCCGGCTTGTTTGATCCGTTTATCAAAGACAAAAACAACTCTGGCCGCTATTCCGCCGAGGTGGACGTGCCGAAAATCCAGTTCCTGATAGACAACGGGGCGGACCCGAACGGCTTCGGCGTCACGGAAAAGTGGGACCGCAGCCCTGGCCTAGGCGATCCGTTTGCCGTGACCAGCAACCAGGTCGAGGAGGTATCCATCCCCGTGTTGTGGCTCGCCTACTGCCAACGAGGCACTCCGTTGGAACTGGTTCGGGTGTTGCTGGCCACGGGTGCCAAGCCCGGCCCCATACTGGGCTCGATCATGAAGCGGGTCGCCAAGCAAGATGAGGATGGCTCGCTGGTCAAAGCCCTGTTGGCGCAGCGGCCTGAGACCGTCAATTTGGCTGAACTCCCCAACATGAGCGAGTGGAAACCGGCCGCCCGCCGGGTGTTCCTCGATGAAGTGGTGATTCCCGCGCTGGCGAAGGAACCCGGCACCCAGATGCTGTTCACCAACTCGGGGCAATGGCTGAACCTAACGAAATCCGCGGCAGGCGAGCCCGTCCCCGCCACTCCGGCGCTGCTGCTGAATCATGCCAGCAACCTGCTGCTGTCACGGCGAGACACCTCCCAATTCCGAGGGAGCGATGCCCGTTGGCCGAACCTCACCCTGGTCCGCCTGAAGGCCGGCGGCGAGTGGTCGCGGGAGGAGGTTGATCTAACTGGAACACAGCCGCTGCCCGCGCTCACCCAAGGTGACATTTTGGAAGTCACCCCGCAGCAGAAGACAACAGGGCGAAGCGATGAATACGAGCAACTTTACGACAAGCTGAGCTGGCATCTGCGCAAACGCATCGCCTTTCCGGTGACCGTGGAAATCGCCGGCCAGACCCGTGCGATCCAAGTGCGCGGGGATCGCCTGGTGTTTGATCCGACCCAAGCCGAAGCACCGCTGGTGGGCGCCGGCAAGCTGATGGAACTGCTGTGGGTGACGGAGCGCTTCCACGGCGATTGCAGACCCAATGTGGTGGTGGTCCGCAAGGACTGGCCGGAACTCAAGCGCCCGTTGAGCGAATTGTTAGCCAAGGATTTCGACCTGGCCGCCGGCGACCGCGTGAAGCTGGACCTGCCGCAGGAAATCCGCAAGACGGATTTGGACATCACGCTCAAGGCGGCGGGCGACCTTCCCTTCGCCTGCTACTTCCAAATCGATAACAGCAAGGAGCACAGCCCGCAGTTGCCGACGCTCATTCAGGCGCTGACCCATGCGATGGCGCCGTCGAGCACAGCAGAGCCAACCCGCTCCCGCACCTCACCCCAACCGCCAGGCCAACCCGGCCAGCCACCGAAAGTGGTCGCGGCACCGCCAAGCGACCCCAAGGACCTGCCAGTCTTGATGGTCGCGGAGCTTGGCAGCAATCCGCAGCGCATCCTGCCGCATCCGGATCTGTCACGGCTGCGGATCCGCCGCGGCGGTGCGGACGGAAACGTCATCGAAGTGAACCTCGAAAAGGCCATTGCCGTGCCCGCGGATCAGATGAGTACCGAACAGGCACGGCAGGCGGATGTGCAACTGCAACCGGGCGACATCGTCGAAGTTCCCATCCGGCAGGATCAACTCAAGACTCCGTGGCTGGGCTTCACCCAACCAGAGGAGGCGTTCTTCGCCAAGGCCTTGAACTGCAAGGTCTCCGTCACCGACTATGAAGGGAACACCGTGATGAAAGCTATGGCATACCATCAGCCCCGCTATGTCGAGACCGCCGCCGGAATCATCGCCCTGCCGCCCACCACTGGCACCGCCACCATGGCCGTGTCAGCGGCCAGCGGGTTTGCGAATCCAGCCAGAGGGTGTGTTGCCCGCGGCGCTGAGCAGTGGCCGCTAACAGAAGGAAAGCATGCCTTTGTGCGGGAAGCGGACGGCATCCTTGCGAACTACTCCGTCCCCCGTCAGCCCCGCCCGATTGTGAGGCCGCCCGGCACCTCCCGACAACCCAGCGCCCAGCCCGCCCAGCCCCAACCCGAACCCGAGCCCGAGCCCGCCCCTCCCGAGCCCTAACCAATGCATTTCAGCTTTTCCCGGATTGCATTGGCGGCCCTCTCATGCTTGTTTCGTGGTGTGAATGGCTTGTCCGAACACCTGTTTTGGGACGTGAAGCGGCACGGTGTGGACCCCGAACGCCATGCCGCGTGGCTTGCCAGGCGCGTGCTGGAATATGGCTTCTGGAGCGATTGGCAGGTGCTGGTGGCGTACTATGGCAAACCGCGCCTGGCCCAGATCGTCGTCAGCATTCGCTCGCTCAATCCGCGGGCCTTTGCCTTCTGCCGCGCATGGTTCCAACTCCCCGCCACTGATTTCCGATGCTCCACTACCACGCCGTTCCCGTAACCGTCCGCGCCGTTCTGCAAGCCCTGGCTCCACCCTTGCTTGCCACCGGCTTTTCGTTGGCGGGTGGAACCTCACTGGCGTTGCGCTGCGGCCATCGGCGGTCCATGGATCTCGATTTCTTCACCACCGAGAACTTCGACGCGGAGGAACTCTTGCGACAACTCGAACTGCCCCGCGAGAGCGTGGTGGATCGCGCCGCGGGAACCCTCCGACTGCTCTGGCAGGGTGTGCAAATCGATTTTCTGCGCCATGCCTATCCACTGCTCGAAGAGCCGGTGACGCTTGATGGCATCCGCATGTTGTCCCTGGCAGACGTCGCGGCGATGAAACTCAATGCGATCACCAATCGGGGTTCCAAAAAGGACTTCTTCGATCTGGCAATGCTGTTGGAACGCCGCACCCTGCCGGAGTTGTTGGAGGCCTGCTGCCGCAAGTATTCTGCCAGCAACAAGTTCATGGTCATCCGGAGCCTGGCGTGGTTCGACGACGCGGAAGCCGAACCAGACCCCGAATCCCTGACAAATCTGTCCTGGCCTGCGGTCAAAGCAACGATCAGCGCGGCGCTTGCTTCCCTCACCTGAAGCGCGGACCTCTGACCTCCGACCTCCGACCTCCGACCTCTAACCTCCGACCTCTGACCTCTAACCATTCGCATCTCACCCTCAGGGGGAATGTGGGTCGGCCGAGGCCGTCCGCCCCTACCGATATCTTGCCTTCTGCCTAAGAACATGCCCCGCCAAAATCGTTCTCCCCTCCGATGGCTCTCGCTCGCCGTGCTGGTGCCCGTGATGGGGCTAGCAGTACTGGCGGCCCTTGGCACGCGGGCGCAAATCCGCGCGGCATGGAGCGAGGCCCGCGACGAGGCGAAACGCCTCGCCGCCGACCGCGCCACGCTGTGCGACCGGTTGTTGGATGAGCACATCCAACAGGCGGCCCTCTATCCGGCCCTGCCGGTGCCGGGCAACGGCACCGCCGCCACCGATCAAGTCCTGGATGGCAAGGAGGTGGCGGCTCTGGCCAAACTCCGGGACGACCCCGCCGCAGGACTTTCGCCAGCGGGTCTTCCGCGCCGCGTGCTGGCAGCGCTGCGATTGTTAGAAATCGATTCCGCCGCCCAACCAGCGGACGCGGTCGCCACTCTGGTCACCCGCGAGTGCCCGTCGATCCTCACTCTAACAGCGCTTACCAAGCTCGCCTCGCCCGAGCAGGCGACCTGGCTCGCACAATGGCGGCTGGCCGAGCAGGCCCGCGCGATTTTCCGCCACCAACCGACCGCCGCCTGGGTGCGGAGCGGCGGGCCAGTCTGGTGGACGGCGCCGGCTAGGGACGGGCTGCAATTCATCGCGCCCGGGCAGTTTGAGGAAATCCATCAGACCATCCGGCGCAATCTCCCGCCATGGGCGGAGTTGCGGCTCGCCAGCGGCCAGCAGGTGCTGGCCGGTCCCGCCGCCGGCGAGTTGTTAGCATCAACTCCGCTAACGCGCCACGCCGACCTGCGCCTCGAAGTGATGGCCACCCGGCCCGCCCTGCTAGAAGCCGGCGCCCGCCAGCAAGCCCGCTGGACTCTGGGGCTGTTAGCCTTTGCGATCTTTCTATCCGGCGGTGGGTTGTGGTTGATCCAGCGGGTGGTCAAACGCGAGCAACGCCTCAATGCCATGAAGAGCGATTTCGTCGCCAGCGTCTCACACGAACTCCGCGCCCCCGTGGCGTCGATCCGCCTGATGGCCGATGCCCTCGAAGCTGGCAAAATCGCCCCGCCCACGATCCGCGAGTTTCATCAACTCATCTCCCGCGAGAGCACCCGCCTGTCCGCCTTGATCGAAAACGTGCTGGATTTCTCCCGCCTCGAACGCGGCCGCCGCCACTGGCACTTCGCGGAATGCGACCTTGCCACAATCGTGCTGGATTGCGTCAGGATGATGGAACCCATTGCCGCCGAAAAAGGCCTCGCCCTAACAATCGAACCCGCGCCGTTGCCCGACCTGAGTGCCATGGTGGACTCCGGGGCGATCCACCAAGCCCTGGTCAACTTGTTGGACAATGCGATCAAGTTTTCTCCGGCGGGTGCGGTGGTGACGATCCAACTTTCCAGTGATGAGGCCCGGCACCGTTGGCATATCTCCATCACCGATCAGGGCCCGGGCATCGCGGCCGCCGAACACCAACGGATCTTCGAGCGCTTCCACCGCCTCGGCAGCGAATTGCGTCGCGAAACCCAGGGCACCGGCATCGGCCTGAGCGTGGTCAAGGCGATTGCCGAAGCCCACCATGGCACCATCACCCTGCGCAGCCAACCCGGCCACGGCAGCACCTTTGTTCTATCCATTCCGTTGCAGCCATGAGACTTCTCATCATCGAAGACGAACTGCCGATGCGCACCGCCCTGGTGGAAACCCTCATCGCCGAAGGCTACCGCGTGCGTTCTGCGGCCGATGGCATCGCCGGCCTGGAACTCGCCTGCACCGAAGCGTTCGACCTTGTGTTGTTAGATGTGATGCTCCCCGGGCTCGATGGTTACGCCGTGTGCCGCGCGCTGCGCCAGCGCGGCCGCCGCATGCCGGTGCTCATGCTCACCGCCAAGGGCCAGGTGGACGACCGGGTGGACGGCCTCGACAGCGGGGCGGATGATTATCTAATCAAACCGTTCAGCCTGAGGGAATTGTTAGCGAGGATTCGCGCCCTGCTGCGCCGCCATGAGCGCGAGCAGGCGGTGCCGGAGGTGCTGCAAATCGGTGCCGCCACCATCGACTTCCGCCGCAGCACCATCAGCCGGGCCGGGCAGCACCACGCGCTCTCCGACAAGGAAGCCGGCATCCTGCGCCTGCTGGCAACCACCCCGGGCGAAACCGTCGCCCGCGAAAAGTTCCTCGATGTCGTCTGGGGCTACAATGCCTATCCGAGCACGCGGACGGTGGACAATTTCATCGTCAGCCTCCGCGCGAAGCTGGAGGAGGCACCCGCCACGCCCCGCCACCTCATCACCGTGCGAGGGGCGGGCTATCGGCTGGAGGTGTAGATTCACTCCGCAAGTCGGGTCGGACGGGTCGGACGAATCGGACGGATCGGACGAATCGGACGGATCCGTCCGATCCGTCCGTTCCGTCCGATCAGCCTTCCAGCGGGCTTTCGCTCGTTGACAAAGCACCGGCAGCCAACGACGCTGCGGCAGGTGAAATTCATCCGGATGCTGCCGCCCGCCGTGGCGATGCTGGTTGTGGGAGCTTGGCTTGGCGTCCAGCGCCGCGCGATGTCCACGATGGAACAGGATTGCGTGACGCTGCGCGACCACCTTGCGGCTGACGCCGGAGCGGCGCCCTCACCCACCCGGTCCGCCGTTTCTAACAGACAGGCGACGCCCGGCGCGCCCATCAACTGGAGCACCCTCGCCGGACAATTCGATGAAACGCAGCGGGCCGGGGCCACGGCAGACATGCGGGTGATGCTGCGCTTCGAACAGCGCCTGCAGGCGATGACCCGGGAGGAACTCATCTCCGGCCTGGACGAAATCGCCAGGCTTGAGCTGTCCACCAACTCCCGCTCGATGCTCGAGCAGACGCTCATCGGTCCGCTCATCGAGAAAGATCCCGAGTATGTCCTCAAGCGCTTCATCGATACCCTGCAGGATGAGGCGAGCGGGCTCAAGTGGCATCTATCCAACGCGTTGCGGGATTGGGCCAGGCAAGATCCGGGCAAGGCCGACGCGTGGTTTGATGAACAGCTCGCCGCCGGGAAATTCGACAGCAAGACGCTCGATGGCAAGAGCCAGTTCCGGACGCAGTTTGAGGGCATCATGCTCGGCATCCTGCTAACCGCCGATCCCGCCGCCGCGGGTCGCCGCCTGGGTGCGATGCCGGCGGATCAGCGTGCCGAGGTGATCAGCAACGACCTGCTCAATTCGGTCACGGCACAGACCCAAGCCGCCTTCACCAAACTGGTTCGCGACCAAGTGCCTGCGGCAGACCGACCCGGAATCTTCGCCATCCAGGCGGCCCAGTGCGCGCTGCACGGTGGTTACTCCAAGGTCACCGAATACCTCGCGCAGATCGAAGCCACGCCCGCCGAGCGCAGCACGTGCGTCGAGCGCGCCGCATCGATCCGGATCTTTGCTAACAACAAGCTGGTCACCCCCGAAGACCTCGACACCCTGCGTGCTTGGGCCGACACCCAGGCCCCGGATGCGACCGACCGCGTCACCGGCAACATCCTCGCCACGGCCACCCAAATGTCGCCGACGCTCGCCTTCGAGGCCGCTGCCGAACTCGCCGCCCAATACAGCCAAGCCAGTGGCAACGACGATGTGTTAGCCACGTTCCTGGACACCTGGACCGCCCGCAACAACAAGGAACTGTCGCGCGTCTTTGCTGAAAAGATTGCCGACGCGACACGCCGCGAGGAAATCCTCAAGCGCCTCAAATAATCTTCGCGCCGACTTATGAAAAGCTCCCTCGCCCTTGCCGTCCTCATCCTCGCCATCGGGGCCGGCCTGGGCTGGCACGACTCTCAACAACTCGCCGCGATCCGCCAGACCCGCGACCAACTCGTCGCCGAAGCCGCCGCCCGCGGCATCGTGGTCGAGCTGGCAAATCCGCCCGCCCGCCCCCGGACCACCAGACCCGAACGCGAGAATCGCCAGGCGGACGCCAAGCTCATCGCCGCCGAGTTCATCGCCTTCGGCAGGGAACGTGAAGCCTTTGAGAAAGCCGCGGGCGGCCACCGCGATGAAGTCATGCAAAAGCAAATGGTCCGGCGCATGACGGATCTCAGGGACCGCATGATGGCGCTGGACCCCGCCCAGTTGACCTCCCTCATCGCCGAGGTTCGCGCCAGTCCGGATCTCAGCGACGAAGTCCGCAAGCGTCTGGTCGCTGTCGCCGTGCTGGCGCTTGCCAACGACCACCCGCAGGCCGTGCTCGAGCTGTTTACCGGAACGTCCGAGCTGGCCAAGGACGACGTCAGCGGCGGCTACGTCGTTTCCTCGTCGCTTGCCCGCTGGGCCAAGGACGACCCGCAGGCCGCGCTCGCCTGGGTCCGGCAACACGCCGCCAGCCATCCCGACCTCGTCACCGATGACGCCAAGCGCGGCTTGCTTTCCGGTGCCGCGATCCAAGACCCCCGGCTCGCCTTCAGGCTCATCGGCGAGCTGGGTCTCAAGGACCCCGACGAAGCCATCAGAAACATTGTCAGCGCCGCCCAAACGCCGGATGAACGCAGCACCATGCTCGCCGCGCTGCGCGAGCACCTGGCCACGCTCACCGATGCAGGCGCCCGCGACGCCGCCGCGACCGCGAATCTAACCATTCTGGCCAACGGTGTCGGGCGGGACGGATTCGCCGCTGCCAGCCAATGGCTCGCTGCAGCCAAACTCTCCCCCGCCGAACTCGCCGGCGTCGCCGCCGGCTTGAACTACGACACGGGCCACAGCGGTGAAACCGGCCAATGGATCGAGTGGCTCGGCGAAACATTGCCATCCGGCAAGTCGGCCTACAGAATTCAATACCTCGTCGCCAGTTGGACCTACAGCGACTCCCAGGCCGCCGGCCAATGGCTCGCCGCCACTCCCGACGGCCCGGCCAAAAACACCGCCATCCGCTCTTACGCCGAAACCATTTCCCGCTACGAGCCCGAAACCGCCGCGCAATGGGCACTGACTTTGCCAGTCGGCAGCACGCGGGATGAAACCCTCAGGCAGATCTATCAAAACTGGCCCAGGCGTGATCCCGCCGCCGTCGAAGCTGCCGCCGCCTTCGCCCAACAGCATGGCATCAGGTAGGCGTGCTGGTCACAGCGCATGCACCGAGGATGACGGGTTGGCACTAACCGGAGTCTTCAGGACCAGCGGGTTTCCGGCATTGACAAGTGGGCTGCCATCCGCAATCCTTCGTTAGGTGAAATTCATCCGCTTGCTTCCGCCCGCTGTGGCACTGGTTGTTGTGGGAACTTCAATGGGCCTCCAACGCCGCTCGCTTGCCACGCTCGATAATGCCAACGGGCAGTTGCGCCAGCAACTCGCCGCCGCCCGTGGGGCCGCTCCGGGGGATGGTCCCTCGCGTGCCGCTTCCGCCGCGTCTGACAAAACGGCGCCGGACCAGGGACCTATCAATTGGAAAATGCTCGCCGGGCAACTGGAGGACATGCAGCGAAGCGGCGTCAACGGCGATATGCGGACGATGCTCCGCCTGCAGCAGCGCGTACAAGCAATGACCCAGCAGGAACTGCTCACCGCGCTGGATGAAATCGCCGCCCTCGGGCTGCCCGCCGCTGCATGTGCCATGCTGGAACAGATGCTCATCCGGCCGCTCATTCTGCAGGATCCCGAGCTGGCGCTGACGCGCTTCAGCGAGCGGCTGAAGGATGCCACTGGCCTGGTGTGCTGGCAGCTTGCCGACGCGCTGCGGGAATGGGCGAAGAAGGATGCAGGCAAGGCCAGCACTTGGTTCGACCAGCAAATCGCTGCGGGCAACTTCGACAGCAAGTCGCTTGACGGCAAGAGCCAGTCGCGGATGCATTTCGAAGGAGTCCTGATCAACGTCCTGCTCGCTGCCGATTTCCCGGCTGCGGATCTGCGTTTGGGCGCGTTGCCGGAAGATCAGCGCAGTGAGGTCATGCGCAACAATCTCTCGTTCGGCTCGGTCAAGGAGGATGACCATTTGGCCGTGGCCAAATTGATCCGGGCCCGCGTGCCCGCATCCGAGCAAGGCGATCTATTCGCCCAACAGGCGTCCAGGTTGGTGCAGGTCGGTTATGCCGAAGTCACTGACTATCTTAGCCGGATCGAGGCGACACCCGCCGAGCGCACCGCCTGCGTCGAGCACGCCGCCAGCTCCAAACTCAGCTCCAACAACCAGCAGGTCACCCGCGAGGACCTCGATGCCATGCGGGCCTGGGCCGACACCCAGGCCCCGGCCGCAACCGGCCACCTCACCGGCAACATCCTCGCCAACGCCACCCAGGGAATCCACCCGCTCGGGTTTGCCGAAGCAGGCGAGCTGGCGCTCCAGTATGGCCAGGCCAGCGGCAACGACGAGGTGCTCGGCACTTTCCTGGAAAGCTGGACCGCCCGTGCTAACAAAGAAGCTGCCCGCGCCCTGGCCGCAAAGATCTCCGATGAGGAACGCCGCGCGGCAATCCTGAAAAACCTGCATTGAACTTACCGCCAGACCATGAAATTCCCCCTTGCCCTTGCCGCCATCATCCTTGCCGTCGGTGCCGGCCTCGGTTGGCACGGGCAGCAGCAGATCGTGGCCGCCCGGCAGACCCATGGCCAACTCGTCGCCGCGGCCACCCTGTTAGGCATCCCCATCGACCCCGCGCACCCCGGTAAGCCGCTCCACTCCGCCAGGCGCGAGCGCGACCAGCACGCACCTGACGCCAAGCTGGTTGCCGCCGAGTTCATCGCTTTTGCCAAGGAAATGGCAGCCGCTGAGAAATCCGGTGCCAGCCAACCCGATGCCGCCATGCAACAGCGCATGATGGACATGATGGAGCGGCTGTTGGCGCTGGATGTCGCCCAGTTGAAAATCCTCATCGCCGAGGTTCGGGCCGACACCGGACTCGACGACGAGATCCGCCAGGGCCTGCTCGGCTTCTCGATCAGGGCGCTCGCCACCGACCACCCGCAGGCCGCGCTGGCGCTGTTCACCGGGGCGTCCGATCTCTTCAAGGAAGGCGGCACGGGCGGGCATGTCATTTCCTCAGCGCTCACCCGCTGGGCCAAGGATGATCCCATGGCCGCGCTCAAGTGGGTCCGGGAAAACGCTGAGCAACATCCCGACCTCGTCACCGAAAACGTGAAGCGCGGCCTGCTCTCCGGGGCCGCAACCCAGGATCCCCACCTCGCCTTCAGGCTTATCAGTGAGTTGGGCTGCAAGGATGCCAACAATGCCATCGCCGGCATCGTCGAGGCGGCCAGGACCCCGGAACAACGGAGCGTCACCCTCGCCGCGCTGCGCGGGTACCTCGCCACCCTAACGGATGAGGCGGCCCGGAATGAAGCGGCCACCTGGGCCGCCACTGCGCTGGCCAACGGGGTGGCGCGGGAGGGCTTCGAGGCTGCCAGCAAATGGCTCGCCGCCGCCGCGCTCACTCCGGCAGAACTGGCCGGTTTCGCCAGCGGCTTGCACAATTTCTCAATCCAGCGTGGCGAAACCGGCCAGTGGATCGAGTGGCTCGGTGCCGCGCTCCCTGCTGACAAGGTCGATGACTCGATCCGCGACCTCGTCATCAACTGGACCCGCAACGACTATCAGGCCGCCGGCCAATGGCTGAGCAGCACCCCCGAGGGTCCCGCCAGGAACATTTCGATCCGACACTATGCCGAGACGGTTTCCCGCTACGAGCCTGAAGTCGCCGCGCAATGGGCGCTAACCCTGCCCGCCGGCAACGCGCGGGATGATACCCTCAGGCAGATCTATCAAAACTGGCCCAAAAACGATGCCGCCGCCGCCGAAGCCGCCGCCGCCTTTGCGAATCAGCATGGCATCAAGTAGGATGGCCCGGGTGCTGTTGGGGTCGGTCCCCGCTCTTTAACAAATGAGTGGGGACGGGTTCCGGACCGGCCACTCCCGCCAAGTTGCGCTGCGGTTCCTCACAGCGACCAGCCGCTGCGGAATTGCGGCGCGAGGAATTTGTTAGCTTCCGCGTTGTTGGTGAAGCGCATGGCCGCTTCGTCGTACTGGAGTTGCTGGCCGCTCATGCGGATGGCGATGATGCCGAGCAGGCCGACTTCGGAGAGCCGCACGCCATAGTCGAAGGGCGAGCTGGCCTGGCGGCCTTCGCGGATGGCATCGAGCCAATCGCGATAGTGGCCGGCCTTCACGCGCGGCAGGGATTGCTCGGGCCGCTGGTAGGCTCGCATGGCCGCCTCGGGAATCAGCCGCACTTCGCTCGCACCGTGCGAGCCGTGCATGATCTTGCCTTGGTCGCCGATGATGACCGCGCCGGTGCCGACGACGTTTTTGCCTTCCGGGAGTTCGTCAGGGCGCGGGATCCTGCGCTTGCCGTCGAACCAGATCAGTTTCACCGGGCTGCGGTTGCCCTTGGCGGGGAATTCGTAGGTGATCTTGGTGCCGGCCGGATAGCTGTCAGCATCCTTGTCCGGGTCATAGCCGTCGGTTTCGGCGAGAATCGTCACCGGCATGTCGAGATCGAGCGCCCAGAACGAGGGATCCACCACATGACAGACCCAGTCGCCGATGCAACCGCCGCCGAACTGCGACCACCCGCGCCAGTTGAAGGGCAGATAGGCGGGATGGTACGGGCGTTCCTTGGTGGGGCCGAGCCACAAATCCCAAGCGAGTTCCTGCGGCACCGCGGGACGTTCGCGGCGGATCTTGGCGAAGTTTCTGATCTGGCAATACACGTCCTTGAAGGCATCGCAGCCGCAATGAATCTCGCTGACCTTGCCGATCGCGCCAGCCTGGATGAATTCGCGGAAGATGCGGATCGATTCCGACGAGTGACCCTGGTTGCCCATCTGCGTGATGAGCTTGCGTGCGTTGGCCTCCTGGCGCATCGCGCGGGCCTCCGCCACCGTATGGGCGAGCGGTTTCTCACAGAAGACGTGTTTGCCGTGCTTCATGGCGGCCATCGCGGCGACGGCGTGGGTATGATCGGGGGTCCCGACGAGGACGGCGTCGATCTTGTCACCCATTTCCTCCAGCATGACGCGGAAGTCCTTGTAGCGCTTGGCCTGCGGGAATTTGTTGAACATTCCCGCGGCGCGCCGCTCGTCCACATCGCACAACGCGACGATGTTCTCGTCCGCCATGTTGCTCAGATCGGATCCGGCCTGTCCGCCGCAGCCGATCGCCGCCAGATTGATCTTGCGGCTCGGGGGAGTGGTCGCGCCATCGCCAAGCACCCGGCGCGGGATGAATTGGAAGCCGAAGGTGGCGGCGGCGGTGGTCTTGATGAAATCCTGTCTGTTCATGGTGTTGCGGGCTGGTGGATGAGGTTGGACGGGCGGATTGTGGCCAGTGGCGGTTGGGTGTCAACGCCAAGCGGCGACCATGGAACCCGCACACCGAAGTTGAAATCCGATAACTCCAATCCAACTTCGGGCTGCCGGTTGCACTGCGGCGGCGAGACTCATGGCACTGCCGTTGGCGACGGGGTGGTGCGGATGCGATAGAAGCCGCTCGGCGCTCCCGTCGGCACGGCGAACCCGGCGGACCAAGCGGTGTTGGTCTCGACGACCGGGGCGGCGAGTTCCTGCCAGGTGCCGCTGCCGAGGTTGGGGCTCGCTTCCAGCGCGTAGGTCAGGCCCAGGGTCTCCTTGCCGAGCGCGAGCTGCAGTTGGCCGGAAGCATGGGAGATCCGCAGCACCGGGGTGAGGTAGCCGTATTGTTCCAACAAGGAGTAAATCGCACTTGAACGATGGCCACTCACGCCCGAGACGCCGGTGAGCGCCTTCATGGCGGCGTGGTAATGCTGCCAGTCGCTGTTCAAGCCGGCTCCACGGACGGCATAATAAAACAGATCCCTGGCAAAATCGCCGCTGGCCAGACCGGTCACGTCCAGCGTGCGGAAACCGGGATCGTCCAACAGTTGGTCCAGGATCAGTTGCGCTTGATAGGCATACCAACTCCGGGGCTGATGCATGAGCACGCTGACCGCTTCGCGGAGGACGTTCGCCCCGCCACCGGCACCGATCCGCGTCCGCCACTCGGTGGCCTGCATCTGAGCCAGGGTGCTGTCATCCGGTTCGTCCTGGACCCGGTGGGTCAAGATCCAGGTAAGGGCGGCGGTCTTGGTGGCATCCGGGGGAATTTCATGGCCGCCCACAAAGTCCCAGTCCGTGACGAGCGCGCCGCAGGAATACAGATAGTTCCGGTCGGCAGGAACGTAGTAGCGGGCATTGGTATCAGTGGTGCCGGTGGAGCGTGCGACTAACAATTGTGGCTGCACCCGGTCCACTGCGTAGTAAGTCCCGCTGCGCCCTAACCAGCCGCCCATGGCATAGACTCCCGCCGCGTGCTGCGCCCGGAAGCGGCAGAACTCGTAGGCCGCCACCCCGCCGCCGGAAAAACCCGCCGCCATTTCCGCCGTCGGGTCAAAGCGCAGCCGCTGCCGGACATCGCGCGTCACGGCATGGATGTTTCGCAAGATGGGGTCCCAGGCGCCGCTGGCCCGGATGCCAATCGTGATGATCTGCAAGTTGGCACAGACGGCCTGGAAGTCCGATACCAACCCGCCGTCCCAAGGGCTGAACGTATAGAGAATGGGCAACGGTGCCAGCTCGGTGGAATAGTTGGACGGCAGATAGACGTCGTAACTCACCGCCGGGTTGTCCCGGCATGGCACCATGCCCCGCTGCCCGGCCGTGAGCGGGAACAGCGGCTCCGGATCATCGTCCGCAATGGTGGCCGTAACCTGTTGCGAAGCACTCGCGGTGGCATTGACCACCGTGCCGAGGCCCACCACGATGGTCTCGTCCGGACTCTCGTAGAGCGCGTCCTGCACCGCCGTGAGCGTGATCGAGCCGCTGGTGCTTCCCGCCGGGATCACAATGCTGTTAGCCGAGGGAGTGTAGTCGTCGCTCAGCGTGGCGGTCCCCGCAAAAGTCAGGTTCACCGTCACCACCTTGGTGTGCGCCGCCGACAGCGTCGCGGTCACCGTCGCCACGCCTCCGGCTTCCGGCAGCGGGCTGCCCGCCAAGCCCAGCGTCACCGCAGGCTGCAAGATCACCGTGTAAACCTTGGTGGTGCCATTCTGGGCGGTGATGGTGTAGGTTTGCGGAGCGGAGAAATCCCTAACGGTTCCGGAAGCCGGCGCGCCGCTGGCGTTGGCCGACACCGTGTAGGTGGGCGCCAGGTTGGTCACCACCGTGCCATACGGCACACTCATGAAAATGTTAGTTCCGGCCAGCGTGGCGGTGCCGAGGCCGGGGAACGTGAAACTGGTGATGTTTTTCAGCGACCCCGGCTGGGTGATGTCATGCAGGGCGTAGCCTTGGAAGAACACCTCATCACCCTGGCCACCCGCCGACGCTTGTTGCTTCCTGGAATACTGCATGTTCAACGTGGTGTCCGTGGCCGTCCAGATGGCGGACAGCACGGAATTGGTGCCGGACCAGGGGTACTCGGGACTGCCTTCCACCGAGACCGTGCCGGCATTGGGGGCTTCCGAGATGAGTTGCAGGCGGTAGGTGTTGCCGAGCACCAGGCCGCCGATCACCAGGTCCGATCTGGAATCCGTGAAGGCGATCCACCAGGCATGGTTCATCAGATTGTTGAAGGCCGCATCGGTGATCGTGTAACCGCGGTTGTCCGAGGCATTGTGGAGCCAGCCGGTGCTGCGGCTCTCGACCGGGAGGACTTCCTGATTGCCCCCGTCGGGATTGAGCAGGCTCGCGGTGGAGATGCCAAAGGCCAGCCCGTTGGTTAGAGTGAGCGGCGCTTGCCCGCCGGCCCCGACGTGATTGGCTTCGATGAGCGTGCCGGTGTTCAGAATCTCCGTTCCGGTCCCGCTGGCCGAGACATTGAGGAACGTGCTCGCAAAGGTCACCCCCAGTTCGGATGGTGCCACAGTGACCGTCACCGTATAAACCTTGGTGCTGCCGTCCCGGGCAGTGACGGTGTAGGTCTGCGGACTTGTGAAATCCCTGCTGGTGCCGGAAACCGGAGTGCCCGTGGCCAACGCGGAAACCGTAAAGGCAGGCGCGAGGCCCGGCAGCGCCGTCCCATACGGCACGGTCCATGCGATGGTGGTTCCGCTGATGATGGCGCCGGGACCGAAGCTCAGCATGTCCTTGGCTGCGGTCGCGGGGGGCACGCTTGGCGTCGCTCCGACTTCAGCGGAGTTGGCACTCTCACCCGCGCTGTTCGTGGCAGACACCACATAGTAGTAGGGCGTTCCATTGATCACGCCGGGGTCCGTGTAGGTCGGGACTGATGAGGTGCCGATCAGCGCGTAGCCCGCACCGCTCGTCGTCGAGCGCTTCACGTTATAGCCCGTCGCCCCGGTTGCCGCGGCCCAGCTCAGGGTCACCTGCGCGTCGCCGACCGTCGCCCCCAACCCGCTCGGTGCCAGCGGCACCGTGACGGGAACCGCACTCACCAGTTGCAGGCCGCTGATGAACAGCGGGCCATCGCTCACTTGAAACGTGATCTTGCCAGCGCCGTCGGCCACCAGGCCACTGAATTTCACATAGTTGACATGCTCAACCCAAGTTGACCCGTTTCTGGGCGGCGGGCCATTGTTGAGAGTCTGGTGCTGGCCGTTGATGTGAAACGTGCCATTGGCCCCGGTATCGTCGTTCACGCGTGAGCCGGCGATGTACAGGTCGTATCTCCCGCCCGCGCTCAGACCGTTGATTTCGGATTGACCCCAATCGTCGTAACCCGGGTTGAAAACGCCGGACTCCAGCATCTGCAGGGCGGGGGTGCCCCAGGGGTCCCGCCCCGGAAACCGCAACGAGATGCCAACGGTGCTCGCCGTGCCAGCATCGGTCACCAGGTTGCTGGCCGTAACCGTCGACCAATTGTCCGCCATGACCGCGTTGGTCCAGTGGGCCGTGTTACCAGCGGGACCACTCAAGGGCGTGCTCGCGCTGATCCCATCCGGGGAGTTGACGTCGATGGTGATCATCGCCGCGCTCGCGGCCGAGCCCCCGCCGCAACCCACCGCCACCGCGATTGCCAAGGCCGACACAAGGCGTTTCAGGACAACTCTTGGATGCTTGGGCATATTCATGGTCTCATTCCTCTCAGGGTGGCGGCGCGATGGTAGCGGGTGCGCGTCACGTCCACCAGAAAAACAAAAAAAAGGGTCGCGGGGTTTACCCCCCGCGACCCTCCTCAACCGTCGGACCTGCGGACCTGCGGATCTGCGGATCTGCAAATCCGGCACTGGCCGACGGCCACATCTTGCTACTGGCGGCGGCGGCGCACCAGCAGTCCGCACAAGCTGATCGCCCCGAGCGTCAACGCCGCCGGTTCGGGAATATTATTGGCAAACTCCCCAATGGCGAAGCCGCCTGACGTGCCCGTAATCTGCTTGATGCTGAGTCCCGTCAACTGCCTGTCCGGCTGGGTCCAGACCCCGAAGTATTGGGCACCCCCAAGCGCGTTGATAGTCACGGTCTCGAACACACTTTCCGACTCAACCCTGATTTCGAACGAGCCGGCAATGTTCGGCTCCACGTACATGTAGAACGCCTGGATGCCCAAGGGCATGATCATGTACAAATCATCGGCGTCCCGGAAGTAAACCTTGCCGGTGTAACCGTGGCTCCAAGTGGCCCACCCGGCACCAATGTCGGCGACTTTGGCAATATTGAAGCGCAGCGTGTCGCCGACGGCGGCTGGCGGCACCACCGCTGGATCCCGCCAGCACACGGCGCTGGAAGCGTCGGTGTCCTCGGCCCTCAAATCCAATGGGAAGGCACGCATCTCATACATTCCCAACATTACAGGAGGGGCCGCAGAGCCGGGCGAGGTTACCACATTGATGGTGGCGGCAGCACAGGGCATGACGGCCATGGCTGTCAGTAACAATCCGCAATGACATGTTAGTCTTTTCATAGTTGTTTATTGTTGTTAGTGTTTTTACGCAGAAGCTCCCCAAGGCTTTCTCCGGTGCGGAGGAATTCACATTTCAGCGCTCGGAAACGCTTGAATTTGACCTTCCGACCCCGATTGTCAACATTTTTATACAACGGGACTGAGAAAAAAATCCTCCGTCAATTCAAGGCCGCGTTCAGGAATATTGCACCCGTCTGAAACGCCAACAAGTGCCAACTCATTTTCCACCGAGAGCAGGAACTGTGAACTTGCCGCAGGCAGGTCGTCGCGCAGTTCCACCTCAGCCACCCAGAAGAACTTCGCGCCGCCGATCTCCTGCCGGCATCTCCAGATTCATGGTTTGATCCCATCAGCCGGTCTTCGGCGCATGCCTACTCGGCCAGCTCGACGATTTTGAAATCGTCAAACCGGATCCAGTGTTCCGCGTCGGCCGGTCCGTTGTAGCCCTGGAGGCTGATTTCCTCGTTGGCACCGGGCGGGAGCGCCCCGCTCGCGACCGTCTTGAACTCGCCGGTCGCGGTGGGACGGAACTGGGCCGTGAAGCGGTCTGCCGTCACGATCAACCTCAATTGGACCGTCCTCTCCGGCGCCTCGATTTTGCCGGGGATGAGATAGGTCTTGCCGTCGATTTGTTCGTGCACGAGTTTGAACACCGGCTTCCCGTCCTGATACCACGTCAGACCGGCCTGCTCGAACTGGTTGGTCGGAGGCGCGGTGAACGTCACGGTGGTCTCAATGGCCACCTGGCCCTTCGTGCGGTCCGGAGCCTTGCGCACCAGCGCGTTCTTCACGGTGTCGGCGACGCCGGGTTCGACGCGAATCTCCAGGGCACCCTCGGCCAGGCGCCAGGCCGGTGGGTTTTCCCGCAACCACTTCCAACCGGCGGCAAGTTTGCCCTCGAAGCGGTCCTCGAACACGGTTCGTCCCGCAGCGGAATCTAACGGAGCAGCATGGATCGGTTTCATCCCCCAGGCCGTGATCTTCTTCCCGAGCGCTGCATCGCCGCCCTTGCTGAACAAAGTGACGCCGAGATTCTCCGGCACAAACTTGCCGGCGGTTACGGCGGCCTGCCGATCATTGGCAAACACTTCCACGAGATTCTTGTCAATGAATACCCGCAAGGTGAGGTCTTCGCCTGGCTTGAGTTCCAGCGGCGCATGCACGGTTCCGACCTGCAAGGTCTTGCTGTCAGCCAGGAAGGCAACCTTCACGCCGTTGTCGCCATTCTTATCGCAGAGGACCTCCAGGCCAAACTCTTTGGCCGTGGGTGCTTGGAAGACGACTTCCAGTTCAAGGGCGTTGCCGCCGATCTCCTTGAGCCGGTATGCGGTATCGCTTCTAACGGCACCCACTGCCTCCTGTTTCATGTCGTGGCGAAGCGACTCGAGTTCGCGCAGCGGTCTGATCCTCAGGACCCCGTCCGCAGGGAGTTCCAGTTCGCGAGGCAGCGACTGGACCCCGCAGGGAGCCACGGGCAAATTGAGCAGCCATGCCCACATCACCCGGCGCCCGTCTTTGGCCAGCACGGATTCCGGCGCAAAGAAATTATTGCCGTTCCAGCTCATCATCGCCTGGAACTCGGGGAGATACTTCTCGTCCTTGAAGTCACCGAGATAATAGCGGCAGCCTAACCCGTGGCTGATGCACAGCAACATCCATTTGTTGCCGAGCTTGAACATGTTGGCGCAGGAGATGTCTTCCCCCTTGGGCATGCCAATACTCGCCGGATAATCATCACTCAGCAGCGGCCCCAGGAATGTCCAGTCCTTGAGGTCGGCAGACTTCATCAGGCTCGGGTTGCCGCCGCCGCTAAGCGCATAGTAGGTCTCACCGTTCAACCAGCAGTCCGGATCCCAATTGTTGAACTTGGCTTCCCCACCCGCCGCGTCCTTGGGGATGATCGGAACCGGCTTGGTCCACTGCTCCAAGTTGTCATCCAGGGCGAACGCCAACTGGTTCCTGCCGGATCCCTGACCGTGATAGATGATCGCCGGCTTGCCCTCCTTGGTGATGAAGCCCGTGCCGCTGAACATGCCATGGCCGGTGAATTTCGGGGTGAGCGTGGACGGATGCCACTGCCAGTGGACCAGGTCCTTGCTCGAGACATGGGCAAAGGCGAACCCTTCCCGGTGGTTGTAGATATAGTGCAGGTGATACTCGCCTTGCCAGTAGAAGGCGCAGTTGGGATCGCCGGGCATGGCACCGCCCGGGCCGGGATGGAGCAGATGATAGGTCAGCCAGTCAGCCGGCGGATTCGGCGGCATGGCTGGCGCTTTCGACTCATCCGCCACGCGCTGTGCCTCGATGACCTCCGTCGTGGCGCAAGCGGCGATCAGCATTCCAGCTTGCGGGAGCATCAGGCGACCGTCCTCGATCTTGGCCCCACCGGCCAGGTTATTGACGGGAAAGCGCCCCATCAGGTCGGTCTCCTTACCTTTCTCGAACGTCCACCAGGCATAAGGCTTGATTTCCGCAGGCTGATTCGGCCGCAGCTTGTTGATCTCGTTGGCGGTGAGGGCCCGGTCGTAGATGCGGGCCTCTTCAATCGCCCCCTGGAGGTGCTGGCCAGTGCCCGCCCCTTGGTGGCGCAGCCCGAAGACGGCGATGTTGTCTTTGGCACTGAGCAAGTCGATGTTGCTGGCTTCATAGGCCGCATAGGGTTGGCCATTGCGATAGATCGAGATCTGCTTGCCGCTATACACCACTGCCATCTGGATCAACGTCTTGGGGTCGGCGGTTTCAACCGCGTTGGCCTGCTGGTCGCCCTGGCTGCGGGCATAGAAATTGCTGCCGGCCATCCATTTGCCGACCGCCCTTTCCCCGAACACGATTCCGTCAAAATTGTCGCCCGCCTGGATCGTGAGCGCGCTGCCACCTTGCTGGGTGGAGTTGGCGAGATACACCCAGGAGATCAGGGTCTTGTCGGTGCCCGCCGCGACAGTGCCGGGAATAAGAAGGATCGCCCCAGCGATCCACAGCCTTGTGATGATTGTCTTCATAATGTTATGTTTGGTTTCGGTTTCGTCCGGTTGATTTCGATGCTGGTGTCCCCGTCTTTCCGGGGGGGGCTCGCCACGGGTATCTGCGCATCACGGAAGATAGCCAAACTCCGCGTCCGCGAGCGGTCTGGGTACGGCGGCACCCCTGCGGGTCTTTCGCGGAAATTTCGGCGACTTCCGCCCGCCCGCCCATGAGCGTGCGGGCCATGCCGCGTCCGACACGCCCGACACGCCCGACCATTTGTCAGACGCATGGTTTTCATCCCCGGTCCATGATCCTCGATCCGTGAGCACTGCGCTCGAAAGCAGGATCGTGGCTCCACCACCGAATCGGGCAATTCGCGAGCGGCCCGCGAATTGCCGGTGAATTTCCCGCTTGGTCCGCCGCGTAAAGCGCATACATTGGGGGCGGAGCCCGGCGCGTGAATCGAAGATGCGGGAGTTCCAGCCAGGCCCAGCCCACCACGCCCCATGATCGATGCCAGGAACCTCACCAAACGATTCGTCCGCCACGAGGCAGTGCAGGACGTCACTTTTTCCGTGGCCCGCGGCGAGGTGGTTGGCTTTCTCGGGCCCAACGGGGCGGGGAAGACCACCACGTTGCGGATGCTCACCGGCTACCTGCCGCCCACCTCCGGCAGCGCCCGGGTGGCTGGCCATGATATTTTCCGCGACTCGCTGGCGGCACGGCGGCGAATCGGCTACATGCCGGAAAACGTCCCGCTCTATGGGGAAATGCGGGTCCGGGAATACCTGCGATTCCGGGCACAACTGAAAGGTTTGGGCAACACCGACGCCCGCCGCCGGGTGGGCGAGGTGATCGACACCTGCGGGCTGGAGGACGTGCCTCGGAAGATGATCAAGACGCTGTCAAAAGGTTACCGCCAGCGGGTCGGGCTGGCAGATGCCTTGGTGCATGATCCGGATTTGCTGATTCTGGATGAGCCGACCAACGGGCTGGATCCGAATCAGATCCGCCAGATTCGCCAACTCATCCGGCACCTTGGACAAGCCCACACGGTGTTCATCTCCACGCACATCCTGCCCGAAGTGGAGATGATCTGCAACCGCGTCATCATCATTGACGACGGGAAAATCCGGGCGGCGGACACGCCGGCAAATCTGATTGGCCAAATGCGCTCGGCCGGGCGGATTCAAGTGGAAATCCAGTCGGATGCCGAGGTGGTCGGCACCGCCATCGGCCGCCTTGAAGGGGTGAAGAAAGTCACGCCGGAAGCGCTGGACCAGGCCTGGACGCGGTATCTCGTGTGGGTGGATTCCGGCACGGATGCCCGCGAAGCGATTGCCCAACTGGCGGCACAATACGGCTGGCCCTTGCGTTCGCTGTTCCGCCACGAGGCCACGCTGGAGGATGTGTTTGTCGAATTGACCCGGCGGGATTGATGGCGGGCATCGTCATGCCGGGTGTCGTCATGCTTGCGGTGGGTCGCCGCTTGTGCCAGAGTGTGCCCCGCATGGCCGACAAGACGTTGTTTGAAAAAATCTGTGACAAGGAGATCCCGGCGACGATTGTTTACGAGGATGACCGTTGCGTGGCATTTCGTGACATCTCGCCCCAGGCTCCGGTGCATATTCTGATTGTGCCCCGCCAGCCGATCCCGCGGGTGGCGCTGGCCACGGCGGAGGACGAGGCTCTGCTCGGGCATCTGCTGCTGACCGCCGGGCACCTCGCCCGCAGCGAGGGCGTGGCCGCGTCCGGGTTCCGGGTGGTCGTCAACAACGGTCCGCATGGCGGTGAAGCCGTGCCGCATCTGCACGTCCATCTCCTCGCCGGCCGCCAACTGCAATGGCCACCGGGTTAGCTCGCAAGTTCGTTGGATTGTCAGCCCCCTCCCCAAACCTCATGAAACGCCTGCTTGCCTGCCTTGGCACCGGAATGTTCGCCGCATGCGCCGCACCCCCAAGCGCCGGAACCCCGCGGGTCAGGCAAGCCGTGCTCGTCCATGGCTTTGCCGAAACCGGGGCGTCCTTCAACATGATGAAAGAGCGCCTCGAAAAACGCGGCATCGAGTGCTACGTGCCGCGGCTCAAGCCAAGCGACGGACGCGGCGGCCTGCAAGGGATCGCGGAGCGGCTCAAGCGGGATATTGACCGGAAATTCGGGCCGGACTCCCGGATTGCGATCATTTCCTTCAGCATGGGCGGAATTGTGTCCCGCTATTACCTGCAGAATCTGGATGGGGCGCAGCGCTGCGACACTTTCATCACGATCGCCTCGCCCCATCACGGCACCCACACCGCGTGGCTGTATCCATCCAAAGGTGCCGCTGAAATGCGCCCCGGCAGCAGTTTTCTAAGCGACTTGAGCGGGTCCGAAGCTCGCCTCGGGGAAATTCCGCTCGTGTCCTACCGCACGCCGATGGATTTGGTGATCCTCCCGTCTGCCAGCTCCATCTGGGAGCGTGCCGAGAACCTTGCCTATCCCGTGATGCTGCATCCGCTGATGCTCAGTTCGGACCGGGTGATTGCGGACATCGAGCGCCGGCTGATGCAGAGTCCCACCCCCGGCGCCAATCACCAGGCGGACCTGGTGAGCACCTCCACCTTGACCGGCACCACGCCGCGGGCAGCAAAGCCGAGCCTTTCCGCCACGCCGATGGTCACATCGATGACGCGGTCCCGGATGTAGGGGCCGCGGTCCGTGATGGTGACCACTTCGGCTTTGCCATTGGCCATGTTGGTCACCCGCACCTTGGTGCCCAAGGGCAGGGTCTTGTGGGCGGCGGTGGCAGCGGTATTCTTCAGTCGCTGCCCGCTGGCGGTCCTCGTGCCGTAGTTGGATTTGACGGAATACCAAGACGCCTTCCCCTTCTGGACGGATTCGACCGGCCACGAGTCCGGGGACTGGTTCGCACATTTCGCGGTGGCGTTGCCGATGGCAGCGCAACTGGGAGTAAGAATGACGCCGGCGATTGCCAGGGCCACGGATTTCTGGTTCCGGGTCAGGTTCATCGTTGATGGTGGCCCTTGCGGGCGGCCCTGCCTATGGGCTTCCGAGGCCGCTGGCAAGAACAATCTGCGGGGGATGCCGATGGGCGTTTTCGTTGCTACCAAGCGGCTTTGCGGCGATGTTTTTAAGAAAAATTAACCAAAATCCGCGATTTTTTTCCGAATTTTCCGCTTCCCGGGCGGGACCGACGACCCACCGCGAATGAATCGCCGGGAGGCCCGCGTAAGTTCTGGTTGGCCAATGTCAACTTCGGTAGCAACGGTGCGAAGGTTCCTGGTGTGGTTACGGTTAGGGTCGAAAGCGCCCGCGGGGCCAGGGCGACCGTGAGCCTTCCGCACGGGCCATCCGGTATCCAAGCACCTCCGGGATGCCGTGGTCACTGCTGGGAGCTGTGCTGGTGCGGATCGAAGAAGATGCGGATGTCGGCCTTATCGGTGCCGAGGACTTGTTGGGCACGCTTGAGAGCGTCGCGGGTGGAGAGGTTGGGATTGCTGGGGGAGTTGAGGAACAAATTGCTCTCGCCCGCGTCGCGGTTACAGCCTGCCTGCAGGGTGTCGAGAATGCCGGATTTCTTGAGGACCCGGTAAACCTCATGGGTCGCCCCGGAGACGAGCAAGTGCAGGTGCTTGGCCCGCATGAAGAGGATCAGGTCCTCCAGGGCCATCACGCTGGTCGCATCCAAATGCCGGGCGTTTTTCAGCCGCAGGATGATCACTTTGAGCAGCGGATCGGAAATGGTCCGCTGGATTTGGGTGCGGAACAACTCGGCCGCGCCGAAAAACAAATCGCCCTCGACGTGGACGATCGAGATGGCGGGGATCGGGCGTTTGCGGGTTTCGGCCATTTCACGCAGTTCGCCCACTTCATTGAATTCATATTCGGTGAGGTAGGGTCGGCTGGCCTTGCGCAGGAACAAGGTGATGGAAATCGCCACTCCAACAAAGATCGCCACATGCAGGGGTGCCAGCAGGGTGGCAATGAAGGTGAGGATGAGCACGCTCGCATCATCGCTCGTCGAGCGCAGGCAAATCTTGAGGTGGCGGGAGTTGAACAGCGAGCAGGACTGCCCGATGATCAAGGCGGCCAAGGCCGCCCGCGGCAAGTAATCAATCAGTGGCACCCCCCAGCCCACCGACGCGGCAATCAACACGGCGAAAACCAACGTGTAAAACCCGCAGAACAGCGAGGAGAAGCGGGTGGCCGCGCCCGAAGCATGATTGAGCATCGAGCGGTTCAACGAACCGGATGCGGGCATGCCGCCGCCCAGCGCGCTGGCCAGGTTGGCCATGCCGACGCTGAACATGTCCTGATTGACATCGGCGCGGTCATCCGTGCGAGCGGCCAGGGTCTTGGCCATCAGGGTGTTTTCCAGCGAGGCCAGGAAGGCAATGGCGAGAGCCACCCCGAGCAAGGCGGCGATGTCATTGAAAATCCCCTCATGCAGCAAGCGCGGCAGCTTCGGGCTTAGGTCTCCGAAGCCGAACGTGACAAAGGTTTCCGCGTGCGCGAAGGGGGCGACGCCAAACCGAATCAGCGAGCCGAACACGCCCGACGAGAGCAGCAGGGTGAGCGCAAACGCGGGCCATCCGGGTTGCCATTTCCGCACGGCCGCGTAAACGGCGAGCGTCGCCACGCCAATTGCCAAAGCAATCCAGTCGGCGTGAGGAAGCGCTTTGACCAGACCGATGAGCAGCGTGGCGAAGCTGGCGGCGGCGTGGTTATCGACGAACTGGCCCAGGCCCAGCATCGGGATGAGTTGGTTGGTCATGATGAGGACTGCCGCACCGACGATGTAACCCACCAGCACGCTGCGGGAAACATACTGCAGCAAATCCGCCACCCGCAGGATGGCGCCGCCCACGGCAATCAAGCCCACCATCAGCGTCAGCAGCAGCATCAGCTCGCTGGCTCGCCCCGCCAGCGCCGGATTGACCGAAAAGAAGCTGAACAGCATGAAGGCCGTGGCATTGGTGGTGCCGAGAATCGTGTAGCGGGAACCCGCAAACAACGGTGCCACGATCGCCGCAATCACCGAGCACAGAATGCCATAGATGATCGGCAGGCCGGCGATGGTCGCATGTGCAATGGACTGCGGCAGTGCGAGCATCGTCACGTTGGCTGCGGCGCGGGCATCGCGCAGGAGTTTCCCGAGATCGTAGCGTTGCAGCGAACCGACAAATGGCAGCAGGCGCACATGCTCGGACGCGAGGAGTTTCCGGGCATGCTGAAGCGTCTTGGTTAGATGTCGTTGCAGGGTCATGGGGAAACCACCATCTTACTTGAACTGCGCGCGCCGGAACAGGAACAGGCCCACCCCGACACAGATCACATTGGGCAGCCACAGGGCGAGGGTGGCTCCGGCATTCGATTTGCTCTCAGCCGCCAGGATGGTAAACAGGAAATACCCGGTTCCAAGCAGCAAACTTATTAACAAGCCGCTGGAGGAATCCTTGCGCCGCGATTGCATTCCGAGCGGCACGGCGATAAAGGCAAAGGCCAGGCAGGCCATTGAAAACGAGAAGCGCTGGGCGACTTCGATGTGATACTTCACCCGCCTCTCCGGGGTTAGTTCAGGGTGTCTGGCGAGATAGGCGACGATCTCTTGATTGGTCATCGCCGGCGCTTTGGTCTTTTCATAGGTTGAAGCGCCGAAAGGGATCAGATAGGGCTCGGCTTCCTCAGCCGAGAAGGTGTCAACGGTGCCATCCGGCTTGAGGGTCTCAAAACTCGCATCATACAACTTCAGGCGCAGTTCCTGGTTCCCGTCATCAACCACAAACGTGAACCGGGTGGCGTGAAGGTATGCGTCCGAAGGTGCCTCCGCAGCAGCGTTTTCCGGCAGGCGATACAAATGCAGTCCGAGCAGCGCATTCTCCTGCTGATCTTCCACGAAGAACTTCACATCTTTCAAGCCGGAATGCACCATGCCCGGGCTTAGCAGGGCGCGGGGATCCCGTTTTGCCTGCTCAAAGAGCAGTTCCGTGAGCGAGGCCTTGGCCTTTGGCACGACGTTCACATTCAGCCACAGGCAAGCGGCGGAAAGCACGGCTGCGATCACAAACACCGGCACCACCAGGCGTGCCAGGCCCACCCCGGCCACCCGGAAACTGATGATTTCATGATCCGTGGACAGGCGCCCGAACACCAGCAGCACCGCCGAGAGAAATCCCCACGGAATCGTGAACATCAGCGAAAAGGGCAGCACATTCAGCACAAAGCGCAGCACCAGCCAGAGCGGCGCGTGCTTGTCCACCAGCAGCGGGCGGATTTGCTTGAAGAGATTGCCCAGCACCAGCACCAAACTCAGCACCAAAACCGCAAACAGCGTGCCGAGCAGCACCTGCTTGCCGATATAGCGGTCAGAGATACGCATTGTGTCGCCCCAATTTGACTGCCTCTCCCCGGCATGTCCAGACAGGACCTGAGATTTCAGGCCCGCCCCGGATTTTCATGCCATCGGAGGGTGCCGCCGTCCCGCCCGATCCTGTCAGTTGACCACTCTTTGATAGGGAAACAGGCTGCCAGCCTGTGATGGCGGAAGATCCCACTGGGTGGCCCATACGGCGGGCAGGCGCATGGGTTTGCCTTCCGGCATCCTGACCAAAGCGAGCGCCTGGCGGGCGGTGACAAGGGTCTGGCCATCGGCTTCCCGGCGCATCTCGAAGGCGCACCAGAAGCGGGCGCGGGAGATTGCCTCGAGGCGGCCGCGGATCACCAGCCAATCGCCGAGCTTGGCCGGGCGTCGGTAATCGACCTCGGTACGGGTGACCACCGGATATTCGCGGGTTTCCGCCATGGTTCTGAGGTCCATGCCCATGAGCGCGGCGAGGCGGGTCCGGCAGGTTTCGATCATGCGGAGATAGGCGAGGTTATGGACGACCCCGCCGCAATCGGTATCAAAAAACATCACTTCTTCGCGGGTTTCGAGCTGGGGAGGGGTGCCTGACATGGCCCCAGCATGCGACAGGATCGCGGAATCTGCAATGTCGGCTTGACTCCAAGCGTGGGGATTTCATCATTCCGGGCCGATGAGAGTGCTGAGGATGTCACGCATGCTGGGGAATTGGGCGGCGCTGCTGGCGGCGGCGGCGGTTCCGTTGCTGGCAGCTCCCTTCGTGGTGCCCACGGATGGGCCGGTGGCGTTTCGGCGGGATCGGCTGCCGCTGGATGTGGATACCATGCGGGTACTGGCCGGGGAACTCGGGGTGCTGGCGCATGGACAGGGCGGCGAGAATCCGGTGAGCCGCCGCACGGTCGCCCAAATGCTCGCGCTCGCGCTCGCCTTGCAGCCTGCCAATCCCGATGCCCGCAGGAGTTTGGAACAATTCGAAAAGACCGAGCCAAAGGCCTCGGGCGAACCAACGCAGCTCGAGGCGATCCGGGCTCGGGGGTGGCAGATGCTGGCATGGCTGGAGACCCCCGAGGCGGGCGCTGATGGTCACGCACTGGCTGCCTGTCTCGGCGATGTGCTGGCCATCGCAGATCCCAAGCACCCGCGTGCGGCGGAGTGGCGGGCCATGGGCGAACAAGGCGCATGGAGTGGCTGGGTCCAGCCACTCGCCGCGTTCAGCCGGACCGGGACGCTCGTGAAAATCAACCCGCCCGGGAACTCCACGCAGCCGGGTCCGAAAATTGCCGAGGCGCCGAAAAATGCCATCTTGCTGGAGAAGGCCGTGGTTACGACCCCGCTGTGGACCTATAGTGGGGCCACCAAAGAGTATGTCATGCGACCGGTGCCAATTCGCATGCAGGCCAAGCTGAAGGAAGGATATGCCAGGGCGGAACCCCTATCATGTTTCCTGGAAATCTCGCGAAGTGCCGAGGGGTACCAAGCCAATTCCTTCAAAACCACCAGTGACGCCCTGGTAAAGGCCCTCGAAAAGCAACATGGCAAGCTGCCTGCCGGCATCGCCGTGAGCTTGGGGTGTGGAGACCGCGCGGACTACCTTGGTGAGCGCAACCACAGCGCCATTTCCGGCGCGGCGGCGGTCCTGATGAACGCCGCGATTTCCGGGTGCGAACCAAGTGCCACGATCATTGGCGAGGTCGATGCCAATGGCATTTTCAAACTCCCGCCGCAGTTTTGGGACAAGCTCAGGGCGCTTGCCGATGGCCCTGGCGGGCGCCTGGTCCTGCCTGTGGAGGCGGAGAGTTACCTGCCCTCCATCCTCGCGCTCGAAGAACCCGGCTTTTTCTTCA
Organism: Verrucomicrobiota bacterium; assembly: GCA_026397725.1. Lineage (GTDB taxonomy): Bacteria > Verrucomicrobiota > Verrucomicrobiia > Verrucomicrobiales > Akkermansiaceae > Luteolibacter. Next base: position 1,032 of record JAPLUI010000379.1, on the reverse strand, counting down.
AATATGAAGTCCTCCTTGCCGCCAACCTGCGGGAACTGGTCGAACGTTCCGCCAAGGTTGCCGCGCCAGAGCTGGCGCAACTCAGTGCCAGATTTCTCGAAGTCCGCTCAAAACTCGGCTCGCAGGACGCCGCCGCGTACGCGGCCAATCGTTTCGTCCGCCAGCGCCTCGAAGACCTTTTCCGGAGTGCCTCATTTCACGCCTCCGCTTGCATGCTGGCCATCCAGGGGGCCGGGAAGCGTCCCGCCCGCCTCTCCCGCAACATCCTGGCCTGCGAACTGCACCGGGCCATCATGCCTATGGCCTGGATTCCATCCCAGCTCCCCGAATCCCTCCCAATCAAACGCCTCAATGACACCTTCGAGACCTGCCTCAAGGACGTGGACCGCTTGGCACGCTATGTGGAAATGCGAGATCGCGACCTCCACGCCCAGGTCCGTGGCACCGTCCTCAGCATCCGCACCCTCGCACGTGCGACCCGTGGCCAGGCAGTGGATCCCAACAAGCCATCCGTGGTGCCGTGGCGCGAAGAATTCGAGGTCCTGGTCCGCTCCTTCCAAACGGTGACAAGCCTGCTTACCCGGACCGCCGCCGAGGAGTGAAAAGTAAGACCAAGGCCTGACCCCACAGCATCACTGCTGCCACCCGCAAAACCATGCGCCCGGAGGTGGCTCCCGGTTCAAGATTCACACTTCCTGAGCTGGACCTTGACAAGGAATTGGCCATGCATCCCGGAAAATGACTTGGCACATTCCGGGCGGTGCCGGGACTTAGCCACCGCAGTGTGGCGCGGCGCTTCCCACCGCACTCCATACCTTCACCTGCCCGGGCGCGAGCTAAAGTCTGGAGTGCGGTGGGAAGGGCACCGCCCGCCACTCCGCTGTGGCTAAACCGTTAGAGCTGCGGGGTTCCCATGAGGCCCGGTCCGTCTCGCGGCAGGCACGCCCCTCCCGAGTAACTTGGCTCCGAGGATGCCCGTTAGGGAGCGACGACATTCCTGTCGTCGAGCGGAAGGAACGTCCATGAACAGAG
>JAPLUI010000579.1 GCA_026397725.1 Verrucomicrobiota bacterium | reverse complement strand
CCATGAGTGCGTGCCGAAGGCTCTGTTCATGGACGTTCCTTCCGCTCGACGACAGGAATGTCGTCGCTCCCTAACGGGCCTCCTCGGAGCCAAGTTACTCGGGAGGGGCGTGCCTGCCGCGAGACGGACCGGGCCTCATGGGAACCCCGCAGCTCTAACGGCTTAGCCACAGCGGTGTGGCGGGCGGTGCCCTTCCCACCGCACTCCAGACTTTGGCTCGCGCAGGTGCGGTGCGGGTATGGAGTGCGGTGGGAAGCGCCGCGCCACACCGCGGTGGCTAAGTCCCGGCACCGCCCGGAATGTGCCAAGTCATTTTCCGGGATGCATGGCCAATTCCTTGTCAATTCAAGGTCCAGCTCAGGAAGTGTGATGTTGGAAGTTGGCCCGCTCATGGTCGAGGGCGATCCGATAATCGCCCCGCCGTGACTTTTATTGTCATGTACCCCGTTTTTCTGCCGAGCTGAAAAATCCATTGCCATTTCCGCCGCGACGTGCTATCCACGCGCCTGAGATTGTCGCTTCCAATTGAAACAGTACCACACGAAAGGCCCCCAACGATGACCCCTTATCCCACCTCCCGCTGCACGGGTTGCCCGCTGAATCGCCGCAATTTCCTCCTCCGCGGCAGTGCTGCCGCCGCCGGGACGCTCGGGATCCTGGCCGCACCCCGCTGGCTGGGCGCCGCTGAAACCACCGGCAAGACCCGAATCCGGATCCTCTATGCGCTCCATGCCGCGGAACAGCCGGGCCCGGACTGGCCGAACAAGGGCTTCGATTTCAAGCCGGTCATGGAGCGGATCAACTCGACACTGACCCGCGAATGCGCCGGCTTTGAGTTCGTCCCGACCTTGGCCAGCGGCGAAGCGCAGGCCGGGAAGATCCTGGACGAGGACCGGGCCGCCGGGAATATCGACGGCTATCTCGTCTATCAGATGAACGCCTGGAACCGCGTGGTCCAGACGATGGCCAGCTCCGGCAAGCCGGTCCTTTTCGCCGATTTCCAGTTCGGTGGCAGCGGCGGGTTCCTCGTTTTCACCGCCGAGTTCCTCCGCCACCGTGTGCCCAACGTCGGCTTCGTCGCGTCTTCCAACATCAATGACCTGATCCAAGCCGTGCAATGCTTCCAACTCGTCAAACAGGGCGGCACGGTCGCGGACTTTGTCGCGGCAACCGCCCAGGTCCGCCGGAAATCCACCCCGCCACCGGGCAACCTAACCGCCAAGCCGGACGCCCTCAAGTGCTTGCCAGTGGCCGAGTGCCTCGGGCGCTTGAAGGAATCCAAGCTCCTTGCGGTGCGCGACCAAACGGCCGGCACCGAAGCGTCCATCGCCGGCATCACGGTCCAGCGCATCCCCTTCGCCGCCCTCAATGAGGCCTGGGCGGCCGCCGACAAGGACGAATCCCGCGCGGTGGCGGAGCGCTGGCAGCAGGCCGCCGAGAAGGTCGAGGGGGTGACCCGCGAGACCCTGGAGGCCTCGGCGGCGATGTATCTCGGCATGAAGAAACTGCTCCAGCAGCATGGTGCCAGCGGCATCACCGTCAACTGCCTCGGCGGTTTCTACGGCAATCACATCCATGCCTATCCGTGCCTCGGTTTCCACCAGTTGAACAACGAGGCCCTCGTCGGCGGCTGCGAGTGTGATGTGCGCTCCGCCGCCACCATGCTCATCGGCTCGACCCTCACCCAAGGACGGCCGGGTTACATCTCCGATCCGGTCATCGATACCGCCAAGCGCCAGATCATTTACGCCCACTGTGTCGCATCTAACAGGGCGTTCGGTCCCCAAGGCGAGACCAACCCGTTCCAGATCCTCACCCACTCCGAGGACCGGCAGGGCGCGTCGGTGCGCTCGCTGCTGCCGACCGGCTATCTAACCACCACGCTCGAATTCGATCAGGAACGCCAGGAAATCCTCTTCCATCGTGCCCACGCCGTGGCCAACGACCCCGACGACCGCGCCTGCCGGACGAAGCTCTGCGCCGAACCCGTCGGCGACATCGAAAAACTCTTTGCCGAGTGGGACGCCTGGGGCTGGCATCGCGTCACGTTCTACGGCGACCTCAAGGAACCCGTCCATGCCCTGGCCGACGCGCTGGGCTGGAAAGTGCTTGAGGAAGCCTAAGGGCGCGTAAGGAAATCAACTGTGCAGGATCGGCTCATGGGCTGTGAAAATTCTGGTGAAATCCTGATGAGGTGAAACGTCGGAGAATTCATGGAGTTCACCCCAGTGTCAGCCCGGTTGCGGGAATTCGACGTGGTGGATTCATGGGGAAAACCGTTGGTGCCTTGGTGACTACTTACGGCTTCATACCGAGGCAATAAAAGTCGCGCAGGGTTCGCAGATAGATCCGGCCGCCCAGAATCACGGGCGTGGCGAAGACCCCGTCGGGCAGTTCGTTCGTGGCGAGCAACTCGAACTGCCGGCCGGTCTTGATCACATAGCCCTTGGCATCCCGGTCGAAGAGATAGATGCGATCCCCCGCGAGGACCGGCGAGGAGTAAAACGGAGCTTTCAGCGCGTGCTCCCACACGATCCGCCCGCCGTCCGCTTCATAGCAGCGCAGCAGGCCGGTATCGCTGACGGCGTAGAGCAGTCCAGCGTGCAGCAAAGGCGAGGGCACGTAGCCGGCTTTGGCGTCGCTTTGCCAGCGGAGGTGGGATTGAGTGACATCGCCGCTGCCATCGGCGCGGATGGCGAGGAGTCCTTTTTGCGGATAACCACCGGTTGAAAAAACCGTGTCCTGATTGAACGCCACGGTGGCGACGCAGAAATCAGCGGGGCCGTCGCAAGTCCACAAGAGCTTGCCGCTGCTCGGATCGAAGCTGTGGGTTTTCTTGCCACCGACGAGGATGGCCTGATCGCGGCCAGCCACACGCACGACGAGCGGCGAGGCATAACTTTCCAGTCCCTTGGTCAACGACGCGCGCCAGACCACCGCGCCGGTTTTCCGATGCAGCGCGGTGAGCTTGTTGCCCAAGGAACCATCGGACGGCACGATGACGAGGGACTTGTGGAGCGCAGGCGAAGAAGAGTAGCCTTGGATGGATTGGTACGGGCCGACCGGCACTTTCCAGACGAGCTTGCCATCAAGGTCGAGCGCGGCGAGACACAAGGCGTCAGATGTCTGATAGGGAATGAAAACCCGCTCGCCATCGCACGCGGGCATGGCGGAGGCGTATGAGTTATCGGTATGAATTTTGGGCAACGCGCCGCGATAAATCTCCGTCTGCCAGAGTTGCTTGCCGGAGTCGCGATCCAGGCAGAGCAACGAGATCGTCTGCGACTGACGGTCACCGGTGGTCACCAACACCCGCTTGCCCACGATGCAGGGCGTGGCGTGGCCCTTGCCGGGCAGCTCGACGCGCCAGCGGACATTCTCCGTCACGCTCCACTTCAGCGGCGGCTGCGGCCCGGCTGCGGCATGGTTGTTCAAGTCCGGACCGCGCCACCATGACCAGTCGTCGGCGGCCGCCACGGCGGGCGGCAGATTGTCCCAGCCATCCGCCGGCGCCACATCCGGCGCTTCTGCCGCCGCGACGGCCGTGATGGCTGACAATGCGGCTAACAGGACCATGGCACCAGCATGCCACGGAGTGGTGATTTCAGTTAGGTTTGCGGATTTCATGGAGCTTGTTTCAAGGATCATTTGCGGACGGTTGTGGGGCTTCGACGATGAGCATACCCAGCCACGCCACAACGTCAAGAAATCTTATTGGGGAAGCTTATGACGTAATCCACGTGATGGATCGAGGATATGTGCATACTGCAGCGAGCGCCGGGACTTAGCCACAGCGGTGTGGCGCTGCGCTTCCCACCGCAGTCCATACATTCACCTGCCCAGGCGCGAGCCAAAGTCTGGAGTGCGGTGGGAAGGGCGCAGCCCGCCACACCGCTGTGGCTAAACCGTTAGAGCCGCGGGGTTGCCATGAGGCCCGGTCCGTCTCGCGGCAGGCACGCCCCTCCCGAGTAACTTGGCTCCGAGGAGGCCCGTTAGGGAGCGACGACATTCCTGTCGTCGAGCGGAAGGAACGTCCATGAACAGAGCCTTCGGCACGCACTCATGG
>JAPLUI010000170.1 GCA_026397725.1 Verrucomicrobiota bacterium | reverse complement strand
TTAGGGGTCGCCGTGCCCGCCTATAACAGCACCTTCACGCTCAACGTCCCGCGCACACTCACGCAGACGCTCACCGGCACGAACCTGCAACTCAGTTGCCCAACCGTGACCGGGCTGAACTATCAACTCCAAGGCTCGGACGACTGTGTGACCTGGAGCAACCTCGGCGCCTCCGTTGCCGGGAATGGCAGTCCCTGGACGCAAACCCTCTCGACCACGAGCGCCCCCGTCCGCTTCTACCGCATGGCGCTTTCGGACTGACCGTCACCTCCCCGTTCTCAGATTCGGCCACCGCTCAGACGCGTCATGGGACGGGCCTTCATGCCTCAATACAAGCGGTGTGATCCTTACCCAGGGCCAACTCACTCAGCATCTTTTTGCCGCAACTCTTCAATCTTCTCTTCACATTCAACATTCAATTTTTCAAGTGGCAGAGTTACTACTCAGGTTCCAAAGAATTCATGGCAGAATCATTTATGGCAGAATCATTTATGGTCATCACTGGTCGGCCTGTCTGCGTGCGGATGCGCACAGACAGGGGTTGATCCAATGACTTTTTCCAATTCTGAAATGATTCTGCCATAAATGATTCTGCCATACCTGAGTAGTAACGTGGCAGAATGGGCGATACGGTGACCTTGCATGCGCTTGCTGCGGCCGGGACGTGACATCATCCCGAAGGATCCATCGTGCCACCTTGCTTGTCACGCACGGCAACAGGCCCGGCAGCGTCGGCCTGGAACCGGCCCGGCCTAATCGTAAATGTGCCAGGCGCAACGGCACTGGCGTTGAGCCCGGGAAGGGTCCAGCCAAGAGAATGTTAGAAAAGCGAATTGAAGATGGCTTGCGTGGCTGCGTGCCTCCGGCCGACAAAAAATATCATATTTTCCGCTTGTGTTCGTGGTGTGGGAATCCACGCTGGGGGCTAGGGGCGCTCACAGGTGGGGCTCCCTTTATTGGGGCTCCCTTTATGTTAGTAACCACTCCCAACCTATCAATTCATGAAAACGAAATGTCTGCTTCTCGCCGCGTCGTTAGCGGTGGCACTCCTCCCGGCCAGCGCTTTGCATGCCGGCACCATCGGTGGTGCGGTGATCAACCCGGCCAACAACCACCGCTACTTCCTGCTCACTGCCAGCTCCTGGACGGCGGCCCGAGACGAAGCGGCGGCCTTTGGCGGCGACCTCGTCGTGATCAACGACGCCGCCGAGGAGGCCTGGGTCTGGAACACCTTCGGCAACTTGGGCGGCACGCCGCGCAACCTCTGGATCGGCCTGCGCCGCCTCGTCAATGCCGGCCCGTTCCTATGGGTGGACGGCACCCCGCTGGACTACACCAACTGGTTGCCGGGCGAGCCTAACAATGACGGGGGCCTGGAGAATCATGCCCTGATCTATGCCTATCCGCACCTGCCCGAAGGCACCGTCGGCGGCTGGAACGACGTGCCGGTCAACGGCTATCCGGGCCTGCCACAACTCGCCGAAATCCACGGCGTGGTGGAGGCTGCCGAAACGGTCTTCATTCTGGGCGCGCCGGGGGATGACCCCGGCACCGTTGTCATCGACGATGGTGATCTGCGCTACGAGGGAGGGTCACTGATTGTGGCCCCAGGGGACACGCTGTTGATCCAGGGCACCCATTCGTTTGCTTCGGTGAAAAGCGACTACGGGGAGAAAGTCATCTTCGACAGCACCAACGTGTATGTCGGCACGCTCCAACCGGGCAACTATGAAGTGACGGGCGGCAGCATCTTGCGGGCGGGGGAAGTTCTGCTCACCGGGTACAGCCAGCTCGCGATGCTCAGCACCTGGGGTGCGACCAATCCTCCGCCAGGCGGCGTGGGCGGCACCCTCATCGCCAACAACGTCACCATCAGTGCCGGCGCGAGGATCACGGGCAATGGCATGGGTTTCCCTGGAGGTTACGACACTTGGGGACAAGGTCCTGGCACCGCCACTGGCTACAGAAACATCGGTGCCGGGTCGCACGGCGGGCTGGGCACGGAAGGGGCTGCCACCTATGGCTCGTCCATGCAGCCCACCACCATCGGCTCTTCGGGCAGTGGCAAGTATGTGGATGGCTGGTTCGCCGGCACCGGTGGCAACGGCGGCAGCGCGGTGCATCTGCAAGTCTCCGGCACCCTCACCCTCGATGGCGTGATTGAGGCGGACGGCGCCAACGGGATCGACAAGGCGGGCGGCGGCGCGGGCGGCTCGGTCTGGATCGAAACCGCCAATCTAACTGGCAGCGGCCACATCACGGCATGTGGCGGCAGTGCCATGCGCAACGCCGGCGGCGGGCGCGTCGCGGTCTATGCCAGCAACTCAACCGGCTTCACGGGCTTCACCGCCTGCTCGGTCGCCGGTGGCCGCAATCTGCCGCAAGCAGTGGGCCAGTCCGGCACGCTGGCCTTCTTCGATACCTCCGGCGGCACTAACCACTTCAAGCTCTGGGTACCGCAAGAGCGCTTTGCCGGCGATCCGACCAGCCCGCTCGTGCTTGGCGAAATCCTCGTGGGCGGCGCACTCTCCACCGATCCGCTTCTCGACCTCAGCCCCACCGCAGTGGTGCTGGCCGGCAAGATCACGGTCAGTGCGGGCAAACTGCAACTCGGCGAAGGCAGCCTGACGCAGGTGAGCGGCGACTTTACCGTCGCCAACGGCACGCTTGCCTGCCTGGGCGGCGGCGGCACCCTCGAAGTCGCCGGCACGCTCGGCCTGCGCGGGACGAACTCGACACTCCTGGTGCAGGGCAAGAACGTCTCCGGCAAGGTGGCCGACCAATGGGTGGGCGAGGGCGGCACGATCCGCGCGACTTTCGTGGAAATCGAAGCCGGAGCGAAACTCAGCGCCGATGGCCAGGGCTATGTTGGCAGCTATGGTGCCTACGGCATGGGGCCGGGCGCGCTGGGCAAAGTCGGTGGCGGCGGTCACGGCGGGTTCGGCGGCGCGGGCGGTGGCCCGGCCTACGGGAATTCGATGCAACCGGTCACGCCCGGCTCGTCGGGCGGCGGCGTCTATGTGGATGGCTGGGCGGCCGGCACCGGCGGCAGTGGTGGCGGGGCGATTCATCTGATCGTTAGCAATACCCTAACGCTTGGAGGTGAAGTCACTGCCAACGGCCTCAACGCCGGACCCGACAAGGCGGGCGGTGGCGCAGGCGGCTCCATCTGGATCGAGTCCGCCAGCCTAACCGGAGCGGGCCGTCTCAGTGCCACCGGCGGGCTTGGCTCGGCTTACGGCGGCGGTGGCGGCGGGCGCATCGCGGTTTACCATGCGAGTGCGGTCGGCTTCACCGGTTGGACCCAGGCGAGTACGGCGGCGGGCCCGACGCCCCAGCCCGGGCAGGACGGCACCTTGTTGTTTGTGGACACCTCGCTGGGAGCGGATCATCCGCAATGGCTCGTGCCGGCCTATCGCTTCGCATTTTCCAGCAACTCGCCGTGGCTTGAGTCCCTGACCATCGGTTTGACCGGGGCTGCGGTGGCGTCCGTGGAGGTGGGTTCCGGCGTGACCCTGCGGGGTGGCCAAGTGAGCGTGCGTGCCGCCGGCCGGGTCTGGCTCGCCGGGGGGGCGGAAATGGAAATCGCAGGCACCCTTTCCCTGCTAGGTTCCAACACCATCTTGCATGCCGCCTGCCGCAACCTCGCGGCTCCCGTGTGGGGCGAATGGGTCGGCCAGGGAGTCTTCATCCGCTCCGGCAATCTCCTCATCGAAAGCGGGGCGAGCATGACGGCTGATGTCGAGGGATACTCGGCGGATTGGAACTCACGCGGCAGAGGCCCTGGAGCGGGTGGCGAGGTTTCCGGGGGCGGTCATGGCGGCTACGGCGGCGGCGGCGGGACCACCAACGGCTTGCTGGAAACCCCCATCGGCCCCGGCACTGCGGGAGACGGTGGAGTATGGGGGGGGTCCTCAGGCATGTTTAATGGTAATGGCGGCACGGGGGGTGGGGCACTCCATCTGCTGGTGCCGGGCACCGTGACCTTGGATGGCATCATTTCCGCCAATGGTGGGAACGGTTCGGGTGAGGCTGGAGGCGGTGGCGCGGGGGGCAGCTTGTGGCTGGAAGCCGGCACGCTGACGGGCACGGGTGCCTTGAGTGCCAATGGTGGCAACGGCTTCCGTGGCTACGGCGGCGGCGGCGGCCGCATCGCTGTCTATGCCCCGCTGATGAGCGGCTTTGATCCGGCCCATATCACCGTCAACGGCGGCGCTGGCGGGAGCGGCATCGGCACGATTTACACCTCGGGTGCGGCGGTCGCGCCGCGGGTCATCGCGCAATCCCCGGCGAGCACTGCCAGCGGCTGGGTTCACTTCATTGACCTCACCTTCAGCACACCGCTGAACGAAGCCAGCTTCACCCTCGACGACATCGTCTTCACCACGCCCACGGGACCGCTGGCCGCCAGCCAACTGACGCTTACCCGCACCGGTGGGATCACCTGGCGGCTCGGCTTCCCGGGCCAGACCGCGAACGGCAACTATGCGCTCACCGTCGGCCCCGCCATCACGAGTTGGTTAGGTGTCGCCGTGCCCGCCTATAACAGCACCTTCACGCTCAACGTCCCGCGCACACTCACGCAGACGCTCACCGGCACGAACCTGCAACTCAGTTGCCCAACCGTGACCGGGCTGAACTATCAACTCCAAAGTTCGGACGACTGTGTGACCTGGAGCAACCTCGGCACCTCCGTTGCCGGGAATGGCAGTCCCTGGACCCAAACCCTCTCGACCACGAGCGCCCCCGCCCGCTTCTACCGCATGGCGCTTTCGGACTGACCGTCACTCCCCCTTTTTCCCGCTCTGCGAGCCCCGCTTTCGCTTTCGCATGCGGGTCACCCTGAAATGCAATTTCTTAGCAGTCATGAATCACTCGAACCCAACCTACCCTTCGAGGCCGTTGAATTTGGGACTGTCCCTGTTGCTGGTGACTAGCCATGGATTTGCCGGCGCGGCGGTGCTGCGGGTCACCCCCACCGGGGCCGACACCGCCGATGGCCTGGCGTGGTCCAGGGCCAAACGAAGTGTGACCGCCGCCCTCAATGCGGCCACCGCCGGCGATGAGATTTGGGTGGCACAAGGCATTTATGCCGAGCGGATCCGGTTGAAAAACGAAGTGGGGCTTTACGGCGGCTTTGCGGGCACGGAGAGCGTTCGCGACCAGCGTGACTGGGCGTTGCGCCCGACGGTGCTCGACGGTGGCAAGGGGGGCGTCGTGGTCCGCTGCGACTTCCCCTTTGCCACTCCAGCAACGCGGATCGACGGCTTTGTCATCCGCAACGGGCTGGGCATATTGGGCGGCGGCGTCGCCTGCACCGCGACGCAGCCGACCATCGCTAACAATGTCATCACCGGCAACGTCTCGGCCGGGCCGGGCGGCGGCATCTGCTGTTACAACGGGGCGGATGCGGTGATCGTGAACAATTACATCGCTGACAATCTCAGCAGCGGGGACGAGGCCGACGGCGGGGGCATCGCCGCGATGGGCGGCGACAGCGCGGGCACCACGGGTTCCTCACCGCTGATCCTCGGCAATATCATCTTCCGCAACCGGGCGGAGGAAAACGGCGGCGGGATCGCGGCGAAGGACGGCGGCAGTGAGCCCACCATCCTCAACAACCTGATCAGCTCAAATCTGTGTACCGAAGCACCGCTCGGTGACCGGAGTATCGGCGGCGGCGGCATCGCGTGCGTTGACGGCGGCATGGCGGCCTTGATCGCCAACAACACGATCACCGCCAATGGCGGCCTGCAGGCCGGCGGCATCCTGCTCGTCGGTGGGGTGTCGGACAATCCTCCACTCATCAACAACACGCTGGTCGGCAACAACGGACCCGCCGTGTGCTCCATCGGCTGCAACAACGTCCGGCTCACCAACAACCTGATCGCCTTCAACACCTGCGGCGTCGCCCGTTCGGCCCTCGTCGCCGGGGGGGGCATCACGCCGCTGTGCAACCTCGTCTTCGGCAACGCGCTCGATTACGACGGCATCCCCGTCGCCACCGGCCAGAATGGGAATCTTGCCGTCGATCCGCGCTTGGTGGGCGAGCCTTACGGGGATTTGCACCTGTTGCCCGCCTCCCCCTGCATCAACTCTGGCGATACCAGCTTCAGCCAAGCCACCTGGACGGACATGGACGGACGGACCCGGGTCAGCGACGGGCGGGTGGACCTCGGCGCCGATGAATTCGACGGCACCGTGTGGAGCACCACGCCACGGATCATCCGGGTCAGCCCGACCGGCAACGACAGCGCCAGCGGCGCGACCTGGGCCAGCGCCAAGCGCACGGCGGGAGCAGCCATCCAGGCCATCGCGGACAACTACGTCAAGCCACAGCATGTGACCGCCGGCGGCGAGGTGTGGGTTGCCGCAGGCACTTACCCCGAAAACCTGACCCTGCCTCCCTTCATCCACCTATATGGCGGCTTCAAAGGGACCGAGACGCTGCGTGCCCAGCGTGATTTCACCACCAATGTCTCGCGCTTGAACGGCGGCAATGCCGGCCGCGTGGTGCTTGCCTACGGCGGCTATCAGCTCAACACGGTGGACGGCTTCCAGATCACCGGCGGGCGCCTGGTGACGACGTTCACTGACCAGGGCGGTGGCCTCGAATGTTACCAGGCCGGCACGCTGGTGGCAAACTGCCGGATTTATGAAAACACCGCCAATCTCGGCGCCGGGATCGGGATTTTCGGCGGCAGCCCTACCATCCGCAATTGTTTGATCGACAACAACCGGGCCGGTGCTGACGGCGGCGGGGTGGGCGGAGCCATCCACCTGGATCATTCGCTGGCGTTCATCGAAGCCTGTGAACTCCACACCAACACCGCGTCCGACGGCGGCGGAATCTATGGCTCCGCCAGCAAGCCGCGCATCCGCAACTGCATCATCCGCGACAACACCGGACACGGCGCCAAGTTGCTCAACAGCACCTCGCTCTCATGGGCACCGCTGGACTACCTGTTGCTGGCGAACAACGCGATCTATCGCAACCTCACCTCGGACCAGGGGGCCGGCATCCATGTGCTGTATTGCGGCGGGCGGCTCAGCAACAACCTGGTGGCCCTCAACCGTGCCGGCACCCTCACCGGCGGTGGCTATGGTGGCGGACTCGCCCTCCTCTGCGGACAAGCCAGCGACGGCCCCCTGTGGGTGGCTAACAACTCGATCCTCGGCAACACCGCCGACTACTTCGGCCTCAACAATGGCGGCGGGATTTTCACCATGGTCTATCAAACACCTAACCTGTTCCTCGCCAACAACATCGTCGCCTACAATTCCAGCGGCATCATCAACCAGAACGGCAGCGTGGCCAGTCCCGTGCTGGTCAAAAACGATTTTTACTCCAATAACGGTTTGGATTACCAACTGAGCGGCTCCTATGGCACTCCGGCGGGACCGTTGAGCCATCTGACAGACGTCGCGCTCGATCCGCGGTTTGTCTCGACTGACGGCGGCGATTTTCACCTGCAAGGCACTTCGCCGTGCATTGACGCCGGCGACGCCACCCATTCCTCCTCCGAGGACTTGGACGGTCGGCCGCGGCCGCTCGACGGCAACAACGACGGCAGCGCCTTGCCAGACCTCGGGGCCTATGAGTATTCCCATGCGGCGGCCCGCGGCACGCTGGCCTTCGCTGCTCCCGTGTTTTATTCGCACCTCGCCCTTGGGCTCGTCGAATTCGAGGTGCGCCGCACCAAGGGCATGGCCGGGGCGGTAAGTGTGAGCTATAACACCACCAACGGCACCGCCATCGCCGGTACCCACTATCAAGCCGCCAGCGGTGTGCTCACCTTCGCCGACGGCCAAGTCACAGCCACCGGCACGGTAACCCTGCGGCCCTCCACAAGCGTCAGCAGCCCACTGCTTTTCCAGCTCACGCTAACCAGTCCCACCGGCGGCGCAACCCTCGGCTCACAGTCCGTGGCCACCCAGTCCATCGCCTTTCCGTACCCCGCCCCTGGCAACCCGTGGGGCGTTCCAGATGCTTGGATCAACTCCAACGGCTTGGTTCTAACCGCCACTTCGGATCGCGACGGGGACGGGCTGCTGGACCGCTTCGAGTACTTCGCCGGCACCAACCCGAAGCAAGCGACTTCGGCCTTCCGGCTGCGCGGCATCGGCGCGGTTTCCGGCGGCGTCTTCACCCTGGGGTGGACCAGTGTTCCCGGCAAACGCTACACGATCCGCTGCGGCTCCAGCCTCGGGCCCGGTACCACTTTCCCGACCGTCCTGAAAACCGGGGTGCTGGCTGATTCGGCCTTCACCACCTACACCGACTCCGCCGCCTCGGGCCCGGCCAAGTTCTATCGAATCGAGGTGGAGTGACCCCCACAGATGGACCCAACTCAACGCGAATCACCCCCGCCCTCCGGTTCGGCCACCGGCTCTCACAACGGCTTTCATCCCGGTTGAAATTCAAAATCACGAATCATAAATCATCGTCACCGGCACCGCCTCGTTAGGCGGGCCCATCACAGTCAGTTAACAGTCAGTTTCGCCATGCACCCCAACCTCAAAAGCAATTTCTCAACCGTGGTTTTCATGCGCAAGTTCGTCGTTCCACTCGCTGGATTCGGGCTGTTGCTGGTCATCCTCTGCTGCTTCTGCGCGCTGCGAACCCGGTGGTCGCGCGAGGACGGAGCGGACCCGGCCAATGGAGCAGCGGCGCTCCGTTCCGACACCCCCGGCCGCCCGGAACCGGTGCGGGCCGCCGCCCGGAATGAAGGGCCCACGACCGGCCTCGCGACCGCGACCGATGCTTCCACACAGCCGTCCGAGAACGCGGAGCCGGTCATGGGAAACTCGCAGCGGGCGGCACCCGTCACCGCAGCGCCGGTGAGCGCCGGCGTCTGGAAGCAAGTCCAGGCCTTGCAGGTCGCCAAGTTGCGCCGGACTCCCGCACAACAGAAGATGGACTCGCAGTTGATCGATGGCGAGAAGATGCGACGGGGTGGACCCCTGGCAGAGGGGGTGGGCACTCTGCGCGTCGATCTCGATAAAGACGATGACGAGCGCGTGCTGACGGACATTGATGCGAAGGTCAGCGACGAGTTATTGCAAAGCATCGCGGCCCTCGGCGGCAAAGTCGTCAACCACTTTGAACAGTTCAACGCCATTCGCGCGCGGCTTCCCCTGGCCCAGATCGAGGCACTTGCGGCACGCGAAGACGTGACATTCATTCGCCCTGCGGTCGAAGCGGTCACGAATGTTGGCAGCGTCACTTCGGAAGGTGACGTGGCGCATCGTGCGGACACCGCACGCACGCAGTTCAACGTCACCGGTGCGGGCGTGAAAGTCGGGGTGATGTCGGATAGCGTTGATCATCTGGCGGCCTCGCAGGCTTCTGGCGATCTCGGCACGGTCACGGTGCGTACCGGGCAAAGCGGCGTCCCGGGCAGCGGGGAGGGGACGGCGATGTTGGAGATCGTCCACGATCTCGCGCCAGGGGCGGAATTGTTTTATGCGACCGGCTTCGGCAGCCCGGCGTCCTTTGCGCAAAACATCCGCGACCTGCGCTTCGCGAACCGGTGTGACATCATCATTGATGACGTGACGTATTTCAACGAATCGGGGTTCCAAGACGGGGTGATCGCGCAAGCGGTCAATGCGGTAACTGCGGACGGGGCGCTGTTTTTTTCATCGGCGGCGAATTCCGGCAACAAGAATGACAACACCTCGGGCACCTGGGAGGGCGATTTCGTGGACGGGGGCGATTTCACCGCCGGCGGGCAATCGCAGGGCCGCCTGCACAGTTTCGGCACGGCGACGGAAAACATCGCCACCAAGGGCGGTCGCATCAATCTGTTCTGGGCCGACCCGTTGGGCGCTGCGGCGAACGACTATGATGTCTATGTGGTGAACGCCGCCGGTGACAGCATTATCGCGGCCGGCAACACGACCCAAAACGGCACGCAGGATCCGTATGAGTCCGTGCCCAAGGCGAATGACGGCGAGCGGATTCTGATTGTGAAGTTCGGCGGCGCCGCACGCTATCTGCATCTGGAAGCGGGCCGGGGCCGGTTAGCGATCAGCACGTCGGGCAGCACCCGCGGACACAACGCGGCCAAGGACGCGTTCACGGTCGCGGCCGTGGATGCGAACACTTCTTTCCCGCTTGCGTTCACGGGCAATACCAAGAATCCCGTGGAGACTTTCAGTTCCGACGGCCTGCGGCGCGTCTTCTTCAACGCCGACGGCACGCCAATCACGCCCGGTAATTTCTCGGCCACCGGCGGCACCGTCTGGCAGAAGCCGGACATCGCCGCGGCGGATGGCGTCCTGACGACGTTGCCCGCCGACAGCGGATTGAACCCGTTCTTCGGCACGTCGGCCGCAGCGCCTCATGCCGGTGCCGTCGCCGCGCTGCTCAAGTCCTACAATCCGGCACTCACTCCGAGCCAGATGCGCTCCATCCTCACGGGCACGGCGCTCGATATTGAGGCGGCGGGCGCGGATCGGGACTCCGGCGTCGGAATCGTGATGGCCGTGCAGGCCTTGCAGGCAGTGCCCAGTCCGGATCAGTCCACGATCACCTCGTTCGATCCGGCCAGCGGCGGCGTGGGCGCGAACGTCATCATCACGGGAACCAAGTTCAACGGCGTCACGGCCGTGCAGTTCAACGGCGTTGCCGCCACGTTCACCGTGGATTCCGCCACGCAGATTTCGACCACCGTGCCCGCTGGCGCGACGACGGGCCGAATTTCCGTCACGGTGCCGGCAGGCACGGCGACGAGCGCCACGGACTTCACGGTGCAGTTGACGCCAGCCATCACCAGTGTCACGCCCGGCAGCGGCGCGGTCGGTGCCACGGTGGTGCTTGTCGGCGCGCATCTCAACGGGGCCACCGCAGTGAAGTTCAACAACGTGAACGCGCCGGGGTTCACCGTGAATTCGGCGGTGCAAATCACCGTGGCCGTGCCGACGGGTGCCACCAGCGGACGCATCACGGTCACCACTCCGGCAGGCACGGCGACCAGTCCGAACGTTTTCACCGTGACGACGCAGCCGAGCATCACGAGCTTCACGCCCGACACCGGCGGGGTGGGAACCAGTGTCATCCTCAACGGTGCCAACCTAACGGGTGCCACCGCCGCGCGTTTCAACGGCGTGAGCGCCACGTTCACCGTGGATTCTGTGCTTCGCATCACGGCGACGGTTCCAGCCGGCGCGGCCACCGGGCCGATCAGTGTGACGACGCCCAGCGGCACGACCAACAGCACGACCAGTTTCACGGTGGTGCCGGTGCCGAGCCTCAGCGGGTTTTCGCCGGCCAGCGGAGCGCCGGGTGCGAACGTGACGATCAACGGCACCAATTTCACTGGGGCGACGGCCGTGCGTTTCAATGGCGTGGGCGCGAGTTTCACCGCCAACTCCGCAGTCCAGATCAACGCGACCGTCCCGGCCGGTGCGACCACGGGAACGCTCTCGGTCACGACGCCTGGCGGGACGGTGACCAGCGCCACGACCTTCACCGCGCTGGTGCCACCGGCGAACGACAATTTCGCCAATGCTCAAGTCATTTCCGGCAACACGGGGACCGTTTCGGGGAACAACGCCGCTGCGACCAAGGAAGTCAACGAACTCGATCATGTCGGCAATCCGGGCGGCAAATCGGTGTGGTATCGCTGGACCGCGCCGAGCGCCGGGGCCTGGCAGTTCACCACCCTTGGCAGCAGTTTCGATACGGTGCTGGCGGTTTACACCGGCAACAGTGTCAGCACGCTGACGTTGATCGCCAACGGCGACGATACGGCCGGCGCAACGAACAGCAGCCTCCGGTTCGTGGCGGTGGCCGGCACGGTTTATCGCATTGCGGTGGATGGCTTCCGCAGCCAGGGCGGTACGGCAGCGAGCGCGAGTTCCGGCAACGTGGTCTTGAACTGGGCGGCAACCACGGCACCGACGATCAGCGGCTTTTCACCGCCGCGCGGCACGCCCGGCACGTCGGTCACGATCAACGGCGCCAACTTCAACGGCGCTAGCGCAGTGCGATTCAACGGACTGACGGCGAGTTTCACGGTCAACTCCGCCGTTCAGATCACCGCTACCGTGCCCGCGAATGCGACGAGCGGTCCGCTTGAAGTGATCGCTCCCGCCGGCTCGGTCGTGAGCGCGGCGAGTTTCACCGTGGTGAACGCACCGGCCAACGATGCGTTTGCCAGCGCACAGGTCATCGCGGGGAATTCCGGCAGCGTGTCGGGACGGAACACGGACGCGTCGAAGGAAGTCAATGAGCCGAACCATGCGGGCAATCCCGGCGGACGATCCGTTTGGTATGCTTGGACCGCGCCAGCCAACGGCCTGTGGACCTTCGACACGCAGGGCAGCAACTTCGACACGGTGCTCGGGATTTACACGGGCAACCCCGTCGGAGCGCTGGCATTGGTGGCAAGCAACGACGATTCAAGTCCGGGGACGATCAGCCGGGCAACTTTCACCGCCGTGGCAGGCACCATTTATCGGATCGCTGTGGATGGTCGCAACGGCGACAGCGGTACCACGACGCTGAATTGGGCGTTCACACCGAATCCGCCTTCGATCACTTCGTTTGCTCCTCTCGGCGGCGGCATCGGCAGCGCGGTCGTGCTCACCGGACTTAATCTCACGGGCACCACCGGCGTGCGGTTGAACGGCGTGCTGGTTACCACGTTCACGGCGGATTCCGCCACGCAGATCACGCTCACGGTGCCGCTCGGCGTCAACTCCGGTCCGTTCAGTGTGACGACACCCAACGGCACCGCCGTGAGCGGCCAATCGTTCACCGTCACGAGCGGCCCTGCCAACGATCCATTCGCCGGCGCGCAAGTGCTCAGCGGTTCGGCGGCGATCATCGCCGGCCAGAACGTGACTGCCACCAAGGAAACCGGCGAACCGGCGCACGCCGGCGATCCCGGCGAGCGCTCGGTCTGGTATCGCTGGACCGCGCCCAGCAGCGGGACGTGGGCCTTGGATACAGCGGGCAGCAGTTTCGACACCACGCTGGCGGTTTACACCGGCAGCGCCGTGAATGCGCTGACGGAGGTCGCCAGCAACGACGATGTCCGCGAAGACCGCACCAGTCGGCTGACCTTCACGGCCACCCCGGGGACAACTTACCGGATCGCCGTGGACGGTTATGGCGGGGATAACGGAAACCTCATGTTGAAACTGCTGCCAACGCTGGCACCACAGATCATCTATGAGACGGGCTTCGAAGCAGCGCAAGGCTTCAGCCCCTTCTACCCGCTGGCCGGCCAAGGCGGCTGGCAGCGATCCGGTTACGGCGAAAACGGAATCGTGTACGGTTACTTTCCCGGTTCCGGTCAGCAAGCCTACCTCGGCCAGACTTCCTACTACGGCGAAGACCTGTTCTTGTGGCGGCCGTTGAATTTCACGCCCCAAACCAATTCGCGACCGGTCGTTCGGTTCTCGGTCATGATGGGGATCGTGGACTCCTCGAATTTTGCGTATGACAGTTTCGATTGGTCGGTTTACAACCTCAGTGGGCAGCGCTTGTTCTCGCTCGATTTCGACAACGCCGACCTCAGCATTTATTACCGGCTGGACGATGGCACCGGTTATCATTTTACGGGCGGCTCCTTTGAGAACGGCACGATTTACGAGTTGGTGATCACGATGGATTTTGCACGCAACCGATGGATCGCCAGCTTGGACGGCGAAGCCATGCTCGCAGAGTTGCCCATCACCACCACCGGCGCCGCGCTGAACCTCGGTGACCTCGATGCGGTCTGGCTGCCGGCCGACGCGTATTTTCCCGGCAATAACGCCATGGTCTTCGACAATTATCGCCTTACTGCGGAGCCAAGCGAGATGCCGTTGGTCGTGCTCGGCCCGCAGAACCAGTCGGTCACGTTGGGTTCCCCGGCGACCTTCGCGGTCGTGGCGAGCGGCGGCGAACCGCTCCAGTATCAATGGCGCTTCAATGGCTCGCCACTCCCCGGCAAGACCAGCGCGGTGCTGACGCTGGACAACGTCGGCCTCGGCCAGGCGGGCGGTTATTCCGTCATCGTGACCAACGGCGTGGGAAGCGTCAGCAGCTCGGCCACGCTGGCGGTGAATCAGCCGGGGCCGGTGAACTTGGTGGCCGGCACGCGATTGCCGGACGGCCGGTTCCAATTCACGTTGAGCGGCACGCCCGGCAGCCGTGTGGTGGTCGAGTTCTCCGCCGACCTGGTTCAGTGGCAGAATTTGACGACGGTGGTGCTTGGCAGCGGGACGCTGGTCCTTTCCGATCCCGATACAGGATCACAGCCGCGGCGGTTTTATCGGGCACGCCTGCAGCCTTGAGTTTATCCAGCCCGGAGAATGAGCCATGAGAATAAGGCTGACCCTCTCGCAGCCGGAACCGGATTTACGTTGCAGTCGGGCAGCAGGTGACGGTCGCGGTGGCCATGCAGAGTTCGTTTGATGCCCAGTGCCGCCAGGACCAGCGCCGCGGCGGGGCTCCAAGGCTAGAATGTGTATTTCAACGCGATAGAAAAGAGGTTGCGCCGGTACTCGCGGCCATCAGCGTATTGCGTTGAGGTGCCGGAAATCGGCGTCACCTGGTTCACCGCGTTGTCATACGACCATGCCGCCTCGGCAGTTAGGTTGGGGCTGAACGCGTAGCTGGCCATCAGGCTCGGGGTGTAGATCCAGTCCTCGCGGGCGACGGGCGCTTGCCAGTCGCCGTCGTAGAGCGTGAAGCCCGCGCCGGCGGTGAACTTGTCGGAGAACTTGTGCCGCCAGGTGAGGTCGTACTTGATGTCTTCATAGACACTCTGACTGGTGAACGCCGGTTGCTCGAAGCGTGTCATCTTGAACGTGAGGGTGTCGTCCTTGGTGGGCAGCAGCGTCACGAGGGCGTCCACATACCAGAGCACCTCGTCGCGGTTGAAACCGGCGGGAGTGGGTTGTTCCCAGTCGCGCAGCTCCGGCCCCGCCAGCACGGCGAGTTTCACCCACGGCGCGGGCGTGCCTTCAACACCAACGAGAAACCGTTGGTAATCGCTGATGTAGGGGCTGTCGTTGATGACGACATTGCCCGCCGCGTTTTGGATCGGAACGGTGCCCTGATTTTGGTGGCCGTACCGGTAGCCCACGACCAGATCGGTTTGGTCAAACACCTCGTAGCCGAGGTCCACACCTCCGTTCACCTCCCAACGGTCAATGTAGTTGTCGTAAAAGAAACTGTTCTTGTTCACCGCCAGATTTGCCATCTGCTCGGTCTGGAAATCATGGACGTAGCTGGAAACCACGGGACGAATGAACCAGTCGCCGATGGGAATCGTGACCTTGAGACTGTCGCGGTAAATGGCGGCGTCGCGGCGGTCGCGCAGCGGGATGCCGCCGACGCAGCGGCAATCGCCGGGCCGCATCGTCACGGGACCAAAATTGTTGCCGTCGATCCAGACTGCGCTGTTGAGCCAGTCATAGGTCACCTCGTCAAACTTGCCGCTGAAATTGAGCGCGCCACGATGCGCCACATAGTCCTCCGAGTGCGCGCTTGCATACCAGGTGAATTCCGGCGCATACGACAAGGTCGCCGTGAACTCCGCGCAGGGCTTGTAGTTCATGGCCAAACTGGGCGTAATGCTGGTGACCAGCGAGTCCTGCCGCGGCTTGCTGATGGTGAAACCGGCAGGCGGTGTCAGGCCAGGATATGGCGCGGTGTCCAGAATGTAAACATTGTCGTCGTAGGTTTCCTTCAGCGTGAGATCCGCCCGGAGCGTCAGTTGGTCGGACAGTTTCCAGCCTTGCTGCGCGTACGCGCCGGGGGCGGAGGCAATGATGGTGGTGAGGCAGAACAGCCGCGCGAGGCGGACTGGTCGTTTGTCAATGGTGGTTGATTGATGCATAAATCGATTGGCTACCTGTTAGACCAGAAATCTTCCTGAGATGGAACTCTTCGGGCAAGAAGGTTAGGACAAAGTCTCGATTCAATGCTCCGCACATTCTCTGATTGTCGGGGCATCCGCTGGCTTTCTGGAGATTGCTTGCGGGACCGCCGCGCGTGGGAGCGACAGGTGGGTTGTTCGGGGGGCGTAGGTCTGGGGAGTATCGGGTGGAGGTTGCGCCGAGACGGCACCACCACGGCCTGCGCCGGGACGCCGCAGCCACGCTCGTCAAGCACGGTCTAACTCTCTGCTCAAGGAGCGTGGGCGTCCTCACCCACCTGCCAATGCACCGCGCAAGAACCGCGCCGCATGCTTCTTCCCTTTCTCATCCCATTGACTCCCACCGCCGGCCGCATGTGACTCCAGTTCGCCGCCGAATGGCCCCACCCCGATCCCGCCACCCAACCCATCCGCCGCGAGTTCCAACTCCCCGCCCCCCACCCGCCCCTTCATCGGTTAGCCGGAAAAACCGCGGCGGTCTGTGGCCGTCGCTGATCGCCGCTGCGACCCGCAACCTATTGGAAAATCAGGGCGGACTGCGCCTGCTGCTCGCGGACCGCGCGGCGGTCGCCATGCTTGAGGGCCTTTTCGCGCCAACTCTTTGCGCACGGCTCGTTTTGTCTGCGGAGTCAGGTGGCGGGCGAAGGTGTCTGCCTGAAATGTCACAGGTCTCGCATTTCACCGATGGAGGGCCTCCAGCACCATTTGGGGATGGCACTCGGCGACGCGGAGGAGGGCGCGGGCGGTGCCTTCGGGATGGCGGTGGCCTTGTTCCCAGTTTTGGAGGGTGCGGGGGCTGATGCCGATGAGGGAGGCAAACTGGCTCTGGCTGAGGCCGAGTTTGTTGCGCACGGCTTTGGCATCAGGCGATTGCAGGGTGGTGCTGCGTGCGGGGTTCTTCTTTCCGCGCAGGATGGCACCGCCTTCCTTGAGGCTGGCGGCGAGTTGTAGGAAGAGTTCGTCTTTCATGGGAATTCGCTTTCGATGATGGATTTGAGGACAATAATTTGAGTCTGAGTGAGGTTTTCCTGTTCGTTCTTGGGGTAGGCGAGAAGAAGAAGGAGGATGCTGTCCGGCACGTGCCAGTAGTAGATCACGCGCAAGCCGCCACGTTTGCCCCGGCCTGAACCTGCCCAGCGCAGCTTGCGGAGCCCGCCGGAACCGCGAATGAGATCGCCACTTTCAGGATTGGCCATGAGCGCCCATTGCAGGGCGTTGAGTTCTTCGTCGGACAGGAGTTCGGTGATCTGTCGGGTGAAGAACGAGGTTTCCTTGAAGGTGAGTCGCACACGGGTGAACATCCGTCATTGACGGATGGATGTCAAATCGAATTCGACGGTGGGTTGAGGCCTGGATCGGATTTCGTCCGGATGCCTACGCGCCGGACCGGGATTACGACGGGCGTTTCGGCGAAGCGGATTTCCAGCACCACTACTACCCGCGAAGCGGCGACTTCGATTCGAAATCAGGGTGCCGACCGCTATGCCGCCGCCAAGATGGACCGCGCCATGGGCGAACTGTGGGCGGAACTCAGTGACGGCAAGTGCCGCTTCGTGATGGCGACGGACAGGAAGTGGGGAGGGATCGAGGAGGAGTTGAAATGAATGGGGTGCCTTGTAGCGGCGCTCTGTGAGCGTCGATGCGAAGGAGAGGTGAATGTCACCACCGTGGCCTATCATTGACTTTCCGGCCGCGGGGCCAGTTAGCGACGGTCACAGACCGACGCTACAGGTCGTGCGACGGACGAGAAACGGGGTGGGGTCGAGAAGGTGTCGTAATAGGGGAACTGGATGTTTTTCGAGGAGGTGCGGTCCTTGAAATAGGCGCCATTGTCATGCGGCACGATCAATGGACGCGATGCGTGCTGTTGTCGAGGATTACAGCGGTGATGGGTCGGGAGCCGAGATCGCCATCAGAGCAGACGGCGAAGGAGTGGAGCGGGATGGCACTTTCCTGAGTCCATGCGGTGAGGGGTTGGGAGAGGAGGTTGGGGCTGGGGCCTATACGGCTTACGTAACAGTCGGGACGGCTGTCCTCCAGCACTACGCGAACCGGATTGGGCTTCCAGCCTGTCGGGAGGTGGAAGTTCGGGGGTGGACGGGGGCTGGGGAGTATCGGATTGAGGTTGCGCCGAGACGGCGCAACCACGGCCTGCGGCGGGACGCCGCAGCCACGCTCGGCCTGGCGCGGTCTAACTCTGTGCTGCGGATTTCGGCGGCGGCGGCTTGATGAGGAAGGTCAGGGCGGTGCCGACGAGCAGCAGCACGCCGGCGGTGATGAACGACGAGGTGTAGCTGCCGCCACTGCCGGCGGTTAGGGTTTGCTGCAGGCGGGGCAGGACCAGGCCGCCCACACCCCAGGCAGTGAACAAGACACCGTAGTTCATGCCGAAGTTCTTGAGGCCCCAGAGGTCTTTGGTATAGGAGGGGAAGAGGGCGAGATTGGCGCCGTAATTCGCGCCGATCAAGGCGGCCATCAGCACGATGACCACGGCAGGCATATCCTTGGAGGCGGTCACGGGGATTGCGACGCACATCAGCAAGGCCTGGATCAGCAGCACCAGGCACAAGGTCCAACGCCGTCCGATCTTGTCGGATAGAGTGCCGGCGAGAATGCGTCCGCCGGCATTGCCGATGGCCATGATCGCCACCGCGATGAATGCCGCCGTGCCCATACTTTTCTTGGCCATGCCGCTGATGCTGCCGATCACCATCAAGCCCGCACCCGAGCCGATGAAGTAAATCACCCACAGCAGCCAGAACGTCGGCTGGCGCAGGATTTCGCCCGGGGTGGCGCTGGCGGCTGCGGCTTTCGCGGCTGCCCCCGGGGCGGGCGTCGGACCGGCGACGTAGCCCGGCGGCGGATTCACCAGCAATTGAGCCAGGCCACAGACGATGGCCGCGAAGGCGATGCCAAGGATGAGCATGGTCCCCTGCACATGAAACGCACCTAACAAATACTGCGACGTCGGCGCGAGATACACCGGCGCGAGACCAAAACCGGCCACGACGAGGCCGGCAATCATGCCGGTCTTGGACGGTGGAAACCACTTCAGCGCGGGCGGCGTGGCGGACGAATAACCGAAGCCGATGCCGATGCCCGCCAGCACGCCGAAGCCTAACAGCCAGACGCCATAACTGTTGGTGGTCGAGCAGAGCAGGAACCCGGCGCCGACGAGCAGGCCGCCGATGGACGCGGTGATGCGCGGGCCGAGTTTGTCCTGACAGCGCCCGGCCACAATCATGGCGAAGGCAAAGACCAGACAGCAGAGGGCAAAGGGGTCATTGAGCTGGGTGCCTTGCCAGCCGAACTCCTTTTCGATGGCTCCCTTGGTGAGGCTCCAGGCGTAGAGGATGCCGAGCGCGAGGTTGATGCCAAGGCCGGAGAAGGTCACGGTCCAACCGCGGTTGGCTGCCACCGGTTGGCTGAGGTTGGTTTGGTTGCTCATGGATAGGGTTCGCAGGATGTTGTTAGATAAACGCCCCGGCTTTCCTCGCCCGCGCCCGCTCCCGCAGATGGGGAGCGGGCGGGCGAGAATCGAATGGGTCTATTGCTTGCCCTGCACCAAGGCTTCCACCACATGCGGATCGGCCAGCGTGGAGGTGTCACCAATTTCATCCACGGCATTTTCGGCGATCTTGCGCAGGATGCGGCGCATGATTTTTCCCGAGCGGGTCTTCGGCAGGCCCGGTGCGAACTGGATTTTGTCCGGGGCGGCAATCGGTCCGATTTCCTTGCGGACATGCATGACGAGTTCCTTTTTGAGGGCGTCACTCTCTTCGACGCCTTCCTTGAGAGTCACAAAGGCGTACAAGCCCTGGCCTTTGGTGTCGTGCGGCATCGGTGCCACGGCGGCCTCGGAGACCTTCGGGTGGCTGACCAAGGCGCTTTCAACCTCCGCAGTGCCGATGCGGTGGCCGGAGACGTTCACCACGTCGTCAACGCGCCCCATGAGCCAATAGTCGCCGTCCGGATCCACGCGGCAGCCATCGCCCGTGAAGTAGATGTTAGGATACATCGTGAAGTAGGTGTCGATGAACCGGTCATGGTCACCCCAAGTGGTCCGCATCATGCCGGGCCACGGTTTCCTGATGCAAAGTTTGCCGCCTTCGTTCGGAGCGCATTCCACGCCGTCATCGCGCAGGACGACCGGTTCGACGCCGAAGAACGGGCGGCTGGCACTGCCGGGTTTGAGCGTGTGCGCGCCGGGCAAGGGCGCGATGAGATGGCCACCCGTTTCGGTCTGCCACCAGGTGTCCACGATCGGGCATTTTTCCTTGCCGATGACGCGGTGATACCACATCCAGGCCTCGGGATTGATGGGTTCGCCGACGGAGCCGAGTGTTTTGAGCGAACTCATATCATACTTGTTCGGCCAATCCTCGCCGAGGCGGATGAGCGAACGGATCGCCGTGGGCGCGGTGTAGAACTGGGTGACTTTGAACTTCTCGACGATCTGCCAGAAGCGGCCGGCGTCGGGGAACGTGGGCACGCCCTCGAACATGACACTGGTGAAGCCGTTGCACAGCGGACCATACACGATATAACTGTGGCCGGTCACCCAGCCGATGTCGGCGGTACACCAGAAGACGTCGCCGTCATGGATGTCGAAGACGTACTTGGTCGTCAACGCGCAATAGAGCAGGTAGCCGGCGGTGGAATGGACGACGCCCTTGGGTTTTCCGGTGGAACCGGAGGTGTAGAGCATGAAGAGGTAATCCTCGGCGTTCATCACTTCCGGCGTGCATTCGGCGGCGGCATTTGCCATCACGTCGTGCCACCACAGGTCGCGGCCGGCGGCCATTTCACAGGGGCTGTCATTGCGCTTGTAAACGAGCACCTTCTCGATGCTCGGGCAGTTCTTGAGCGCTTCGTCAGCGATGGCCTTGAGCGGGATGGTCTTGCCGGCCCGCAGGCCGCAGTTGGCGGTGATGAGCAGCTTGCAGGTGGAATCGTTGATCCGGTCGGCGAGGGAGTCCGCGCTGAAGCCGCCGAACACGATGGAGTGAACCGCCCCGATGCGGGTGCAAGCGAGCATGGCGATGGGCAGTTCGAGCACCATCGGCATGTAGATGGCCACGCGGTCGCCTTTCTTCACCCCGTGGGATTTGAGCACATTGGCGAGCTTGCAGACCTCGGCGAGGAGCTGGCGGTAGGTGATTTTGGTAACGTCCTCCTCCGGCTCACCCTGGAAGATGAGCGCCACCTTGTCGCCCTGGCCGGCATTCACATGGCGGTCAAGGCAGTTGACGCTGACGTTGAGCTGGCCATCCTTGAACCAGGTGTGCTCGATCCGGCGCGCGGCGGTGTCCCAGGTGAATTTGCGGGCTTCCGTCGGCGGCTTGAACCAATCGAGAGTGGCGGTTTGCCCGAGCCAGAACTTGTCGGGTTCCTTGATGGAACTCTCATACATTGTCTGGTACTGTTCGGCGTTGAGGTAGGCCCGGCTGACTGCCTCGGCGGGCGGCGGGAAGGTGCGGCCTTCTTGTTGCAGTGAGCTGGTGGATACGGTCGTGTGTTGTTCGGTCATGTTGTATTTCTCTGGTGTCTGGCTGATAGATTATTGCTGATAGATCATTGCTTTGGGGCTCCCTGCGCCTTCGCAAGCCAAGCTGCGGATCGGAGATCATGGGCCACGGACGGGGGTCCGCCCGGAACGGATGCGGGTGCCTCTGATGCTCCAAATACCTGCCATGAGCTGGAAAAATTCGGGTGCGAGGGCAAGGAAGCTAGTCACCCGAATGCTGCCGTCAAGCGGAATTCTCCAAAAAATAAAAATGGTTTCTGCCGAGCGGGAATGGTGCCGGTGGCCGTCGTTTCAGACCCGCCCTCTCGCCGGAATCATGCTGATTCGAACTCATGGATGGGGCATGATGCGAACGCGCCCGTAAACGGCGGGATTCGCCTCATCAGGGTTGAGGATTCGCACGGTGGCGGTTTCGGTACCGTCGCCGTTGTCGAGCGGCGGGGTGGATTCCGTGGTGAAGGTGACGCCCGATCCGTCACCGTTCCAGTGCCACTCCGCGAGGTCAGTGGAGACTTGCGGCAGGTAATCCACTGGCGGGGCGTTCTTGAGCCGACGGTACTGTAGCAGCGAACCGCTTGGAGTCTTGGTCAAACGGGTTGGCTCCGGGTCGTTGCCGCTCGCGGGATTGAGCCCCGTCGCCCATTCCATGAAGGAGGAGCGCCCGTCGCGATCCCCGTCGCTGTCGTCATTCTCGGCAAGATCGCCAAAGTGGGTCAACTCCCATGCGTCGGGCAGGTGGTCGGGCGGATAGAGTCCGTAGTCGAAGAACGCCGGGCCGGGACCGAAGTTGGGACCCATGAGGGGGTCGTGCGAAACGCCATCGCTGAACAGCGTGATCGGGGAACTGCCGATGGGCGTATGCACCGCCCGCCAGCGGAGGCGCAACGAGGCCCCCTGTCCCACCGGCGAGGTGTAGGTGCCAGGGTATTGGCTCGCGAGAAAATCGACGTAGCCCCACGCGAAGGCATCGGTATCCACCAACAACTCGGCTCCGGCCAGCGAGCCTTGCAGACTCATCTCCTCCAGCACCACCTCGTCGCGGTCATAGGTGAGCAAGCCACGAATGGCATCGGGTGTCTCCGCGCCGACGTTCAGGCGCATTTCGGTTTCAAATTCATGGCCCTGGGCGACTTCCCGGCCACCGGAATCAGCACAGGTCACCACCAGTTGCTCGACCGGACTGAGGGGCACGGTGGGGACCGGACACGTCACGGCCGCATGCGCGATTTGCTCGCCGGCTCCGAACATCAGGCTGCGGGCGGCCAGTCCGATGCCGGAATTTCCGGCCACGGCATCGCCGCGAACTTCGAATTTCAAGGACAGCAACGGCACCGGATCGCGGGTTCCTTCAAGCCGCGGCGTACGGGTGCCCGCCACCCGGATCAGATCGCTGCCGGGGACCTGATGCATTACGAAGGAAACCGATGGGTCAACAGTGAACACCTCCATCAGCCGGAAGCGGTCGCGTGGCAGGGTAATGTCGATGTCGAAACCACCGAGCGACTTGCCCATGGGGTCTGCCACGACCGTGAGAAACTGCCATTGATAGGGCACGAAGCGGTCGGGTAGCAAAGCGAACCGCACCTCCCCCGGCGCGGGGTCCAGCACCCGCACGGTGGTGCCGACGGTATCCACCGGCAGGCGTTCGAACGGCGACACCGGCCCGCAACCAATGGCACCGGTGAGCGCCAGGTCGCACGTCGAACCGGGAGCGCCAATCACTTGGAACGCTGCAACCATACTGACCCGCCGTCCCGTGACCGGTTCCATGCGCGACGCATTGAGCGCAAGGACCGGCACCAAGCCGGAGTTCTTGAACAGGTCCGCGTGGTGCCAGGGGATCAGGTTGTCAGGACCGTCGCCGACCGGATAGAACCCCAGCGGACGCAGCACGCCGGGGCACCCGCGGAGATCGAGCCTGGCGCTGAAGCCGACCACGCGCGTGACCGGCGCATCGAGAATGACCGGGACGTACAAGAACCCGCCCGGCGTGGCGGTGAGTTCTTCGCTGCCGAACGACAGCCGCGCCAGTGACGCCACCACCGTGAAATTCCGCGTGAACTCGACGGCCTCGCCAAACCTGTCATGCACCCGCACGCTGACCGTGACCGCGCCTTCGAAGAAGCCGTCCAAGCGGCCTGTGGCGGAAAACCCGAGCGACGTGAAACTTCCGAGCTTTACCCCGTTTAGCCAAATTTCCGTATGGCCAAAGAGCCCCGGCGCGTCCGCCACCTGGCCACTGACCGCAATGACGCGCAGGCCCGGTGGCATCACCGCGCCTTCCGCCACCGGTGCCCCGTCCCCGGTGACCGTCAGTTCTCCGCTCAACGCCAAGGCCGGTGGAGCCCCGACCACGATGGTATGGGAACCGGAAATCGACCAGTTGCCAGCATCATCCCGCTCTTGCACGGCCAGCGTGTGCGATCCCGCCGCCAGCGGCATGGTGCGGGTGTAGGATGTCCCGCTCACCGCCAACCAACCACTGTCCATCCCGCCGCCGGTTAGGCGCATGCGGTAACTGCCACTGCCACTGCCACCCGACGTCCACGTCCACGTCACCATGCCATCCATGCTGCTCGCCGGACCCACGACGAACGGGGCAGCCGGCGGCGTGCGGTCGCAAACCACGTTTACGGCATCATCCGCAAAGTTGCCCGCCTGGTCCCAAGCACGGAGTTTGAAAACATAGGTGCCCCCGACAGGCAGTTGGCACCAACACCCCGGCGCGGCGGGCGACACCAAGGTCGCGGTGGCGGGTCCGGCGGTTTGCGTCCATTCCACGCGGGCAACTCCGGACAAAGTATCGGTCGCCCGACCGCTCAAATTCACCTCGCCACCCGCCACCACGTCGGTTCCAGCCTCCACCGTCGGCGGGGTCCGGTCCACCACGACCGCCGCAGTGGACGATGGCCCCCAACTGCCATCCGCTTGGCGTTCTTGGAAATGGAACCCATGCAGGCCATCCGCCATGGCCGCCGAATAGCGGAACGTGCCGCCCGCGAACGTGACCCAGCCGCTGTCCGCCATCGCATCCAACTGATAGCGAAACGCGCCCGTGCCGCCGCCACTGGTTAGGGCGAAGTCGCACGGCCCGGCGGGTGCGTCAACCGGTCCGGTGACTCCCGGTGCATCCGTTGGTGCCAGCGCCGCCACGGCAGTGGCGTAGGTCGGACTGGCATGATACTCGCCCACCGGACCCACGCCGAGGCCATCCACCACCACCGACACCCATTCCGCTCCCGGCGAGGCGTCCTTTAACTTCCAATCGAAGCGCAGCACCGGTGCCAGCGTGCCTTTGGCCAAGGCCGCGCCCAGCCCCGTCGCCACGAAACGACGGCGGCCCGTGGTTTCTGTCGGACCGATCCATACCTCGCCGCCCGCATACGCTCCCACCGTGGCAATTCCCTCCAAGCCAAGAATGCGTTCATCGAAACGCACTTCGCCCGTGAGCAAGGTGGGCATCCGCGGCACCCAGCCAACCTGCAATGGCGTGCTGAACGTCTGGTTGGCGTTGGCCGGCAAAGTAGCCGGGGCCTCGAGCACGAGTTGCGGCGCGGGCAATGCGGAAATCTCCCAAGGCACCTCGGCATCGGGCGCGAACCAACGTTGGATTTCCCAACCGGCGCGGTCGAACACATCACTGTCCCGCACCGCCAGGCTGCCCGCGAAACCCGGCGGCAGGCCTCGCCAATCGAACAAGATCCGTGCCACCCGCAGTGGCCCCGCCGGGCCGGTACGGGCCGGATTGCGTGTGGCCGCAATCGCCAGCGAACCGGACCGCAGGCCATCCGGATTCCACACTACGTTGGCATCCGGTTCGTATGGCTCCACCGCGAGCACCCGCACCGCGCCAGCCGGGTATTCGACCCGGCAGTTCAATCCAGTCGGCGCTTCGCCGTCCACCGCCGCCATCAGATCGACCCACACCGCGTGGTTCGGCAACGGCTGGGTGGGCGCGCCTTTAAGCCACACGCTCGCCTCCGGCAGGTCGCCGATCACGATGGTCCCGTCGAGCGCGTGAAACCCGGCCGCCATCGGCAACACGAGTTCGGTTGCCGCGAGCGCCACGAAATCCCGCCGCTGCACCCCGCGGACGTCCGCCAAGCGCACCCGGCAAAAGCCGCCTGCAGCTCCCGTCACATCATACCGCAGCACGGCGATGGGCCGCCGCCCAACGGCAAACTGCTCGTCGCCCGTGCAGGTGGCCGCCACTCTAACCGGATTGCCGGCGGCCAGCGCCCGCTCGTCGTAAAACACCTCCAGCGATCCGGGCCGGTGGCCGGAAATCGGATAGATCCCTTGTAGTTTCGCCACCCCGGCCCCGGGGACGGTTTCCACGGTGAAGGAAACCCCGGAGAGGGCCACGTCGGTGCGGGCGGTGACCACCAAATCGCGGTAGCGGCCGGGCGTGATGCTTACCGGCATCGCATCGAGCGTGAGGTAGTTGCCTTCCCCGCCGATCAGGAATGTCAGGTAGCTTTGCTGGGTCGTGCCAGCGGTGGAACGCACCACCAGCAGCAATGTTTGCAGGCCATAATCATCGGCGGTGAGCGGTATGTCGAAGGTGAATGCCGCCACCCCGTTGTGAGTCGCCACCAAGCTGCCGTTGCGGAAGATCTGCAGGCTTTCTAGCAAGGGCAAATCGCCGCCGATGCTCCCGCGCAACGTAAGACTGCGGGCCCCGGCGGCGATGGTCGTTCCTTCGGCCACCGTGGCCGCACCGTCCGCCAGCACCAGGCCGGGCGCGAGATACGGCGTGAGGCCCACACTGACATGATAGGGCTGGGGCGTGACGCCCGCCGGCGCGTCCCCTTCCACCTCGATCCCGTGGGTTCCCGGCTCCAGCCAGATCCGTACCGGCCCGAAATCCGGATGCGGAGTTCCCTCTAGCAAGATCGTCCCGTCCGGTGCCCGCAACCGGAAACTGCCGCCACTGCCCGCAAGTCCCGTGATGGCTACCGTGGCCTGTGTCGTTCCCGGCACCTCGAATTGATAGAAATCCGCATCGCGGGTGGCCCCGCCGCCCTGGGCCGAGAGGAAGCCGTCAAACGACACCGGTGCCGCCACCGCGAAGGCATGGGCCGCGTCGTCGGGCTCGTCCATCGCCGCCAGCAACGCGGGAAAATCCTCCAACAACGGCGTCATCCCTAACGGCGGCAAGGTGCCACCCGCATGCCGTGCCGCGATCACCCGCGACTCGATCCGGCACGAGGCCGCGCCGAGCACCGCCGCAGTGGTCGCCACCACGCCGTCGCCGCCCGCTCCGGTGTCGCCGGCCAGACAAAACAGCTCGATGTCCGCAGGCAGCGGATTGATAGCGTTTTCGGCAAGTGCGGTGGTGTCCGCGTTGAGCGCTTTGCTCGGGCGGTCGTCGTAGATCTTGTCATTGATCAGCCCGTTGGCATTCACGTCCTTGTTGTGCCAGGACGCCGCCACTCCCGCCTCGAAGCCGCCGAACAAATACATGCCCTCGGTCCGCGATGCCAAGCTGGGCTGGTTGGCCGGCAACATGTCGCGCACCGCTTCCGAAGCCAGCGCGGTGTGGCCACTGCCTAACAACATTTGCCACGCCGCGCTGCCCGCTCCGCCATGCGGAGTGCCTACCGTCACCAGCTTCCCAATGTGGTGGGCCGCCGTGCCGCCCACCGGATACGCGAACCACCATTGGTGCGTGGTGCCCGTTGAAATCCGCTGCAAGTACTCGCGTGCCGCCAGGCCGCCCATGCCGTGGCCCACCACCAGCACCTCCCGCGCCCCGGTGGCCGCCACGATCCGGCGGAGCGCCATCTGCACCGCATACCCTTGCTTCCACAACGCCGCCGCGTTGCTTTCCGATTGACCTGCCGCACCGATGTTCGAATGCGGAGTCCCGGCACGGCCAACGTTTAGGTTCAATAGATATATGTCCGCCGCGGGCAGGGTCGCCGGTCCCCAGTAGCGCACGTCGTCATCGACATAAGTGCCGGGATCATCCGGAGTGCTGTTGGAGCCGAAGGCTTTGGTGGCATTGCCCTGGTTTGCGCAGACATGGATGACTTCCGGGCCGGACCAACCATAGGTCGCACGCAGATAGCCGGCAAACCCACCGCCACCGGCACCGCCCTGTGTCCACGCGGCGTCAGAGGCGCCGACCTCGTGCAACAACAGCACAGGACACGGCGGACGGGCGGCGAGCGGAAGCAGTCCCGCGCCGAGGGCCGCCAGCATGGCAATGGCTGTGAGTGGCTTCATGGGAAGTGATCTGTTATATCAATCCAGCCGTCAAAGCGCGAATCCTCACGGCAGCTTCCACAGGAACCCGTTGAGGAACGACTCGATGATCACCACATCCCGCAAATCCACCGTCCCGCTGCCGTCCACGTCGGCAATGGTCAGTTGTTCGGGTGACAACGCCTCCATGCCCACCAGATATTTCTTGATCAAATCCGCGTCCGCCTGGGTCGTCTTTCCGCCGCCATCCGAGCCGTCCACGTCCGCCTGCCTGAAGTTGCTGGTTGTTTTGATGGGGCTGAAATTCTTGGGTTGCGTAGTCGGCAGAGTAATCCGATCCGCAATTACAACGGTGTTGGTCGTACCCCACCAATTGTTGCTGAAAGAGACATTATCACGAAGATTTGCAGGACCAGTTCCGTCCAGTACCACCTCAACGCTAGAAATATCACAATCAGTTAACAAAATATTAGAGATCCAACTTTCGTATAAATAATAATAGTTTCGTCCTGTTGCCCAATACCTTACGCTCGGCGAACACCCCGCCAGATTGCAGTTCCGAGTCTGAAGATTAGCAAACCTTCCCTCAGCAGCATGAAAACTCGCACCCACTCCTGACATCACACGGTTGAAGCGGAAGAAGTCGCGGCCTTCGAAATCGATCTCACCACTGCCAACCACCGCAATTCCACCACCCCCAAAGACGCAGTACCAAATTTGTGGACACAACTCACCTATCGACACCGAAGGGGTCCAATTAACCCCAGCCGAAAGCTCTTTTCCAAACACGCAATGGAAAATCCTCACCCTCGCATTGTTGATCGTCACCCCCCGCCACTGGAACACGCAATGTTGGATCAAGTGATCCGGATACGGCGTCGTCTTCTCCACCCGCACTCCGCCGTAGTAGTTGAAATGCACATACTCCAACTGGCAGAGTTCCGGGCTATTGAGCACGATCTCCCCCCCCACGCTGGTCTCCCACACTCCATGGATGCGGATCGGGTTTTCGACGGTGCCGATGGCGGTCATTTTGCCGCCGTTGATCTGGATGCCGATGCCGGTGTTGAGGATCAGTTCGGCACCCGGCTGGATCGTCAGAAGATCGCCGGTGCCGACGATGACGTTGGCGGCGATGGTGTAGGGGCTGCCGGCCTTGGTGTAGAGGTAGTCGGTGGCGGCGGCTGGCTGGAGCGCGGCGGCCATGAGACTGAGGAGCGGCAGCAAGCGGAACAATGGGGCTTGGTGATTCATGTGTTTGAGGGTTGGGGTTGGCTGTGTGTCGGAGATGGAGGACCTCCGTTCCGACGAACGCAAGCAAGAAATCAAAAACAGAAATCAAAAAGTCTATGCTGCTGAACTCGAATTGGCCGGGACGTCTTGCCGGGGCGTCCGGCGGGGCTTCCCAGCGTGCGGGGATTTGTCGCCGCTTTGCAGTTGCGGAGCCTTGGCGACGGGGAGCTTGCGGCTCTTGCTTTCGGGCTCCTTGCAACCGGGAAACCACTCAGGAAAAGCGGGATGTTGAGGGAAATTGATTCAGGCCCTCCGGGCCACGCCCTCCCCAGCCCGGCGGCGGGCCGGGTGCCGGTTCGCGCTGCAATTTCCGTGACGGCCACTGGCGCGGCCAATGGCGCGGCTTGCCGGGCGGGGGCGAGCGTGCGATGTTGCCGCCGCAGTGGCTCCAACTCTCTCGATCTGGTTGCTCGGCGATGGCAAGCCGGGACACGAAAACCAAGCGCTCGGCCTGGCCGAAGCCATGGGACGGCTGCGTCCATGCGTGATTCACCGGCTTTCCCTGGCGGGAAGGCGCGGAGTGTTTTCGCGGTTTCGTGCGGCCTTGCGGGCGGGCGCGGCCATGCCGCCTCCCGATCTGCTCGTTGCCGCCGGTCACGCCACCCATCCGGCGCTGCTGTGGCTGGCACACAAGCACCGGGTGCCGGGCATCGTGCTGATGCGCCCGAGCCTGCCTCTGCGCTGGTTCGATTGGTGCATCGCTCCCGCTCACGATTTCACCCAAGTCCCCTCCGCCGCCACGGTCCTGACCACCCTCGGGGCGCTCAACCGCGTGGTGGTCAGCGCTGGCGTGCCGCGCCACGGCGGACTGCTGCTGGTGGGCGGACCCTCCGGCACGCATGCCTGGGCTCCGGAGACATTGTTAGACTCGCTGGCCTGCATCAGTGACGAGGCCGGCAGCGGGCCATGGATGCTCACGGATTCCCGCCGCACCCCACCGGGTTTTCTCGCCCGGGTGCGGCAACGGTTGCCGACGGTGGCGGTTTTCCCCCATGGCGAAACCACCCCCGGGTGGCTGCCGACGTGCCTGGCCGAGGCCGCCGACGTCTGGGTGACCGAGGACTCCGTCTCAATGGTCTATGAAGCGCTCTCTGCCGGCCCGCGCGTGGGCCTGCTGTCGCTGCCGCGGAAAAAACCGGACACCCGCGTCTTGCGCGGGCTGGCTCGGTTGGTGGACGAGGGTTTCGTCACCCCGTATGCACGCTGGCAGCAAACCCGCACGCTCACCGCGCCCCCCCGCCCGCTGCGGGAAGCCGAACGCTGCGCCCACGCCGTCCTCACCCGGTTTTTCCCGTCCAAACCCTGATAAAATGCAGGGATTCGGCACTTTGTGCGATTTTTCCAAAAAATCGTCTTGCACCCCGCCTTCTTCCCTGCGCATCTTCCGCCGCGAACCCCACACGGGGCGTTAGCTCAGCTGGTAGAGCACTTGCATGGCATGCAAGGGGTCAGCGGTTCGAATCCGCTACGCTCCACTTCCTTGATTTTCAAGGAGTTATGAATCCAATGGAGCCCGAAAGGGCCGAAATGGGAACGAAAATGGGAACAAATCCGCCAAGTTTTCTATTGGCCCTTACCGTTCCAATTCGTTAAGGAAACCCAAGGATTTCCCCGTGATGAATTTGGTTCATGTCGCCAAATGTGATGTCGGCCGGGGAATCAATGAAGCCGGGGCCTGAGTTCCCGAGGCAGATTTCCGAGCGGTCACCCCAACCTCAGCGCACCCGCCAGTTTCTCCACCGCGCCCGGCCGGATGCCGGAACGGTCGAGGCTGCGGGGATTGGCGATGAGCACGATTTGCCGCTCGAGTTTCCACGGCATCGGCTTCCCCACGATCTTCTTGTCATCGAAATCCACCCTGGCGATTTCCGGCAGCACCGCGGCCATGCCGGCTTCCCGCGTCATCCGGGCGAGGTGGACGAACGAGGGCATCCGCACGGTCACCGCCGGTTCAATCTGCCGCGCCGCCAGCCACTCCCGCCAGCGCGTGCTGTATTGGCCGCCCGGCAGGAGTTCGCCCACCGCCACAGTGCGCAGCACGTCCTCGACCGTCACACCCGCCTTCCACACACTCTTGGGGGCGAACAGCGCGTAACCGATCCTCCCGAGTTGCCAGCGCTTCATCCCGGACGTTACGGCGTCATCCCGCACAATCCCGAAATCCAGCCGCCCGTCCGTTACGCCGCGCACGATGTCGGC
>JAPLUI010000429.1 GCA_026397725.1 Verrucomicrobiota bacterium | reverse complement strand
GATCCTTCACCGTGCCGCAGCAGCCTCATTCGCATCGACGCTCACAGAGCGCCGCTACAAGGCTCCCCATGCGCGGCCCATGCCGATCCTTCACCGTGCCGCAGCAGCCTCATTCGCATCGACGCTCACAGAGCGCCGCTACAAGGCCGCCCATGCGCGGCCCATGCGCGGTTTTCAGATTCAATCGCGTGCCACAACCCTCAGCCACCAGTGACCCTCTAGTTTCAGCATTTAAGCACTTACCCATTAACTCCCATGACAACCCGCATCTCATCCCACCTCGCCGCGTGCCTCGCGCTGGCCGCCACCTTGCTGCTGACTGCCGCCGCTCACGCGACGGTGTTCTCCGGCGTTTCTAACCAGTCCACGCTCGACACCCGCTCCGGCCAGCTCACGCTCCAACCCGGCGACGTGCCCAAGGCTCTGGCCGATAACGCCACCACCACCTCGACCCTGGCGGCCAGCGGCCTGGTCGGTACCATCGCGGATGTGATCGTGAGCCTGGATATCACCCATCCGGCCACCGGCGAACTCACGGTCTGGCTGGTCAGCCCGCTGGGGACGCGGGTGCGCCTGCTGGAGGCCGTGGGTGGCAGCGGAGCCAATTTCACCGGCACGGTCCTCGATGACACCGCCGCCACCGCCATCGGCAGCGGCACGCCGCCCTTCACCGGCACCTTCCGGCCTGCCGAACCGCTCAGCGCCCTCGCCGGCCAAATCCCTAACGGCACCTGGACGCTCGAAATCCGCGACGGCGCGACCGGCAACTCCGGCACTTGGAACAGTTGGTCACTGGACCTTAATCTCTCTGCCATCCAACCCACCCTCTTCACCTGGGCCAGTGCCGTGGCCGGCAACTGGAGCGACGCTACCAAATGGACCAACGACCAGTCCAGCGGCACCGCGCCCGGCGCAGCCGGTCAGGCGGACTACACGCTCAACTTCAACGCCGCCGGCACCTACACCGTCACGAATGACCTGAACGCGGGCTTCCTGCTCAACCAGCTCAATTGCGGCGGCTCCACCGTGACCCTCGCCGGCAACAGTCTGGCCTTCGTCGCCAATGGCGCCACGCTGCCACAGATCAACCAGAACTCGGCCAGTGGGGTCACCATCAGCAACCCGCTCAGTCTGGCATCCGATCTAACTGTCGGCGGCAGCGGGACCGGGGCGGTCGCGCTTGCGGGCGTGATCTCCGGTAACTGCGGGCTGACCAAGACCAGTGTCGGCTCGCTGACCCTTTCCAGCTCGAACACCTACACAGGCAGAACTACGGTCAACGCTGGCACTCTGGCACTCGGCGCGGCGGGCACAATCTTGGGCTGGACCGGCGGCCTCACAATCGCGGCGGGTGCGGTGTTAGACACCTCCGCCAAGCCGTCCTTCAGGATTCCAGGCATGCCGGGGGGGAGGTTCTATTGCCACGTTGATGGCGCTGGTTCGGGTTCTTGCGGGCGAATCCACGCCACCGGCCTTGACATCACCAGCGCCAGATTGCTTTTCACTATCGACAACCCGCTCGATGACGCGGTCTATGTCCTGGCGGATTACACCTCTCTCACGGGTACCTTCGTCTCCGTTGCCGGTGTGCCTGCCGGGTACACGCTGGATTACACCACGGGGAACCAGATCCGGCTGGTCCAGCAGACGCCGCCCTCCGGTTACGACGATTGGGCGCTTATGTTCGCCGACGCCCAGGCGGCCGACCTGGATTTCAACAACGACGGTGTGGGCAACGGCATCGCCTACTTCATGGGCATGAATGGACTCGCCAGCAATCCGGGCGCAGTGGACGGCAAGATCGCCTGGCCGCATGTGGGAGCGGTGACATCCTTCGAGGTCCAAGTCTCCGACAACCTCACCGCTTGGGAAGTTGCCAATCCGATGGATGTTGATATGTCTGACCCGGGCCTGGTGAGCTACATCTTGCCAAGTAGCACGATGCGGAAATTCGTCCGCCTCATGGTCACCAACCTAAATGGCGGCATCCAGATTGATTGTTATACCGCGCCAGTCGCCTTTGGAGGAGGCCTTATAGACTACATCCCCGTCGGCGATCCCGGCAATGCGGCGGACCCGGCCACGGGCTTCGGCGCGGTGTCTTATGAATACAGCATTGCGAAAAACGAGACGACCATCAGCCAATACTGCGGGTTTCTCAATGCGGTGGCGAAGACGGATCCTTACAACCTTTACAGCACCAATATGGCCACAGTGACCGCCATTGCGGGAATCGCCCGCAGCGGGGTCTCCGGCAGCTACACCTATGCGGTGGTTCCCGGCAGTGGTAACAAGCCAATCACCCATGTGAGCTGGTTCGATGCAGCCCGGTTCTGCAACTGGCTGCACAATGGCCAGCCAACCGGGGCGCAAGATGCCAGCACCACGGAAGATGGGGCCTACACACTCAACGGAGTCATCAGCGGCGTGAGCGTGAACAAGAACGCGTCGGCCAAGGTCTGGATTCCCAGTGAGGACGAGTGGTACAAGGCGGCTTATTACGACCCGAACAAGAGCGGGGGTGGCGTCGGTGGTTACTGGCAGTATCCGACACAGAGCGACGCGCTGGCTGGGCACACGGTGGGTGTTGCAAAGTCGGCGAATACCTATGACGGCGATTACGCCGTTTATACCGGGTCTGGCGCTGGGATGT
This sequence comes from Verrucomicrobiota bacterium, assembly GCA_026397725.1. Lineage (GTDB taxonomy): Bacteria > Verrucomicrobiota > Verrucomicrobiia > Verrucomicrobiales > Akkermansiaceae > Luteolibacter. The sequence goes on along the minus strand of JAPLUI010000429.1, from coordinate 636 downwards.
GGGGCATAACAGATGTGGGTGCTTATGGTTTGAATTCGGCCAGCGCTTATGGGACGAACGATCAAGGGGGGAATGTTTGGGAGTGGAATGACGCCACCATCTCCGGCTCGTCGCGCGGGCTGCGTGGGGGCACCTGGGTCGGCTACGACAGCAACTTGACCCCCCCGTACCGCTACGACAGGGACCCGTTGGTCGAAAGCTCCGACATCGGCTTCCGCGTTGCCAGTGTCGCTGCACCTTCAGCGGACATCATCACCTTCGGTCTGCCGGGCAACCCGGCCGTCATCAGCGGTGCCAACATTTCCCTAACGGTTCCGTATGGCACGAATGTAACCGCCCTCGCGCCCACCTTCACGCTGTCCCCCGGGGCGACCTGCGATCACGATTCCGGCACCACGTATGATTTCACCAACCCGGTGCATTACATCGTCACCTCCTCGGATTTACTCACCACCAAGGACTACATCGTGACGGTCACCGTCGCCGCCCCGCTCTCGGCCAATGCGAATCTAGGCAATCTCGTGCTGAGCGCGGGGACGCTGTCGCCGGTCTTTGATGCGGCGACCGTGAGCTACTCGGCCAAGGTTGCCAGCACGGTTGCCGGGCTGACGGTGACGCCCACGGTGGCGGCGGCAG
>JAPLUI010000217.1 GCA_026397725.1 Verrucomicrobiota bacterium | reverse complement strand
TCCCAGCGTTCACCGTCGTGCCACCAGTGTAGGTGTTGGTGGACGTCAGATTCATCGTGCCGTCGCCGGTTTTGATCAAGCCGGTATCGGGAACATAGGGAGCTTTGTTGACGATTGTTCCCGTCACACTCAATGTTTTTCCGCTGTCCACGTTGAACTGCGTTCCGCCGGTCTGACCCAGGGTCACGCCGGCCCCGGTCACGCTGATCGTGGAGTCGGCGGTCACATGGACGGTATCGTCAAAATTGAAGATGCCAACGAGAGCGGCAGTGCCACCAGTGTCACTGCCGCTGATGGTACCCCCGTTGAGAGTGATGGAGCCTAAATGGGTAGTCGTATTTGAGCCGCCACTGAGTCTGCCGTCCGAATTGATGATAATGGATCCAATACCCGCGAAAGCGTTGTTGAATAAGTTTTTCGCCTCAGCGCTACCGATACCATCGCCGATCGTGAGGGAGCTGGCAGTGACACTGGCATCAGCATAAACATAGCCAGAGTTGACCAAGGCGATGCTGGTGCCACCGTTGACCCACTCCGGACTCCACTTACCGGCAAGGAACCACGATGCATTGATGGTGTCGTCCCAGGTGTGGGTGTCTGCCTGGGCGGCGGCGCTGCCGAGAGCGAGCACGGCGGCGGTGAGGAATGCGGAGCGGAGGAAGGGATTGCGGAGTCTGGAGGAATACAAAGGTTTCATGGGGTTGGCGGATCTGCAGGTGTGTGGACAAGCGATGATTTTGCACGGATTTCCGGCACTGCCTACCTGCGAAAACTCATAGTTTTTGAGGCGGGGATTGCCTGCGGGCGGCAGACGGTGCAGAGTTCACGGGACCGGCCCATGACGCCCGCGTTTCGATCCATCATCCGCTCTTTGCACACCGGCACCCTGCTGGTGGCGGGTTGGGTGTGCCAGGGCGGATTGGCGGCGGAGTTTCAAACATCGCTGGCTGACGACGGCCGTTCCTTTGTGTTGGATGCGCCGGGAACGCTCACCCTGCGGGCGGGTTTCAGTGCGGTGGTGAGACGGGGAGACCGCGGCGCCGAACTGGTTTCCACGGCTGCGGCGGGAAAAGTGGAGCTGGTATCCGAGACCGAGGAGACACCCTTCGGACCGGCGGCCGTGCAGCGGGCGGGACTCCAGTTTGAGGATATTGGTTGTGAACTGCTGCTGCGTTACGGGCGGATTCCCGGGCGGTCCGGCGTGATCGTGCAAAGCGGCGTCCGCAACATGGGCGCGGACCCCTTGCGCCTGGTGAGCACCTCACCGGTTTCGATGGCGGGAACGCGGGCCGAAGTTGCCCGCAACCGGGTCTTTCTCGAAACCCAAATGGCCAGCGCCATCCAGCAACCGCTCTTGAGGCCGTTGGACAACCTCTCCGTCAGCAAGGTCCCCATCCGGATTTGCGGCGAGAATTTCACCCACGGTATCGGCTGCCAAGCCCCGAGCGACATGCGTTTCCCGCTCGATGGCAAGTTTATCCGCTTTCAATGCGTGGCGGGCGCGGATGACTCGGGCAGCGGCTCGGTAACCTTCGAGGTGCATGCCGATGGCAAAAAGCTGTTCGACTCGGGACTTGTGCTGCGTGGCCAACCGGGCCGGGTGATCGATCTGGACATGACCGGGGCGAAGGAACTCCAACTGGTGGTGACCGATGCCGGCGACGGCACCAACTTCGACTGGTCGGACTGGGCGGATGCCAGCCTCACGCCCGTCACCGGCATCGACAGCGTGATGCCGCCTGCCGACGCGCCGGTCATCCGGCTAGCCAGGCCGCTTGCGAACTGGCTGGCCAGCCCGATGTTGGGTCAGGCGGGTGTAGTGGCAACGCGCTCGTTGGACCGCGTCTTCGATCCGCTCACCATCCGCGAGGCCGGCGGGTTGTATGCCGCCGACGGCCGCGGGCTGTTTTTCGGCCCGGTTGGCACGCCGGTCACCTACCTCAGCGGCCGCATCGGCAATGCCGGAAACCAGCACGCCACTCTCGATCTCGACTGCGCCATGGACTCGGTGGAAGTCCTGCCCGGACAAACCCGCTGGGGCCAGCAGGCCGCTCTCCTGTTGGAACCTCCTGAGGCGGCGCGCGAACGCTGGATTTCCTGGGTCGCCAGTTCCCATGGGGCGCGCCCACCGCGCGAATCGATGAGCGGCTGGCTGAGCTGGTATTGGCTTGGGACGAATGTGTCGGAAAGCAACCTGATGGAGGTCGCGGATTTTGCGGCAAAGTCCGGCGGCACGCTGCGTCCGGGCGTGATCCAGATCGACGACGGCTATCAACGGCCGCACAGGCAACCGGGAATCAATGAGAAGTTCCCTTCGGGCATGCGGGGGGTGGCTTCGAAGATCGCCGCCAGCGGTGCGCTGCCTGGCCTGATGGTGCGTATCGACCGGTATGATCCCGAGGGTATCCGCCAATTTCTCGACAGCGTCCGTCTCGCGGTGGCAAGCGGGTTTCGTTACCTGAAGATCGCGGATTTAAAGATCCCTGCGGATCCAGCGGAAGAACTAACAACTTTCGAGAGCAAGCGGGCGATCTATCAGTCCATCCGCCAAGCCGCCGGAGAGGATGCCTATCTTCTCGCCGCCGGCGGGGGCGCCGACCGCGCCTGCGTGGGAAGCGTGGACGCCTGCCGGGTGAGCGGCAGTGCGGAGCGTCATAGAATTGCGATGAGCCTCGACGGCGCCCTCCTCTCGCTGGCGCTCAACCGCCAATGGTTCACGCTCGACACGGATTGTTACTACCTCGCCACGGACATCGACAAGCTCCCGCCCGTGGTCGGCGGCTGGCCGATGCTTCGCACTTGGCTGAGTGTCACGGGACTCACCGGCGGCAACGCCATGACTTCCGACCCTTGGCACTGGGACAGCATGGCTCGCTTCCGCCACCATGCCGGGATTCTCACGCCGCCCGCCCGGGAAACGGCGCGGGCCATCGACATCGGCGCCTCGGCCGGACTGCCGCGCATCGTCGGCCAGGTGAACCGCCCGTGGGGCGACTGGACCGTGGCCTTGTTATGGAATCCCGGCACCCAAGCCAAGGCCATCACGCTGGATTTCGCCAAGGCCGGGATGAACTCCGGCCTGCGTTATGCCGTGTGGTCGTTCTGGGAAAATCGATTTCTCGGGATCGCTGAGAGATCCTGGACCTCTCCCGTGCTGGAGCCTGCGGCTTCGCAACACCTCTGTTTCACCCCGATTCAGGGCGATCCGATGAAACCCCTGCTGATCGGCTCGAACCTCCACGTTTGGTGCGGCGCGGCCGAGTTCGAGCGGGTGACCGCGCTGCACGGGGCGATGGAAGTCCAGTTCACCGACGCCGGCACGCGGGCGGGCGATCTCTTTGTCTATTGCGAATCACGCCCGCTGCTGCGCACGGCAAGCGGTTGCAGCGTCGGGGACATCACCAGCGCCGGGGATCGCATCTGGCGGATTTCCATCGCGGGCCGGCAAAGCGGAGCCGTGCAACGGATCGAATTGGGCGTGCATGTGCCGGTGACCCGCCAGCCGTGGTTCTGGGCAGCGCTCGTTTTGTTAGTTTCCAGTCTGGTTTTCGGGTTGTGGAGGTATCTGGAAAAATTCCGTTTCGAACAGGAGGTGACCCGGTTGAAACAGAAAGCCACGCTGGATGAGGAACGGACCCGCATCGCCCGCGATCTTCACGATGAACTCGGGGGCGATCTCGCCCGCATCGGCTTGTTAACCGAACTAGCCGACCAGGCGATCGGTGATCCCGACAAGACACGCCACCAGCTTAACCGCATCCTGCAGGCCGCGCGCGGCATCACCCGCCAACTCGATTCGGTCGTCTGGGCGGTGGACCCCGCCAACGACAAGCTCGAAAGCCTGGCGAGATACCTGCACGGCCTTGCGGAGGATTATCTCGGCATCGCCGGAATCCGCTGCCGATTCGACGGCATGGACCTCCCCGAGGTGCCGCTCGCATCTTCCCTGCGCCACCATCTGCTGATGATCACCAAGGAGGCGCTTCACAATGTGGTCAAACACGCCGGAGCCTCCACGGTCAGCCTGCGCCTGCGTCACGACGCCGGAATTCTCACCCTGGAAATCGAGGACGATGGCAAGGGCATCGGCCCGCCGGAAGGCCACCGCCATGGCAACGGACTCAACAACATCCGCAAGCGCGCGAAGGCGGCGGGTGGCACCTGCGAATTCCAAACCGGCATCAGCGGTAAAGGAACGCTGGTCCGCTTGAGTATTCTCGTGAAACCAGGCAGCATTTCATAACACCTTCATGAACAAACCATCCGTCATCACCGTCGCCATTGTCGAAGATCAGAGCGAGCTCCGCGAGTCGCTGCGCGAGGTGCTGGACGCCTCGGCGGCGCTGCGCTGCGTGGCGGCCTGCGCAAACGGCGAGGAGGCGGTTAGAGACTTGCCGGAACTGCGCCCGCAGGTGGTCTTCATGGACATCAACCTGCCGGGCATGGATGGGGTCGAATGCGTGAAACAGTTGTTGGAACTGATGCCTGAAGTGATGGTGGTGATGCTCACCGCATACGACAACACCGATGCCATCTTCCGCTCGCTGGAGGCCGGTGCCTGCGGCTATCTTCACAAGCCGGTGACCGGGCGCGACCTCGTCGCCGCCGCGAAGGATGTGGTGAATGGTGCCTCGCCGATGTCGGGTAAGATCGCGCGGCTGGTCATCCAGGCGTTCAAGAAACCGCTGCCCACGCCACCGCTTGCCGCCGCCCCATCCGCCAAGGATGCCGTCGAAGCCGAACTCACCGCACGCGAAAAAGAAGTCCTGCACCTGCTGCTGGACGGCCTTCTCTACAAGGAGATCGGCGATGCCATGGGCGTGAGTTCGCACACAGTGAACTTCCACATCCAGAAAATCTACCAAAAGCTCCACTGCCGCTCGCGGGCGCAGGTGGTGGCGAGGTTTCTGAATCCGTGAGGATGCTGCCGCGGGTGGGCAGCATGCGCCCGTGGGCTTGCTCCCATTCGCGGCGGTTGGCGCACACGGTGCCGGGACTGAGCTTGAGGAGCAGGGCAACCTCGGTGTTGGTTAGAACGGAAGGCCGTTGCAAGGGCCGGTGGCCGGACCGGAGGGCGGGGAAAAGGGGGTTGGTTTCACGTTCTTGCCATCCCCAGTCGCGGGCTGGAGCTTACTTCTTCTTGTTGAACGGATCATTCGTGGTGGCGTTCGCCTCGGCCTGCAACAATTCCTCCGGCACGACGCGGACGGTGCGCTGGTAGCGGGAGAGCAATCGTCCGCTCGCGTCGCTGATGGTCAGCGTTACGTCGAAGGCTGGATGCTGTTTCGCCACGGGCAGCAGGTTGATGGTCTCGCCCGGCACGGCGTTCAAGGGGGGCACGTCGAGCTTCTGTTCGCCTTGCAGCAGGGTTTGGCCATCGCGGCTCACGGTCCAGCGCAGCGTAACTTGCGGGAACGCTTCACTGAGATCGTTGGCGATCCAGAGCTTCATGGCGTCGGGATGCGGGCCGCTGAGTTGCGGCACGGCAACGAGCGGCTGGTTGAGTTGCGCGAACTGGTAATACGCCTTCTTCGGCCGGTGATCGTGACTGACGATGGCCTTCGGCCAGAAGACCGGGATCACGTCGATGAAATGGAAGTGAAAGTAGCCCGAAATAGCGCGCGGCGAGAGGCGCATCCCGACCACCTTGTCCGCGAGCACGGCCTCCTGGTAGTTCTGGCTGGCTTCGATGTATTCAGCGAGGTTCGCCGGCTTGCGGCCGAAGCCGACGATTTGTTTCACGTCCTGCTTCTGCACCTGGCACGCGGCCCAGAGCGTGTCGGTTTCCGGCGGCGGCGGTTTGAATTGCGGCGGGTAGTGGTCGCGCATCGTCTCGTAGGCGTCGAGCGCCTCCGCGCCGAACTCGCCCAGCGTCACCAGGCGGCGGGGCGTCCACGTTTGGCCGAAGCTCCACGTCTGCGGCGCAGTCTTGCCGTACCAACCGGAGTACGGATGCCCGTCGTCGATGGCGTTGGCTCGCAGTTCTTCCGGCAAGTCCCACGCTTTCTTGCTGTGCGAGAACCGGCCGCTGATCGGCTTGAGAATTCGCTGCGGGTCCACCGCCAGCGCCGCGCGCACGATCGGCTCGGTGGGGAATTCATGCTCGTTGCCGAAGTTCAGCAGCACAGCGCCGGGGTTGTTGTAAGTCTGACGGGCGAGCACCGTGCCCGTGTGGATGTGCTGCTCACGGCGGATGCCCATGTCGATGCTCCCGCGGTAGCCGCCGCCCTGGTCCTGCTCACTCATCATGCCCACGCGGTCCATCATCTCCAGCACTTCGGGGAACTCCACGTGCTGGCAGGAGCGGACGATATTGAAGTGGCCGGCCTTTAGCAGCAGCAGCGTGTGCAGCAACTCCTCGCGCTGGCCCCAGTAGGCATACGCGTTCAAGCCCTGAATGTTTGAGCCGCGCAGGTAAAGCGGCTTGCCGTTCAGCAGGAACATGCCGCTGGGCAACTCGCCGGGCTTGGCGTCCGCCGAACCATCCTTTGCGTAGTCGAGTTTCGTCCACTGCTGGCCGTCGTTCGAGACGAGCAAATCGAAATCCCATTGCCGCGACTCGGCCGCAAACCAGCCAATGGCCAAGCGGTCGAACTCCACCTTCTCGTCCAGCTTGAACTGAATCCAATGTCCACGCCCCTCGGTGGCCCAGCGGGTTTTCGGGTTGCCGTCGAGCGCGTTGGCGGGCGGGTAATCCTTGTTCAGCTTGCTCGTGCTCACACTCGCAAGGTCGCGCACAAGGGCGGGGCAGTTCACTTCCCAGATCGAATTCCATTCGCTGGCGTCGCTGCCGCGGCCGAAGATGCGCAGCCAGCGGGCCTTCACTGGCTTGAACTGATACACCTGTGCGGCGCTGGCTTCCGGCTCCTTGCGATGCACAATGGAAAAGCTCCGGCAGCCGAAGAGCACGTCCTTTGCGTCCGAGTCCTTGACCGTGACGCGGCACCGGTAGAGATGCGGCGCGTCGGGCGACCAGACGCGCGCATCCGGCATGGGAATCTCCACCGTTTGCACACTCGCACCTTTCGGCACTTCGCAGCGCGCGGCATTTTGGAAGGACGGGCCGGAAAAATTCTCCGGCAGCAACGCGACGTTCAACTCCACCGCGCCGGCGCGGGCCGAATCCAGTTCCACCTTCACCCGAGCCTTGCCGTCCGAGAGATCGTTGCGCGCGAAAACGGCGGGCGCCAGCACCGGCCCGCTCTGCTCCAAATAAACGTCGCGATGAATGCCGAAACCGCAGCCAGCGTGATAGCCGATGGGAAGGTTGCCGGGAATGGAACTTGCGCGGTCCGGTGTGTAGCGCTGCTTCGTGGCGCGGATGTCCGGGAACAGGCACCAGTAAGTCATCGGCTCGCCGTAGGAGCGCCCGGCGATCACGCGCACGGCGAGCGTGTTGTTCGCGCGGATTTTGTCCGTCACCTCGAAGCGGAACGGCTCGTAATAAACGCGGTGCGTGCCGAGCAGTTCGCCGTTCAACCAGACCTGTGCCTCCCACTCCACGCCATCGAAGCACAGCCACAGGCGCTTCCCCGCCGCAGGTTGCTCGGCGCGAAAGGTCGTGCGATACCAGCAAATCGTGTCGGCAGTGGTTTCGGAGTTCTTCCATTGGCTGACTTTGTCCGGATCGCGCGCCGTGTCGTCGCCCTCCCGCGTGCGGTAACGCCACTCCGGCACGGTGGTTGTCTCCCACTTCGAGTCATCGAACCCGGCTGGATGCCACGCCGGGGCAGGCGGAATGCCCTCAACCTTCGGCGACACCTTGGCTTCGTAAGTGAACTTCCATTCCTTCGGCAGCGCCGTTCGTTCGCGCTGCGACAGCGGCGCGGGCAAGGAGCGGAGGAACGGCTCGTAATCGCGCCGCAATTCGCCGATGCGCGTGTCAAGTTGCTGCTGGTTCACCGGCGCGACGAAACGAGCTTCGTCGGCCGGGGCGGAAGCGGCCGCCGCCAAAAACAATGCCACAGTCACAATTGCCAGGAAATTGGTTTCCCGGTGAAGGCCGTTGCAAGGGCCGGCGGCCGGACCCTGGTCCTTATATACAAATCCGGGCATCTGTTTCGAGGGTTCCGGGCGGTGTTGGAAATTTCCGAAAATAATTCCGTACATGTTAGTTCTTCTTTGTCATTTTGAAATCTCATAGGTGCCCAGGTCAGCGGGGATGAACTGCACGCTCAAGGGAGCCTATGACAGGAAAGCCGCAGACCGCAATGTCATTGTTCCCACTATATTGTCCTGACCGTAAAGGTGCGCTTGACGCCCTGGATGGTGACCTCGGCGGTGGCGGTTTGGCTGGCGGCCGGGTTCGCTTTCATGCGGAAGAACAGGGCGTCGCCCCGGATGTGTATCTCTTTCATTCTTGGTTTGCTTCACTTGCGTGACAGTTCACCGCCGAGGCGGATCACCGCCCCCGGCTTCATCGTCAGCGCTACAGCTTTTTCACCATAACGTACGTGGCAGACCTTGTCGGCAAGGCTGCGCAGCGTCACCGAGGTGAGCTTGCCGTCCGCCCACGCCATGTCCACCCCGAAGCCGCCGCGGGCGCGCAGGCCCTTGACCGAACCGTTAGGCCACGCGCCGGGCAAGGCCGGCAGCAGGTGCACCTCGCCCGCCTGGCTCTGCAGCAGCATTTCGCAGACCCCTGCCGTGGCCCCGAAGTTGCCATCCATCTGGAAGGGTGGATGGGTGTCGAACAAGTTGGGCATGATGTTGTTCTTCAAGAGTTCGGAGTATAATTGGTGAAGAGATCCCAGACGAGTTCCTGGTCGAATGACACGCCGTCTTCGCGCGGCCCCTGCTCGGGTGAAAACCCCATGGGTGCCACCAGGGTGCCATCAGGCAACGCTTTGAGCCGGTCCTCCCAGAACTCGCATACTTCCTTCATCACCGGGTAAGCCACGGTCTTGAGATAGGCATTGTCACCGCCGAAGGCATAGTGCTCCCACAGATGCTGGCAATACCAGGCGCTGCCAGGCGTGTTCCACTCCCAACTCGAGCCGCCGAAGATGCCATTTTCGGTCTGCACGGTCCAGCCGCGCTTGGATTTGAACTCGGCCGACGTCTGCTCGGTGCGCACCTCGCGCAGACTGAAGATGTAGCCGCCTTGTCGATCTGCTCGGTCACCAGACGGTGCGGCGCTTCGCCTGTGCGCCAGCCTTTGGCGCGCTGGTTGAGGTAGTCCGTGCCGGCGCCAACCATGAGAGTCAGGCTGTTGACGTTCTCAAAGGCGATGCCCGTTGGCGTCGCGGTCAACGTGCCGCCGTCGTTGATGACCCTGATCTGAGATTCAAATTGCAGGCCGTTTACCAACTTACCCGCAGTTGTTATCATGTTAGGCCCGATCACGGGTTTAACATCGTGCCCGTCCTTGAAGGTGATCGAACCGCTGTGGCTGCCAGGTTTGTCGGAGGTGAAGCGGAACACCATGACCTGGTCTGGCAAGCTGGCAAACGCCTCGCGGCGGAACATCACGCCATCGCTGGTATAGCTCACCGTGTGCACCGCCCGGCTGATATCGAGTTCGCGCCGGTAGTTTTCAACGGGCTTGGCCCGCGGCAGTGCCACCTCGCACTCGCCGAGATTCTGATACATGCCCGTGTCATTTTCGTCGCCTAACCAGAGGCTGTCCTCGTTGAGCTGAACCGTTTCCTTTTCCGACACGCCGAAGATCATCGCGCCCAGCCGACCGTTGCCGATGGGCAACGCCTCCGACTCCCAGTTTCCTGCCGACTGGTCATACCACAGCACCTGGCCGGAAGGCGTGGCAGGCTGGGCCGCCTGGCCAAGTGCCAGCGGGATCAACCATAGGGTGGCAAGACCTAACCACACATTGGCGTGTTCGGCAGGATGCCGGCGCTCTCTAATTTTCAGACTGGCGGATAGGTATCGTTTCATGGCTTGGCTTGATATGCAGGAATGATCCCATTATTTCGTCTTGACCGAAAAGGTGCGCTTGACGCCCTGGATGGTGACCTCCGCGGTGGCGGATTGGCCCGCGTCCTTGTTAGCCTTCATGCGGAAAAACAGGGCGTCGCTCCGGGTGATGTCGGTGGGTGCCGATGACCAGGCCGATGAATAGATCCGATACTCGCAGCCCTGCACCGTGAGTTTCGACGTCTGCCGCTGCCCGGCCACCAGCATGGGCGTCGATTCAACCATCTGGCCAGGTTCGGCGTTGTCGACCGCAGGGATGACAAACCAGCCGAAGTCGTCCGCGGGCAGATTCACCTGGATTTTCTTCAAGTTGGTGGGCATCACGGTGTTGCCGGTGGGTGCCTTGGCGGAGGGTTTTGGCATATCGACATGGGCATTGGCCGCGACCGCCACGGTCTGCAGCGAGACCGAGGCTTTGCCGATCCCCTCCATGCCCGGCATCTCCGCGCTGATGGTCATCTTGCCCGGTTCAAAGGATGAGCGGACGAGGATGACGCACTGCCCGGCCATGAGTTGCGTTGGATTCTCCCCAACTAACAGCCCGGCGCCTTCGATCGAGAATTTGACCGGCTCGTAGTTGTTGATGATGATGGATCCGTTCTTGTCGACGAGTTGCAGGAGCACGCGGGTCATGTCGCCGCCGTCGGCCGTGATGGCGGTGTCATCCACGCTGAGCTTGAGGGCGGCCGGCTCGCTCTGGCGGTGATAGATATGGCTGCTGACCACCTTGCCGTTCACCAAGCCTTCCGCCTTGTAACAGGTCGTCCATTTCGAGACGTTGGCGTGGAACGGCGGATGACGCAGCGCGAACCCCTTGTCCGGCTCCAGCACTCCGACCTCCTTGAAATCCCTGCCGCCGATGCTTTCCGAGAAGCGCACCTTCTCGGCGTTGCTGAAGATGACCACCGTGTCGTCCTTGAACTGGTAGAGATAGGTGATCGGCTCCTTGCCCAACTCGGCGCAGTGCCAATAGTAACTGAGCTTCGGGATACGGAAGATGTCGCAGACCCCGTGCGGCGCCTGGAAATAGGGCGCCCCGTAATGCGGGGTGTTGTAGTCATACATCGCCCAGACGGCCAGGCCGGAATTGTCCTGTTTGTTGTAAGCGGCATTGGTCTGCTCCCAGTGCTGTTTTGTCAGATCATATTCCCGGTATAAGTCCTGGCCGCGGAAGGTATTGAACGTGTGGCCCGTGTGTTCGATGCAGAGGGCGGCGTTGCCGCTGATTTTCAGATGCTCAAAGTCCATCGGGCAAGCCACGGTGTCCTGGCCGCGGGCGCGGGTCGGGTCTTCCTCGGTGGCGACCTTGACCAAGCGGGGCTCCTGGCCGTGATGATTGACACAACAATTCCAGATGATGATCGACGGATGATTGCGGTCCCGCCGGATCATGCTGCGGAAAACTGTCTCCAGGTTCTTCATCCACGGTTCGCTCGGGATGTCCATCCAGGTGGGGCCTTCTGCCAGGGCCATCAACCCGAGTTCGTCGAGCGCGTCGAGGAAGTCCGGGTCCTGCGGGTAGTGGGAAAGCCGCACCCAGTTGACCCCCATTTTCTTCATCTGCGCGGCGTCGGCGCGGTGCAGGCGATTGGGCACCGCATACCCAATGAAGGGCCATGCCTGATGGCGGTTGGCGCCGACGAGTTTGAGGTGCTGGCCGTTGAGAGAGAACCCTTTTTGCTTTGCCCACTCGCACCAGCGGATCCCGAGTTTGGTTTGGACCTGATCCGTCGCCCGGTTGCCGATCATCACCGTGGTCTCGACCGTATAAAGATACGGGCTATCAGGCGACCAGAGGTTGGGCTTCGGAATCGGTGCCGTCTTTTGCGTGAGCATCACCTCGCCCTTGGCGTCCAAAGAAACCTCTTCTTTCGCGGTTGTCACGGCCTTGCCGGCCTTGTCTAACACGCGCGTCACCAGCGTGCCTTTCACCACCTGGTTGGAATCGTTGCGCAGGGCGGTCTCAATCTGGACCACCGCCTTCTCCAGGGAGACCTCCGGCAGGGTCAGCCGGACTCCCGCTTTCGGGCCTTCCCAGGGGAACGTCACGTGGGTTGTCCCGGTGAACACCAGATCGACGTCGCGATAGAGACCGCCGAACAGGGCAAAGTCACACTTGGCGCCGTCGGGTGGTATATCTTTCTGCACGGTGTTATCGACACGCACCGCGAGCATGTTTTTGCCGGGCTTGAGAAGTGACGTCAGGTCAAAGTGAAACGAGGTGTAGCCGCCCACGAGGCACTCGCCGGCGGGCTTGCCGTTGACCCACAGCTTGGTGGTCTCCATCGCCCCCTGGGGCACCAGAAACACCTTTCCGGTTAGAGCCGGGGCGGGAATGTCAATGGTGCGGCGATACCAACCGACCTTGCGACCCGCGAATGACACGTCATCCTTGGGAAAATCCTTGCCCAGGAAATTGCTCAGGTCGGCGGCATAGAGTTCGTGCGAATGGGGCAGCGACACAATATCCCAGCCGCTGTCATCGAAGTCCGCCTTGAATGCATCCGCCGGATCCCCGAGCGTGAAGCTCCACACCGGGTTGATGCTGAGCGTCTCGCGCGGCGTCCCGCCCGCGGTCACGGCGGAACCGAGCAAGGCCAGCAGGCCCAGACTCATCAGCGCCGCTCCAAGGGCATTATTGATAGATAATGCATGCATATGGTTTGTTTTCATTTCGGTCCCTTTGGTTTGGAAGGATCCGCTGGGGCAAGCGCGAAGCACCCGAGTTTGGCCGTCGTGAAAAGATTGCCGTAGCCTGATCAAAGAATATCCCGCTCAGCGTCACGGTTTCGCCGCAGACCTTGTTGAAACGAAACTTGGCCGACTTGTTATATGTGAACACGAGATACTTGCCGCCGGAAAAGCTGTCCACGATTTTGACCGGGGCGACTAGTTTCAGCGTGGTTGCATCCATCATCTCCACAGCCTCGCGCCTGCCCTGCTTGTCCCAGTCAACGAAGTACAGCGCCACCTGATAGTCGTGTTCTCCTTTGACGCCGATGGTCAGGGTCATGGTCTGGTCGCTATTCGAGACACAGGCGGCGTGGCGTGGCGTGGCGTTGTCGGGGGCCGGCGCGAGTGCCCTCGGATCCGGGGTGCTATTTGCCCAGGTCGTGCAATCGGGCCGGCCGGATTTCGGGAAGGCCCGGTAGTATTCGAGGGAGGTCACATACGAAGGCAGCGATTGTTTGTCGACACCTTCGCCATTGTAATTGCTGAGGGCATATCCATCCTTGCCGTATACGCCACCCCAATTCCCGCTGGTTGTGGAATCCATTTTAACAAATCTGGCCGCATAGGTTTCGGGCGGTTCATGATACACGGGCGTGCTCCCGCTGTATGACACTTCCATGGTGTAGGTCCCCGGTTGCACAGCGGTAAAGTAGACAAACTCTGAATCCTGGTTGGCGCTGCCGATACCTGTGACTGGATGGAAGGTGCCGTCCCATGCCACGGTTCCGTTGATAGAAATGGCGGTGATGGTTTTCTCCACCTTCGGTATCCCGATCCTGCCGACAGTGCCGGCGGGAGCGCTCACCCTGCATCTGCCCGTGGCAACGTCAAAACTCGCGCTGACCTCGCCATTAGGGGTCGGGGTCTTGCCCGCCACGCGGGTGAGTGACCTGCCAAGGTGGGGAACTATATCATATGTTTTGAAGCCGGGGCTTGTCGGCTTGATGCCGAGCACCTCCTCACTGAGCCACTTGACAGGCCCCGCGCCCCATGGATGGCAAAGACTCGTAATACCGCTCTGGCTGTTCGGCACAGGGTCGCTCACGCCGACCTCGCTATTCCATGACGGCCGGTAACATTCCCACGGTGCGGTCCCACCCAATTTCATGACGCCCCCCCAGAGGTCCCGTATGGACGAGAATGCGTCATCATACTGGTTCATGCGTGCCATTGCCTGAATGATGAACAACTGGCAAAACGGATCGAGCGACAAGCGGTTCACCCGGTCGAGGAATTCCTTTTCAACAATGGCCTTCCGCTCGGTGCTGTTTAGCAGTCCTGAAGCGGCAACCTCTGCAAGCGCATGCAATCCGAAATCGGAGTACCAGGCACTGTTGTTGCGCAGTTCGGCAATTCTGGCCTCGGCATACCCGCTATATCTGGCCTGCAGGTCGGCACGTCCGTAGGCACCCATGGCTGCCGCAAAATCCTTCCATAACCGTATCGACAGCATTCTATAGGCATTCTGCGCCTCCTGTGCCTCCGGCGACGTGGCCCTGTACCAGATTTCGAATCCCGCGCATAACCGCTCGTCCCAACCGAAAAAGCGCAGGGCGGGGTTCGTTCCATAGATGTTGTATGCGTTATCGAGGATCGCACATGCGGCATCGATGTGCTTTTTCATCAACGCGGCATCCCCGGTATAATCATAATAATCCAGCAGTCCTATCACCCAATAGAGCGAGTAGGCGATGATGCCATTGTTTCCCCCAGCCGTGATGTCGATGTTAGCCTTTACAAAATCGGAGTTCCCAAAAGCGACGAGCGCCGCAGCCTGCGACGCCGGCGCATCACCCACCCACGGAATCCTGTCGCCGCGCTCCATCAATATGGAACTGAAATAATCCGACACCAGGCATATCTTCACGCCGTAGGCGCACATATACCATGCCTTGGTCAGCATCGGATCGCTGCAGGAAAAGCTGCCGGCGTAGTTGGTCGGCTTCACCTGGCAGACAGCCCGGATGCCCTTGATATGCCAAGGGCTGGCGGGTGCCTTCACGTGAATCCATGCGAAGCGCACCCCTTCGTAAAGTTCTTTGTTGAGTTCAAGCCGGTAAGTATCGCCATGCTTGACCGGGGCCATGGTCTTGTGCGGTGCGGGTTGGTTGTATTCACTGATGCTCATCTCAACCCCGCCCGGGCAGTCAGGACTGTCAAACTCCACCCAGGCCGCGCTCTCGCGGCCGAAATCCAACAGAATCGTCCCGGCACCCGTGACCGTCACGTCCGGGGCATCGCCGTCCAGTGATGGTAGATTGGCAAAGGATGCCGGCTTGTCGGCAGAGACCACCTTGGGTTTGAGCAGATAGATTTCCAGCGCATCGGTCGCCTTGGGGGCCGGCCAGCGGTAGGCGACCAGCGGATCCATGGATTCGGGCACGGCGGGTCCGCTGAAACTGCCGTTGCCGACATAAGCGTAGGGCTCGGCAATCGGCGACTTGCCCCAGATGGCCTGGGTCTCCGCGCCCGCCAGCGCGGCATGCCATGCCTGGGCCATTTTCAGGGAGCCCGCCACATTGGGATGCACATTGTCTTCGAGATCCTTGAGATTCACGGCATCCATCGGGACATGGATCACCTGCCGCCCCTTGGCCTGATGACTGGTGACAATCCCGGGGATGAGCTTGTTGAACTCCTGGATTTTGGTCATGACCGGACCCGTTTGCGGGGTGACCGACGCGAGATAGAGCTTCACTGTTGGCACAAGCGCGTAGATGTCGGTTACCAACTTGTCCATGCGGGCCTTAAGTTCCGGCACCGTGGCACCACCCACGTCGTTGGCACCGATCGCCAGCAGGATACGGTCCGGCGGGTCGGCTTTCATAAAGTTGGCCAGGTTGGCGTCGATCCATTCCATGCCCATGCTGCTATGGCCCTCGTGGTGGTCTTGACCGGCGGCGGTAAGGGCTGCCGTTGGGTTTTCCGTGAGCGTGCCGATGAATTGGAAGGTGTAGCCCGCGTTTTTCAGCAGCGTAAACAATGGATCGCGGTATGCGCCGGCAGGGGCTCCCTTGGTGATTGAGTCCCCCAGGGGCATGATCTTGCCCAGGTTCATGGTGGCTTGCGCCGGGCATAGGTTGCCCAGCAAAGCCGTCACTACGCTGGTCATGGCCACCACGCAACGGCCCAGCCCTGCGCTTGTTATGACTACCTTCATTAATAATCGATTTTTCATTTCGCCAGCATATTCACCACGTCCTTGGCCCGGGATTCCGGCGTGACGATTAGATTTTCCAATTTACCCGACTTAATCACGCCTTCGACGGTGGTGTTGTACGGCGCGTGGAGTTTGAACGCGCAGTCCCAATCCTTGGGCCACGCGGGCAGCAAATAAATTTCTCGACCATCGGCCTGCAGCAGCATGGATTGCAAAGCGATGAGCAGCACCGAGCCATGATCCTGGTCCGGAACCCAGTCGAAGTTCGGCCCCCAGAAGGTCGGGAACCGCGATTCTCCGTGCTTGGAGCGGGCACGCTGCAC
>JAPLUI010000525.1 GCA_026397725.1 Verrucomicrobiota bacterium | reverse complement strand
CTGCCGCCGCCACCGTGGGCGTCACCGTCAGCCCGGCAACCGTGCTGGCAACCTTGGCCGAGTAGCTCACGGTCGCCGCATCAAAGACCGGCGACAGCGTCCCCGCGCTCAGCACGAGATTGCCTAGATTCGCATTGGCCGCATCTGCGGGGCTTACCGTGACCGTCACGGTATAGACCTTGGTGATGAGCGAATCCGAGGAGGTGACGGTATAGAGCCGCGGGGCTGTGAAGTCTTGGGTAGCGCCGGAAGTGCGATCACAGGTCGCCCCGGTGGACAGCGTGAAGGTGGGCGCGAGGGAGGTTACATCCGTGCCGTATGGAACCGTTAGGGAAATGTTGGCGCCGGTGATGACGGCGGGATTTCCCTGCAGACCGAAGGTGAGGATATCCGCCGCAGGTGCAGCGACACTGGCAACTCGGAAGCCGAAGGTGGAGTCCTCTAGTGACGTGGAAACGGCGGCGAAGCGGGACGAGGATGCCTGGTCGGTGGCGGGGTTGAACCAGGAGCCCCCACGCAGCCCGCGCGACGAGCCGATGACGGCGTCATTCCATTCCCACACGTTCCCGCCCTGATCACTGGTGGCGTAGAAGCTGTCCGAATTCGCGCCGTAAGCCCCGCCATCCGTCAAGGCCATGCCCGGATAGCCGACAAAATCGCCATCGTGGTAATTCGCCGAGTGGGCCACTCCGATGGTGTTGCCCGCCAGCGTGTCGCTTTGCGTCGGATACAGCCAATAGTTGCTTCCGCCCTTGGTCGGGTCGTAATAGGCCGCCTTATACCACTCGTTCTCGCTGGGAATCCAGACCTTGGCCGCCGCCTCCTTCATGATGATTCCTGACATTGCCCCGTTGAGCGTGTAGGCACCCGTCTCCGTGCTGCCGCTGCCCTGCCCGTTGTGCAGCCAGTTGCAGAACCGCGCCGCGTCAAACCAGCTCACAAACGTGATCGGCTTGTTGCCACTGCCGGGCACTACCGCATACGTGTAGCTGCCGGAGACCCCGCTGCGAGTGATCCCCGCGATGGTGGCATCACTGGCCATGCTTGGGTTGTAGAGCGAGTAGGGGTCCGTCTTCGCCACTGCATTGAGGAACCCGCAGTATTGGCCGATGGTCGTCTCGTTTTTCGCAATGCTGTATTCATAAGACACCGCGCCATAGCCGGTGGCCGGGTCCGCCGCATTGCCGGGATTGCCAATTGTGACATAGTCCATGGGCACCCTCGCCATGCCGACCGCCGGGTAGCCCTGCCAGGTCGGCGAGGTGAAACCCGTGGTACTGGTGAAGTAATACACGGTGAAGCCAACGGCTGCGGATTGGAAAACCTTGGTTCCCAGGGTGGGGGCATTGCCCGTGAAACTCGCGCTGAGAAGCCTGCTGCAGCGATAGAAAGCATAGTTCCCGATGCTGATGACGCCGCCTGGCAGCGTGATGCCGGTCAGGTTGCCACAGCCATGGAACGCGAAGTCCCCGATGTGGCTGAGGCTGGCGGGCAACGTGAGGCTGGTCAGGCTGCTGTTGTTCTGGAATGCAAAGCTCCCGATGTGGGTGACACCGGCGGGAATCGTGACGCCGGTCAGGCTGCCGCAGTCTTGGAACGCGAAGTCGCCGATCTGCGTGACCGGCTTGCCGACGATGCTTGCCGGAATCTCGACCACCCCGACCGCTGTGCTCGGGTAGTCGGTGATGGTGATCGAGGTTCCGTTGTCGGTGTAGGTGAAATCCCCGAACTGAGCGGCGACCAGGGGATTGGCCATGCAGCACAGCAGGAGCAGCGGCGCAAGCCAGTGGCACCTGCCGGGAACCCGCCGCCGCCCGCCCGCCCCGCCGGTGGCCAGGAGCAAGCCGGGAAAGAAACAGTGAGTTGCGGCGAGCAGGGCGGCAGTGGCCGCTGCGATGGCAAGGCTGAGGGTGGTCAGTGGTTTCATGGGAGGGGGCAATGGGATGACGCTGGAGATGGCGGAACTTGCGAAGAATTTTCGATGAATGAAGAATTCAGGGATTCTCCAGCCCCGAACGGGCACGATTGAACGCGTATGGCTACTTGATGACAGAGCGGAGACACGACTCCGGTCGTGGCTTCGCGCAAGGATGGCAAATGAAGCGGAAAGCATGACTTGGCGGGGCTGAGCGGTGGCGGGGCTGGTGGCGCATTGCTGACAACGCGATGAAATGAAGTTTCAAATCAGGAATCAAGAATCATAAATCCTAAATCAATTCCCCAAGCTCCCGCGCAGCGGAGAGGCTTGGGAATGGGAGCTGCGGAGAGGGGGATAGCTCGAGAGTGGGTTCATGACTCGGGGATTTGTTGATTTATGATTTTTGATTGTTCAAGAGG
>JAPLUI010000211.1 GCA_026397725.1 Verrucomicrobiota bacterium | reverse complement strand
TTCATGGATGACACCGGCCGCATCACCAATCCGAGCCTCAACGCCGGCAACACGGTGACCTGGACCAATGGCGGCAAGATCCCGAGTTCCGCCTATGGCACCCAGTTCGTCGTGCAAACCTCCACTGACCTTGTGAATTGGACGCCTGTTGCCGCTGGCGATCTCAGCACCAACACCGATGGCCCCGGTGGATCTCTCACCTACACCCTGCCATCCGGCGCCGTGGGCGGTAAGAGCTTCGTCCGCCTCGTCGTGATGCCTGACTGAGTCACGCGGATTCTAGCAATATAGGCTCCGGGTGGTGTGAAAACCGCCCGGAGTTTCTCGCGGAGAAACAGATAGAAGATAGAAGATGGAAGATAGAAGACGGAAGAAGAGCCGCCACCTTCATCCCACCAACCGCGCCGACCTGCGCAACCCGGAGTTCATCGAGATCTACAACTCGCAGCCTTGGTCGGAGGACATCAGCGGCTACGAGATCACCGATGCCACCAACTACCGCATCCGCCAGTTTTTTTGCTAAACTTCGCCCCGGACCGGCTATTATCCTTGTGTGACTAGCGACCGCGAACAACAGGTGTTGGAGCTTTTCGTCCGCAATCAGGCGCGGATCAAGTGGTCCAGCGCAAGGCCGGCGAGTTTGAGCCAGGTTCCAATTTCGTTGGCTGGGCCTTCCAGATCGCCCGCTTCCAAGTGATGAAGGCCCAGACCGAGCGCAAGCGCGCGGCGGAGCGTTTCTCGGATACAGTGATCGAAGCCCTTGCGGCCAGCGTGCCGGAGCAATTCGTCGACGAATCCAAGATTTCGGCGCTGGAGAATTGTCTGGAGAAGCTGGCTCCGCAGGCCCGCCGGACGGTGGATCTTTTTTATCAGAACGAGCTCAAACGCAAGGCCATTGCGCAGATGATGAACTGGACGCCTCTGGCCGTGAGCGTGGCCCTCTCCCGCGCCCGGAAGTTCCTGCGCGAGTGCATCGATCGACAACTGGCGAGGGAAACCGTATGAACGACGAACGTCTGGATCAGTTGATTGACGCGCACCTGAACGGCGAGATGACCGAGGCGGAACGGCGCGAACTCGAAGAGCGCCTGCTCCATTCGGCGGCGGATCGCGTCCGTTTCTGGGAACTCGCCGAAACCCACACGGTGCTGCACGAGGGCATGCAACGCCAACTGGCCGGCGGCGCCGCCGTGGCCGCGACTCCGCCGCACGCTTCGCTGCTGGCCGCCTGGTGGCGCTGGAGTTTGCCGTGGGCGGCGGCGGCGGCGGCGGTGCTCGTTGTGGCGGCGGCGGTATGGCTCTCGATGCGTGGGGCACCCCGGGAGCCCGGAGCGGACTCAGGACCGGTCTTGACGGTGGTCCGCGAGACTCTGCGCGGGCGCTGGGCGGACGGGCGGGAAGTGCGTGTGTCCGAGAGCGTCGGGAGAGGCGGTTGGAGCCTGCAGAGCGGATTGATTTCGCTGCAAGGAGCTGACGGTGTCGAACTGCTCGTCGAAGGACCGGCGGTCGCGGAATGGCTGGGCGCTCAACACCTCCGGCTCACGTCGGGCACGGTCGTGGTGCGGATGCCGAAGGGGCGCTCGGGCTTTGTGGTCGAAACGGCGCAGATGCGGGTCATCGACCTCGGCACCGAGTTCGGCGTGAGCGTCAGTCAGAGCGGCGACGAGCGCGTGCAGGTTTACGACGGCCTCGTGCGGACGGAGGCCACCGCGTCAGGGGCAGCCCAGGAACTGAAGGCCGGCAGCGGGCTGCGATGCTCGGCCGCGGGTGAGCTGGCTCCGGCGGCGTTTGTCGAGGACCGGTTCATCCGGCGGATGCCGCGAACGACGCCGGCAACTCCTGGCGGCCCGCTCTACAACCGCAGCGCCGTCGAGTCTGTCGCGGTGATGCGTGCGACGAACGAAGTGTCGGTGGATGGCCAGCTCACGGAATGGAACCGCGGCACCTTTTTCAAGAGTGCGTGCGAGCCGCCTTACGCGGCGACGTATTTCGTCGAGGGAGGGATGATGTATGATGCGACGCACTTGTATGTGGCGGCCCACGTCGGTGATCCCGAACCGATGCGCAATGCGTCCCGCGACGGCTTCCAGTTTGCGGGCGGCAGCGTCATCGTGCGTCTCTCCACGGATCGCCGGTTGGGCTGGCCGCTCCAGGGGATCAACCGTCAATTCCGGCCCGCGAATCCCAGCCGTAAGTTGCTTGCGGATTCCGCCAACGAGCTGGTGACGAGCCTGATCCTGTGGCACGATGCCAAGTCCGGGCGGGCAAGCCTCGATTTGCAGCACAGCTTTGAATTGGAACCTCCCGACGCAACCCCCGCGGGATGGAAGGGCGCGTTCCAGAAGGACGCGGACGGACTCGGCTACACGCTGGAATACGCGATCCCGTGGCGGCTGCTCCATTGCGAGAGCGATCCCCCGCACGCAGGCGACGTCATGGGGGCGTTGTGGACGGTGCATTGGAGCGATGCCGACGGGCGAATCTGCTTTGGGCAGTTGGTCGATGTGACCAACCAGAATCCACCGGCTTCTCCGACCGCGTCGCCGGCATCTTACTTCCTGATCGGTCCGCACTGGGGACGTGCGGTCTTTCAGTCGGAAGCGGCTAAAAAGTAGGCGGGAAAGACATAACAACATGAACCGAAAGCAAAAGAAATGAACAGCAAGACACTGATCGCACTCGTTCTCGCCCTGGCCGCCCTTCCGGCCGCACGGGGCACCGAAACCGAGAACCTGGGCATGCAGGTTCTGCCTGCGCCAGGGAAGGTAGTCATCGACAGCAAGTTCGATGACTGGGATCTAACCGGAGGGATTTTCGCCTGCAGCGATGTTGAGAACCTGCGCGACCAGTTCGGCCAGTGGTTTCACGTGATGTACGACAGCCAGAACCTGTACGTGCTGGCGCGTTGGAAGGATCCGACCCCGCTCAACAATCCCGGGGTGAAAGGCGACCACGGCTTCGCGGGCGACTGCCTGCAGTTCCGCACCGTGACGACCGATGCGGCGGGCAAAGAGCGCACGGCCCATATGACCTTCTGGAAGCTCCGCGACGGCGGGGATCTGATGGACATCGCCTACGGTCAGAAGATCAACGAAGGCAACATCCCCGACGCCAGGGCGGAGGGCGCGCAGCAGACGTTCGCAGCGGACGCCGACGGCAAGGGTTACGTGCAGGAAATCGCCGTCCCCTGGAGCCTGCTGACCGCCGACAAACAGCCGCTCAAGCCCGGCGCCCGCATGGTCATGACGGTGGAGCCGAACTTCACGGCAGGCCAGGCGGGCCGCATCACCATCAAGGATCTCTTCAAGCCCGGCGTTGTGATTGACCGCGTCTTCACCTTCCAGGGTCCGACTGCCTGGGGGTATGCCACACTCGAGAAGACAGGCAACCTGAAGCCCCGGTCCATCCGCCTCTCCGACGGCCGTGAGTTCGCCGTGACGATGGAGGCGGGTCTGCCCGCCGTCAATTGGACCGGCCTGGTCCAGAGCAAGGAGTTGCCCGGGTTCAAGCCGCTGCGCTTCGCCATGCCCTTCGACGGCTACGTGTCGTTGAACCTCTTCGCCCCCGACGGCTCGGTCGCCCGCCAGTTGCTGACCTGCGCCTTCTTCGCCAAGGGCGAGCATGAGGTCAAGTGGGATGGCCTGACCACCCCCTACTGGCGCACGCCCGGCCAGCCGGTCGCGGCGGGCGATTTCACCTGGAAGGCCATCGCGCACAAGGGCATCGGCCTGCGCCTGCGCGGCTGGGCCAGCAACGCCGGCAGCGCGCCCTGGGACAGCTCGCTCACCTCCAACTGGGGCGGCGATCACGGCGTGCCGATCACATGCACGACGGACGGCGAAAAGGTCTATCTCGGCTGGACCGGTGCGGAAGCCGGCAAAGCCCTGGTGGCCTGCGATCTCCAGGGCAACGTCCAGTGGCGGCATCACTACGGCGGCTTCGGCAGTTGCCAGGCCGTGGCCGTGGACGGCGGCATCGTCTATGTCAACCATGGCGGCGAACTGATCTACCGGCTCGACGCCAAGAAAGGCATTTACAACTCCTGGAAGGGCAAGGATACGGCCGACCTGCCGATCAAGACCCTCTTGGAGGCGACCGCCAAGGAGAGAGGGGTGACGGTGCCCGAACGCTACCTGGGCTTGGATGCCCGGGGCGGCAAGGTCTTCGTCAGCACGCTCATGGGCACCGGCTGCGTGGTGGTCCTGGACGGCGCCACCGGCGCGATCCAGAAGCTCATCGACCTCGAGAAGCCGGGTTTCATCCGGGCCGTGAACGACGAACTCGTGTATGTGGTTCAGGATCAGCGCAACGTGGTCGCGGTCAATCCGCAGACCGGCGCCGTAAAGCCGGTGCTCACGGGACTGGACACGGTGGGCGGGGTGACCGCCGACGCGCAGGGCCGCTTGTACGTGAGCCTGCAAGGCAAGGTCCAGCAGGTGCAGGTCTTCACGGCGGACGGGAAGCCCGCCGGCGAGATCGGGCGCAAGGGCGGGCGTCCGGCCGTGGGCCCCTGGGTCCAGGACGGGGTGCTCAACCCCGCCGGGCTCGTGGTGGACAAGGAAGGCAAGCTCTGGGTTGCCGAACAGAACGCGACGCCCAAGCGGTTCAGCGTGTGGCAGGCCCGGGCTGGGGCGGAGAAGAAAGAGGGGGCCTTCCTCAGGGAATTTTTCGGCCCCACAGGCTACGGCGCCAGCGGTGGCGCGATCAACCCGCACGACCCGAACCTCATGATCGGCGAGGGCTGCGAGTGGCGGATCGACCCCAAGACCGGCCGCGATGTCTGCCTGGGGACGGTCGACAAACCCGCCGGGTTCGCGCGCTACGCCGAGGGCAGCAACGGCAAGCTGTACCTGGTGACGAACGGTGACAATTTCTTCCACGATCCGATCAGGCGCCTGGCCATCCGCGAACGGCTGGGCGATGGGCGATTCGCTCTGCGCGGGACGATTGTGTCCGACCCGGACAAGAAGACGACCGTCTTCTGGACCGACGCGAACGGCGACGAACAGCAGCAGCCCGACGAACTGACGACCCATCCGGCGGCGCTGACGATGTTCGGCTACCTCGGCTGGTCGATCAACATGAACAGCGACCTGACCCTCTACGCCAGCGGGCTGCAGTTCAAGGTCGCGGACTTCACGAAATGCGGGGCGCCCCGGTATGACGTCGCCGGCGCCCGGAAGATCGGCAGTTTTGCAGAAGGAGCGCTCTCCACGCCGGACAACCGCAAGCTGGTTTCGGCGACGGCTACGTTCTTCGAGTGCTACGACGTGGCCGACGGCCGGCTGCTCTGGAAGTATCCCAATACCTTCCAAGGCGTGCATGGCTCGCATGCGGCGCCGCCGCCGGAAGCCGGCCTCATCCGCGGCGCCTTCGGGCTGGTCGGCAACGCGTCGTTGCCCAAGCCGGTCGGCGGCATCTGGGGCATCAACGGCAACATCGGCGAGTGGCATGTGCTGACCGAGGACGGGTTCTACCTCACGCGCCTGTTCCAGGGCGACCCCTTCAAGACCCAGTGGCCGGACCAGGCCGTGCCGGGCACCATTCTGGACAACGTGCCACCCGGCCTCGGCGGCGAGGATTTCGGCGGCTCCCTGCGCCAGGGCAAGGACGGAAAAGTCTATGTCCAGGCCGGCAAGACCGGGCTCTGGAATGTCGAGGTCACGGGCCTGGAGACGATCCAGGAAGTCCCCGGCGGCAAGGTGGCGATGAGCGCCGCCGACGTGAAGACGGCCCAGACCTTCCACGAGAAGCAGGTGCAGGCCGCGGAGGGCAACAAGAAGTACCTGGTCCACAAGGCCGCAGTGGCGTTCAGCGGCAACCTGGATGCGGACTTCAAGGACTTCAAGGATCCCGAGAAGCCGTGGTTCGAGAGGCAGGCGGGCTCGCGCGTGCGGGTCGCCATGGCGCACGACGATGCCAACCTCTACGTCGGCTGGGAGGTGCAGGACGACACGCCGTGGGTCAACGGCGCCGACGCGCCCGAGTTCATGTACTGCCGCGGCGACACCGTGGACCTCCAGCTCGGGACCGACCCTGCGGCGGACAAGAAGCGCGGCGAACCCGTGAAGGGCGACCTGCGCCTCTCCATCGGCAACTTCCAGGGCCAGCCCACGGCCGTGGTCTATCGCAAGGTCGCGGACGAGAAGAAGCCCAAGACCTTCAGCTCCGGCGTCATCAAGGAATACGTGATGGACAGCGTCGTGGTGCTGGCCGAGGCCAAGGTATCCGTGAAGGTGGAGGGCAAGCGCTACGTGGTCGAGGCCGCGATCCCGCTGGCGGCGCTCGGGCTGAAGCTCACGGACGGCCTGGCACTGCGCGGCGACTTTGGCGCCACGCACGGCGACAAGTCTGGAACCGACACGATGCTTCGAACCCACTGGAACAACCAGAAGACCGGCATCGTGAACGACGAGGTGTTTGAACTCAAAATGGAACCGTCGAACTGGGGCGAGATCGTGTTCCCGTGAGCCGGACAGATCAATGCAAAGGAGCACTGCACATAAGAAAGGCGAGGAACGGGAGTTGCGCATCGAAAGCCTGTGCGTGGCGGGCGGCCCTGCCAAGTCAAGGCGCTGCCGGCCCAAATCAAAGAAACAGTAACGAGCCCAGCATGAACCCAGCTCGAATTCTGACAGTATGCATGACGGCCATGCTCGTGGCCGGCAGCGCCGCGCTCGCCGCAGATCCGGCGCCCGACCCGCGGACGACCGTGCTGCCGGTCTACACGCTGCCCGCGGGAGCCGCGGCCGACGGCAAGCTGGCCGAATGGGGCGGCATTCCACCCGTCCCGGCGGAACGGTTCAACATCGGCCCCTTCAATTCGAATCCCGACCCGGCGAAGCGTCCGGCGCCTGACAATTTTGCGCCCACGCTGCGCTGCGGCATGAAGCCGGGCAGCCCGGACCTGTACTTCCTGATCGTGGTGCGGGACTCGCAGCGTTACACCGAGCCAAAGGCGGCCTGGATCGAAGGCGACCGCGTCGAGTTGTTCCTCGACTTCGGCCGCCAGGCGCGCGACGAGCAGCAGCCCGACTGGCGAAAGCTGCAGTGGAAGGATCGCGATCGGTTCCACCGCCCACCCGGCTTTGGCCAGTTCGGGCTGGGGCCGCAGACGCTGGCCTTCGCCGCGCAGGCGCGTACTTCGGGCGATACCGCCGAAAACTGGAAGTACGACTACGCCTGCGTGCCGGTCGAGGGCGGCACCGCCTACGAGCTGCGGCTCGACGGCCAGAGCGTGATTGACTCGCTTGGCGCCAAGGTGCTGCCTGAACGCGTCGGCTTCGAGCTAATCCTCGACGACCAGGACAACCCGCTGGTGCTGCGCACCGAGGGCTGGAGCAACGGCGGCCATCAAGGCGGCGATAGCGCGTGGCTGTTCATCCGCGAGAGGATGGCCCACGCGTTCACCGACCAGTACGGCATCCTGTCGCTGCGGCCCCAGCCGACCGACGCTGGCGCCGCCGCGGCAGCGCCGCCGCCGAAGACGCTGGCGGAGCTGTTCGGGATCGATCCGACCGCGGCGCAAGTCGAGCAGTCAATCGCCACGCTGCCGGCGGAGCGGCTGGCCGACCTGGTCTACTGGGCCGGGCTCAGCAACGTCCAGTTCACGCCGGCGCTGGTCAAGGCGCTGATGCAGGTTCGTTCGCCGCTGGTGCGCGAGAACTGCCTGGCCATGCTGAACTACACCGCGCAGCCGAAGGAAGCGGCGCAGGCGGCTTGCGAGTCCGCGTACGCCGCGACCGACGCTGCACTGCAATCGCCGAACGTCCTCGTCCTCGCCAACCTGGTCAACGAGAAGTACGCGCTCGGGTTCGGGCCGGAGGTGACGAAGCTGGCCGCCCACCCCGATCTGACCGTTGCCATCTCAGCGACGCGGGCGCTGGCGAAGGTCGGCGCGGCCGCCGACATCGCACCGCTGGAGCAGGCCATCGCGGCACGGATCGCCGACCTGAAGGGTTCGGCCACGATACCCGAGATGCAACGGGTCGGGCTGGTGCGCGCAGTGGAAGTGTTCATGCAGCCGTCCCTCGAAGCGCTGAAGCTGCGCGTGGAGCCCATCGTCATCCCCACGGCCACGCCGGTGGTCACCGTCAAGGCCGAGAACACCGACCTGCCGCGTCTGATGCCGCTCGACAACAACAACGTCTACAACGCCAAGGCGCTGCTGCGCGCCTGGCCGAAGGACGGGCCGAAGGAGCTGTGGCGGATGGACGTCGGGGAAGGCAAGTCAGCGGTGACCGAAGTCGGCGGCCGCGCCTTCACCGCGGCGCAGTTCGACGGCAAGCAGTGGGCGCTGTGCCTCAACCCCGCCACCGGCGCGACGATCTGGAAACACGAGATCTACCCGAAGGCGGCCTCTGACGTCGTCAAGGGGCCAATCGTCACCCCACTGGTGGACGGTAACCGCGTTTACTTCATCGCGACCGCGAACGCCAGCCCCTACGACCCGATCAGTCCCGTCTACTGCCTCAATGCCGAGGATGGCGCGGAGATCTGGCGGTCGGACGACAACGAATACGCCTCCCAGGGCAGCGCAACGCCGCTGATCGTTGACGACACGCTCTACATCCCGGCGGGGAAGAGCGGCAAGGGGAAGATTCTGGTGGCGGTGGACAAGCTGACCGGCAAGCCGCGCTGGAGCGTGGCCGACCCGCAGAAACGCCCCGACACCTACGGCAGCAGCGCCAGTCCGGCCTATCAGATCATTGACGGCATTCCGCAGATCATCTGCGGGGTGTACGGCGGCACGCGTGAGGCGTGGGCGGTCAGCGCGAAAACCGGCGAGCTGTACTGGAGCCACCCGACGCCGATGCACCACTCGCTGATCTCGTCGCCGGTCGCGACCGGCTCGCGGGTGGTCCTGTGCGGCGGGCAAGGCTCGGCGGCGTTCTCGGCCTGTCTGCAGATGTATGTGCGCGACGGCAAGGTGCGCGCCCGGCAGCTCTACCGCAGCGAGAAGAACCAGGTCAACATGTATCACACCGTGGCGGTGCTGAGCGGCGCGGTCTATGGATTCGGCTCAAAGTCGCTGCAGTGCACCAGCCTCGAGGACGGTCGGCTACTGTGGGAGCAGGCCGGGAACGACTGGGGCATGGACCAGCCGTTGATCGTCGCCGACGGGTTGATCTTCGCGCTTGGCAAGCGTGGCGACCTGGTGCTGATCGAGGCCAACCAGACCGGCTACAAGGAACTGGGCCGCGTGGCGACCAGGATCAAGCTCGGCATCCCCCAACAGCCGACTATCGCCAACGGCCGGCTCTACGTTCGCGGCGACACGACAGTCGTCTGTTATGATCTATTGAAAGACGGGGAGCGGGCGGATGCGGGATCGGAAAGGCCTGGCGTGAAGGGCGGCGGCAATCCGCCTCAGAGGAATGCCGGCTCAGCCACAGGACTCATGCCGGACGGAGCGGCGAAGAACTGGCCGGGATTCCGTGGCCCCGGCGGGCTGGCGACGGTTGGTGACGGGAAGGCCCCGACCACCGCCGCCGACATCGGCCGCGTTCGCTGGAAGGTCGATCTGTCCCACAGCGGGAGGAGCTCCCCCGTCGTGTGGGGTGATCACGTTTTTCTCACGGGTGCCGACAAGACTCAGGGGGTCGTCTACTGTTTCGAAACAGGCACGGGCAAGCCGTTGTGGCGGCGCGAGTGCCTACTCACTGGCCCGGCGTCCTCCAGCAAGGAAACGGGATACGCGGCCCCGACCCCAGCGACCGACGGCAACCGGGTGTATGCCACATTCGCGAGCGGCGACGTGGTGGCCTTCGACATGAACGGCACGCCGGCGTGGCAGGTGAAACTGGGCGAGCACAAATCTGCCTACGGTTACGCCTCCTCGCTCGTGCTTTACCAGAATCTCCTACTGGTACAGTATGACCAACAGAAGGACGGGGCAGATGGCGGATCCGCGCTGCTGGCGCTCGATGCGCGGACCGGGAAAACGGCCTGGCGCATCAAGCGGAACATGGGGCCGTCCTGGTCGACGCCGCTCGTTATCGGAACGCGCCGCGGTCCTCAAGTCATTGTCTGCGCCAATAACGGCATCACCGCCTACGCCCCGGAAGACGGCCGTGAAATCTGGACCGTTCACGGCGAAACGCAGGAGCTCGTCCCCACGCCTACCATTGCGGGGGGACTGATCATCGCCACCATGACCGGCTCAGGCACGATGGCAATCTCCCCGGACGGCCAAGGGGACGTGACGAAGACGCATGTCGCCTGGAGCGACGAGGACGCCGTCACGGACGTCCCCTCGCCGGTGGGATGTGGCGACCTGTTCTTCCGCCTGTTCGCCGGCAAGTTGATCTGCCACCAGGCAGCCGACGGCAAGGAGGTCGGATCTCTGGAGTTGGAAGGGGAGTTCTACGCTTCGCCGATCGTGTGCGATGGGGCGCTCCTGCTGCTCGACCGCGACGGCGCCATGACGGCGGTAAGAGCCGGGCCTGCGCTCGAGAAGATCGGTACCCGAGCCGTCGGCAAATCGGCCAACGCCAGTCCGGCCATGGCCGATGGACGCCTGTTTGTGCGTACCGACAAGGCGCTCGTGTGCATCGACACAAGGACACCACCGGAGGAGCGGGCCGCGATTCCGACCGCGGGCTTGACGATTACCAAGGCTCTGGCCGGGAAAGTGGATGTCACCAAGGTGCTGGCGGCCAAGGTCAAGGACAACCGGCTGGTGATCGTCGCGACCAGCGCGTTTTTGGGCGTGGATGCCGGGAATGATAAAATTGTGGTGGACTATGTTCTGGACGGCAAGAAACAGACACTCGAGCTGTCGGCGATTGCCGGTGATGAATTGGGGGTTGCTACCCCCGGCGCGGATTGGGTGAAAGGGGTTGCGGTGCTGGGCGCGAGCAAGCCATTGCCGGCCAAGGGATTGGGGATCAAGTTCGCCATATACGGTAAACGAGAGGGATGGGTGGACGTAAGCGAACCGTGCAATGCAGCGATCGCCAACAACAAATTGACGATTGTGGCTTCGGACCAGCTGGCAGGGGATCCAAGCAGCGGGGCGGGGAAAATCATGCTCGTTTCATATGTCCTGGACGGAAAAGAAGGAACGAAATCCTGTGAGCAGGGTCAAGAGCTAGCCATTTCGACCGACACGCTGACGGCCCAGCAGGAGTGGGATGCCCTTCCGCCCTTGAAGGCAACCTTCAGCAGAAAGATCGAGAGGCGCAATACCGATCTGAATCGGTTCATTCCCGATGACGGGAATACGGTGTTCAACGCGGCTGGGTTACTGCGAACCTGGCCTAAAGACGGCCCCAGAGAACTTTGGCGGCTGAAGACCGGACCCTCAATCGGCGCGACCGTGGAATCAGGCGGCCGGGCATTTGCGACGGGGCAACTCGACGGCAAACAGTGGGCGTACTGCCTGGAAGCGAAAACAGGGAAAATAATCTGGAAGACGGAACTCGCGCCCGAATACATGCTGCCGGCTCACTGGTGGGGAACCGTCGCCTCGCCGCTGGTTGATGAAGACCGCGTGTACTACATCCCCTATCAGCAAGTCAATAGGGAGGAAGGTAAGCCTGATCAAAAAGGCCCCAATGAGATCTGCCCTCTGGTCTGTCTTCGGGTAAGCGATGGCAAGGAACTTTGGCGCAGTGGTGGAGACATCCCCCTGGTGAACGGATTTTCGACGCCGCTCGTGGTCGGCGGAACCCTTTTCGTTCTGCCGCAAAGAGCGAAAGACGTTTTGGTTGCGTTGGATAAGTTTTCTGGAAAGGTCCTATGGACCGGAAAGGAACGGCAGCCCAAGCATGCCGGTGCGCCGTATGCCGGCGCGTCGCCGACCTATCTTGAACTCGACGGTCAGGGGCAGTTGATTTACGGCCTGGGCAACGACGAGATCATAGGCGTCAGCGTAAAGGACGGTTCCATACTGTGGACGATCCCCCGCGTGATGGGCCACGGGTTGATGGCTTCGGCGGTGGCGGTATCCAATCGGGTATTTCTGTGCAGCGGAGAAAACAGATTCTCCATGTGTATTGAGCTCAAGAAGCGTGAGGGACAATATGTGGCAGAAATCGTGTATCAGAGTTCCAAGAACCAGCTGAATTGGTTCAATACGCCGGCCATTCATGACGGCGCCGTGTATGGATTTGGTTCGTTTCGTCTGCAATGCTCCGACCTCGCGAACGGCGAACTGATTTGGGAGCAATTCGAGCGCCGGGACTGGGACACAAAACAGCAACTCATCATCGCCGACGGGTTGATCTTCGGCCTGACCAAAGCCGGTGAGCTTGTGATGGCGGAAGCGAACAAGGCTGGCTACAAGGAACTCGGCCGGGTGCGTCACGGGTTGGAAATCCATCACACCCAACAGCCGACACTTGCAAACGGGCGTCTCTACATTCGTGGGTTGGATACCGTGGTCTGCTATCAACTAACCGAAGCCTTGCTTGAGAGCACACCCGATTGGGGATCCTCGGTGAAGCCTCAATAACTCATAACTCACTGAAGAGAGATGTCCACCGAACCGTCTGACGACCACTTCATCACCCTCCTGCTGGCCAACCAGAGCAGGATGTACCGCTTTTTGTTCACACTCATCCCGCGGCGTGACCTGGCCTGGAACTGACCAAACCCGAATAACCGAAAGAGACCTGCTATGAAGACCATTTTCAACCTCCTTACCGTCTGCGGCCTGCTTGCGTTGCCCGCATTTGCGGCCACGCAAACCGAGAACTACGGCATTCCCGTCTTGCCGGCGCCGGGCAAGGTCGTCATCGACGGCAGATTCGACGACTGGGACCTCACCGGTGGCAACTTTGCCTGCAACAACGTGGAGGAGCAGCGTGACCGCCACAGCGCGTGGCTTCATGCGATGTACGACCAGGACAATCTCTATGTGCTCGCCCGGGTCAAGACCCAGAAGCCTGCCGAAAGCCGTCAGTTGCGGCTCCTGATGCTCACCGACGCTGGAACACCGTCGCAGCTCCAGCCGAACTTCTCGTGCTCCCGCGACAAGGACGGCAAACCTTTGATCTCCCTCAGCTTTGAGCCGCCGCTCAAGAATGGACGCGACCCCGGTCAACTCGGGGCGGAACAAGCGTTCCTCGACGACCCGGACGGCACGGGCTATACGCAGGAGATTCGGATCCCGCTGAAATTGATCACGGCCGATGGCGTAAGCCTGGGAGCGGGCAGCGAGATCAGGGTGTTGTTCATTCTCGCGTTCGGCTGGAGCCTCGATGCATGGGACTGTTTCATGCCCGGAGTGCTGCTGGAACGTACCTATTGGGGCACGCGCAGGCTGGAACAGTTCGGCCCGGCGACCTTCGAGCGCTCCGGGAAAATGAAGCCTCGGATGCTGCACCTTGCCGACGGCCGCAAGTTGCCGGTGTCGCTGAAGCAGGGTCAGCCGGTGGTTGACTGGTCGGCCCTCAGCGAGGGGCCGAAGGGCTTCATTCCCGTCAAGCTCACAATGCCCGAGGCTGGCTACGTGTCGATGCTCCTCCGCAACGCCGACGGCCTCGTGGTACGGAATCTCCTCAATGCCGAGCCGATGGCCAAGGGCGAGCACACGGTGACGTGGGACGGCCTGGCCACGCCGATCTGGCGCACGCCCGGCGCGGTGCTGCCCGCCGGCGATTACACCTGGCAGGCCATCTGGCACAAAGGCATCGGCCTGCGCCTGCGAGGCTGGGCGGGCAACAGCGGCAACGCACCCTGGCACAGCGGCCCCACCGCGAACTGGGGAGGCGACCTCAGCGTGCCCTGGACGTGCGCGGCACAAGGCGATTCCGTTTACCTTGGCTGGGCAGCCGCCGAGGCGGGCCGGGGTCTCCTCTCCTGCGACCTCGACGGCAACGTCCGCTGGAAACACAAATACGGCGGCTTCGGCGGCGCCGAACTGCTGGCAGTTGAGGGCGACCTCGTCTATGTCGGCAACAGCTCCGGCAGCCCGCAGGTGCTCTTCCGCCTCGACACTGCCACCGGCTCCTTTCAGAACTGGGACAAGGCAAACAACGGCGGGTTCAGGGATCTCTTCGTAAAGGATCTCTGGAAGGACCAGCCGGGCATGCCCGACAAGGCCGAGGCGATGGCGGCCCGCAACGGCAAGCTCTACCTCACCTTCCGGTCCTACAATTTCCGCAGAAGCGATGTAACCGACTGGCGGGCGTTCCTCACCAAGCTCTCCGCCGCGGGCGACGGTATCGCCAAGGCGATCTGGGAGAAGGCCGACAAAAACGTCCGCCAGCGTGCCGCAGCCTGGCTGGCTGGCAACGAACCGGAAGACAAGGCGCTCGCAGCGCCCAACTACTACACGCCGGACGTCCGCGACGCCGTTGCCGGGACCATCAACGGCATGCTCAACGACAAGACGCTCGTCGACGGCGGGGCCGAAATGACTTCGCTGAAGCTGCAGGCCACAGTGCGTCGCAAGGTCGAGGCCATGTTCCCGCGGGAAGTCGCCGTGATGAAGAGCGATTTCGTCGCCGTGCTCGATGCCCAGACCGGAAGGGTGCTCAAGACGATCCCCGTGCCCGCACCCAGCGGCATCGTCGCCGTGAGCGACTCGCTCCACTACGTCCTTTCCGGCACCGATTCGGTGGTCGCCGTGGACCTCGCAACCGGCGCCGTCAAGCCGGTGGTGACCGGACTGACCGACGCCAGGTGCTTTGCGGTCGATGCGGGCGGCCGGATCTACGTGGGCGAGGGCGAGCCGAGCGTGCAGATCAAGGTGTTCACGCCCGATGGCAAGCAGGTGCTGGCGATTGGCAGGCAGGGCGGCAGGCCTCGCATCGGGCCGTGGGTCAAGGAGGGTATGATCGACATCCACGGACTGGCAGTTGACCGTCAAGGAAACCTGTGGGTGGCTGAATCCACTTTCTTCCCAAAACGGTTCAGCGTCTGGAACAACCAGACCGGCGCGTTCGTCCGCGAGTTCTTCGGCTCCACGCATTACGGTGCCAGCGGCGGGGCGATCAACCCGGACGATCCGAACTTGATGGTCGGCGAGGGGTGCGAGTGGCGGCTCGATCCGGCGACCGGGCGTGCGGAATGCCTCGGCGTTTTTGAGGACGGTGCCAGTCGCGACTACGAGAGCCTCTTCCACAAGTTCGCCCGCTTCTGCCGCGGCACGAATGGCAAGCTCTACCTCGCGGTCTCAATCGGCACCGACACCTACGTCTGGGAGCGCCTCGGCGACGGCGCCTACGCCCTCCGGGCGACCTTCGGCCGCAACGACAAGGACAAGACCACCGTGTTCTGGTCCGATGAGAACGGCGACCAGCAGAAGCAGGACGGGGAGAAAACCGTGGTGCCGATGCTGATGTCCTTCAACGGCTACCTGAACTTTTCGTTGGGGCTGAACACCGACCTCACGCTTTTCGCGGGCGTGCTCGACCCGAAGACCAACCGGTGGGACCGTGGCGCCCGCATCAGGCTGGCCGGCTTCACTCCCTGCGGCGCCCCGCAATGGGACCCCACGAACCCGCACTTCCTGCCTCCTCTCGAGGGGCCGATGCCTTCGCCAGCCAACGACCTCGTGCTATCGTGCGACTCCGAGAAGCAGCTCTTCAACTGCTACGACGTGGCCTCCGGCAAGCTGCGGTGGAGCTACCCGAACACTTTCCATGGCGTGCACGGCTCGCACAACGCACCGGGGCCGCAGGCCGGCCTCATCCGCGGGGCCTTCGGCACCGTGGGCAGCGCCACGTTGCCCGATCCCGTCGGCAGCGCGTGGGTGATCAACTCAAACGTGGGCGAGTGGCACATGCTCACGCGCGACGGGTTCTACCTGACGCGCCTGTTCCAGGGCGACTATTCGAAAGTGCAATGGCCCGAAAAGGCAGTGCCGGGGGCAGTGCTCGATAACGTGCCGTCCGGCGAAGGGGGCGAGGATTTCGGCGGCAGCATCGCCCAGGGCAAGGACGGCAAGCTCTACGTGACCGCCGGCAAGACTGCTAACTGGAATGTTGAAGTCGTCGGCCTCGAAACCGTCAAGCCGCTCGACTCCGGCAAGCTCCGCCTCGAGGAAAAAGACCTGAAGATTGCCGAAACGATTCGCGGCGAACTGGTGCAGCGAAGCGCCGGCCTGCGCCGCTGCGAGGTCCGGAAGAAGACGCCGGTCTTTACGGGCGACCT
Organism: Verrucomicrobiota bacterium; assembly: GCA_026397725.1. GTDB lineage: Bacteria > Verrucomicrobiota > Verrucomicrobiia > Verrucomicrobiales > Akkermansiaceae > Luteolibacter. The sequence goes on along the minus strand of JAPLUI010000211.1, from coordinate 22,991 downwards.
CGCGAAGGATTTTGACAACGAGATCGTTTTCAAGAAACAGGATGATGCCGAAGTCCGATCGGCCATCGCGTGGGACGACACCTTTCTTTACCTCGGCTGGCGCGTGGCGGATGCGACGCCGTGGATCAATGGTGCGGACTCGCCGGAATTCATGTACGCGCGGGGCGATACGGTGGATTTCCAGCTTGGCACCGATCCCGAGGCCGATGAGAACCGCGCCGAGGCGGCCAAGGGCGATCTTCGCCTCTCCATCGGGAATTTCCGGGGCAAACCGACGGCGGTGTTGTACCGCAAGATCGCCGAGCAGAAGAACCCCAAGACCTTCAGCTCCGGCGTGGTCAGGAATTACGTGATGGACAGTGTGCTGGAGCTGCAGGACGCGAAGATCGAGGTGAAGAAGGGTGATCGGTGGTGCGTGGTCGAGATCGCGGTGCCCCTTGCCACGCTTGACCTGAAGCCTTTCGCAGGCATGAAGCTCTCCGGCGATTTCGGGGCCACCCACGGCACGCCCGCCGGCGACGACACCCTCCTCCGCACCTACTGGAACAACCAGGCAACCGGGCTGGTGAACGATGAAGTCTTCGAGCTGAAGATGGAACCGAAGAACTGGGGCCAAATCCTGTTCACCGAATGAGCCATCGCACCGTGTTCGAGTGTTCTTCACGACATTGTTTAGAGACAGTACTTTGCAGGAGACAACCATGAGACCAAGCATTCGTGATGCAGTAGTTACCGTTGGGATTCTGTTCTTCCTCGTGAAATGTGCGGCCGCAGCGACGGCGCCGGCGCTGCAGAAGGACGACATCTTCGCCCCCTACGCGAAGGGCGTGCCGAAGGTCACGACGGTGATCTCGGAGGAAACCAAAGACGGCGTGAAGGTGACGAAGTTGCGGTTCGCCAGCGCCGAAGGCAGCAAGGAGGGCGAGGTCAAGGATTGCGAGATCTATGCCATCATTGCCCGACCTGCGAATACTGCCGGTCAGAAGCTGCCCGGCATGCTCGTGTGCCACGGCGGCGGCGGGATGGCCAATGAAGGCGGCCCCATCGCGTGGGCGAAGCTCGGCTACGTGGCGATCGCCCCTGACCTGCCCGGCTACGGTGCCAACGACAAGATGCTCAGCATCAGCCGCGTCACCAAAATGCAGTACGGCGCCGACCAGATCACCCCCCCCAAGCCCACGCCCTACGTCTGCGTACTCTTTGATGCGGTCACCGCGGGCCTGCGGGCGTTCAACCTTCTGGAGGCCCAGCCGGACGTCGACCCGAAGAAGCTCTGCATGACCGGCATCAGTTGGGGCGGCTACATGGTCACCATGCTCTCCGGCCTCCTCGACGAGCGGGTTCAAGCCACTTTCAACCTGTATGGCTCGGGATTCTATCAGCTCGACGCGATTGGATCGGGCGAATTGAAGAAGATGGACGAACTCGACCGCAACGCGTGGGTCAGGAATTTCGACGCCGGCACGAGGCTCAATCGTTGCCGGGCCACCTTCCTGATGTACAGTGCCGCCAACGACATCTTCTTCAAGCCGCCGTCGATCATGGCCACGTTCGACGCCATCCCCGCCAACAAGTACCTCTGCTTCGGCCCGAACAAGAGTCACTCCATGTCGCTCCCGGGTGGGCCGGTAAGCTGGGACCACCCGATCAACGCCGAGATCGAGCCTGCGTTCTTCGCGCACGTGCTCGCCGGCGGCAATCCTCCCCTCCCCGAGCCGAACGCCATGGCAGTGCCGCGCGACGGCAAGGTGCTGAAGTTCAAGGTGAAGAACTGCCCCGACCCTTCTACGGGCTGGTTCTATGTGAGCTGGCTTCCCGACCAGCCGCGCGGCTGGGACGCCCGCGACTGGACCCGCATCGAAGCCGTTCCGGGAAGCAATGGCGAGTTCACCTGCGCCATTCCCGAGTCGCTCGGCACCTTTGACTGGTATGGGGGAATCACCTTCAAACTGAAAACCGGAAGTTTCGACCAGCCGATGAGTTTGAGCACGATAATTCACCGATGCGGCGATGAGCCTGCGAAGTAGGCAACGCGTGGCAGTAATTGAAACGAACACCAGCCGTGAATTTCGAGAACGAATCATGATGAGCACAACCCAGAGAGTCCTATCGGCGTTGGCCGCGACCGTCCTCGTGGCGTCAACGGCCCTGGCGGCGGAAGCCCAGCGCGGTGCCTTTGCCGGGTTCGATGCGCGAGCCAGGGCGGGCGAATCCCTCAACGTCGTCTTCTTCGGGGCCTCGCTGACGTGGGGGGCCAACGCCACGGACCAGTCGTTGACCTCCTACCGCGCACAAACGAAGAAACTGCTGGAGGCGCGCTATCCCAAGGCGCGCTTCCAGTGCTATGACGCCGCGATCGGCGGGACCCCGTCCTTGCTGGGCGTCTTCCGCCTCGAGCGCGACGTGCTGGCGCGCAAGCCGGATCTGGTGTTCCTGGACTTCAGTGCGAACGACGACAACTGGACCGGGAATCCCCTCGTGTTCGCGTCGTACGAGTCCCTCCTGCGGCGCATCATCGGCGACGGCCACGCGCCGGTGGTGGCGGTGATGTTTCCCTTCAAGTGGGAGATCGGGACGGGCCTGGAGAGCGGCACGACCGCGCACCTCGGAGGCCTGACGCAGCGCCTGAAGATCGCCGCTGCGTACGGCGTCCCCGCCGGCGACGCCGCGGCGCTGGTCATCGAACGGGTCCGCAAGAAGGAGACCACGCTCGACCGCATCTGGGACACTGACGGCGTGCATCCCGGCGACGCCGGCTACCAACTCTTTGCCGACGCGGCCTTCGCCGCTTTCGAGAAGGGCGTGCGCGAAAACGCCGTGTGCGCGGTGCCGGAGAAGATGCTGCACGACAGCCTCTTCATGACCCACCGGCGCGCCGTGCTCGCGGACCTGCTTCCGTCCGACGCGTTGCCCTCAGGGTGGACGCAAGGCAAGCCGCACCTCACGGGTGCCTGCCACGACCAGGTGATGTCGCGCTGGGTGGATCGGCTGCTCATCGCCTCGAATCGCAAGCGGGTCGAGAACGCGGAAGGAAAGAAGGAATCAGTTCCCCAGGCCCCGGCCACGCTCCGCTTCGAGGTGCGGGCTTCCTTCGTGATGGTGTTCGGCGAGGCCACCCTGAACTCCGGGAAGTACCGGATCCGGATCGACGGCAAGCCGCACACCTACATGCCGGATGGCCAGAAGGAACCGACTGACCTCTACGACATGACCTCCGCACGATTCAATGGCAACTGGAACTACCACCAGACCATCGTGGACAACCTCGACGCGAGCGTTCCCCACGTGCTGGAGATCGAGCCCGTCCTGGACGGGAACGCGGAGCAGGAACTGCGCATCGAAAGCCTGTGCGTGGCGGGGGGCGCCGCCGAGGTCAAGGCTCTGCGGACAGTGAAAAACCCATGACGGCTGACGCACCGAACAACCCATAAGGAAACATGCAAACAGGACAAGAAAACATGAAGAACAGGCTGATCATCTGGATACTGGTCGCGGCGGCGGTGCTGCCCTGCCGGGCGGCTGAAAATCAGGACCCGGCCAAGGCGGGCGGGGCGCGGGCCGACGTGGCCAAGGAGGTCCTGGCGCTGACGGGGAGTCGCACGAAGATCGTGTGGGCGCGTCGGGTGGCAGGGGCTGATAATGCCGGAGGTTTTACATCCGCTCTCAACCCGCCGGAGTGGGCACTGATGGGCTTGGATACGGCGGACGGCAAGACGCGGGCGATCCTGCCGGGGCCGGCGTCGTTTGTGAATCCGTGCATTTCACCCGATGGCGAGAAGGTGTTCTTTACGGATGGCGGCTCTGGTGCCATCTACTGCGTCAACTGGGACGGCAGCATCCGCCGCGAGTTCACCAAGGGTCTCGTGCAGAGCCCGTGGACCCATCCGGACGACGGCTCGCAGTGGCTGTATTTCCTTGGAGACGGGTTGGTTCGTGCCCGGATGGATGATGCGAGCGTGCGTGAGACGGTGTGGAGGGGCCCGGTGGATGGTGCTCGCATCGTGTCGGTGTCGGCGGACGGCACGCACATGGGCGGCTGTTTTCCGACCCCGGTTCCGGGCGTGGCGATCATGCCGAACGGCCCCTGGCGGCAGTACGGCAACGGGTGCAGCCCCTGCATCGCTCCCGACAACAGCTACCGGTTCTTCCACATGGGAACCGAGGTAGGTCACGGTGGGGTCAGGGTGTACGATGACGGTGGGAAGAATCCGCGGGCGGTGGGGTTCCGCGGCGGTAAAGGCGGGATGCCGGGGCACGAAGAAACAAGAAACTGTACGTCGTGGGAGGCGCGCTGGTCGACCGACATGCGGTTTTTTGTCGTGATCGTGGAGTCCCCCACCAACGCACCTGCCTGTGACATCTACCTGGGGCAGTTTGACGAGGGGTTCACCAAGGTCGTCAAGTGGGTGCGCGTGACGGATGCGCCGGCCTGGGACACGAAACCGTACTGCTGGATCGACCCCGGTCTCGGGAACTACGAGGGCGAGGTGCCGTTCACCGTCGCCGTGCCCGGCAAGCTCACGCCCGGCGGCGAATGGGCGTGGGACTACGGCGACGGGGCAAAGAAGAAGGCGGCGCAGGGAAAGCACACCTACACCAAGGCGGGCGGTTACCCGATCACGGCGACGCAGGGCCAGAAGGCGCTGAAGGGATGGGCGAACGTGCGGCCGCAGAAGGCGCCGGCCGTGACCGGGGCGCTGGCGGTGGACGAGACGCGTGTGCTGGTGCGTTTTGATGAACGCGTGCAGCTCCGGGACGCGAAGGCGACACTGGGGTCGGGAGGGGCGGTGCGCGGCCTGACGCTGGATCCGGAGGAGAAGGACCTGCTCGTCGAGCTGGACAAGCCGGTGGGCGCGGCGGGCACCATGAGCCTGGCCGGCGTTTTCGACAAGGCGCAGGTGCCGAATGCCGTGGCGAAGGCGGCCATCCGGATCACGCGCGCGAGCTGGCCGTCGAGTCGCAATGGCCTGATCTACCTGTTCGAAGGCAACCGCGCGGACAACACGATCTACGATCCGGTTTCGGGGCCGGTGAGCGCGGTGCTGAATGCGCGCTTTGACCGCCATGGGGCGATCCTCTGCCGGGGTGGCAAGATCGAGCTGCCCTCGGATGGTACGAGCGAGCGTCTGCTCCGCCAATTCAGTTATTACCAGGGTAATCAATGGCAACAGAAGACGGAGCTGTTCACGCTGGAGATGGTGGTGCAGACGGCCGACCTGGAACCGCAAGGGCCGGTACTGTCGCTGAACATCCTCAGCAGTCTGTGGGTGGGGCAGGAGAAGCGGAAAGTGGTGGTGCGGCTCGGCGGGCCAGACCCCAAAGAACCGGTGCAGCCCTTCGACGCGGGGACGCTGCCCGATGACAAAGCGCACCACCTGGTGATCGCGTATCGTCCCAAGCGGCTGGTGTGCTATGTGGACGGCAGGAAGACGCTGGACGCGGATCCGTCGCCGGCGCAGATGAAATGGCATAATGCGCTGGGCCTGAACCTTGGCGGCGGCGAGACGTTCTGGCGGGGCCGGCTGGAGGGGATCGCCATGTACAGCCGCTTTGTTGAGGAGGCGGAAGTCGCACGGAACTTCGCGGCGTACAGCCAGAAGCTGGCGGCCCGCAAACCCGTGGCCAGCGTCGCCGTGCGGGCGAAGCTGCTGGCCAAGTCGGCGGTGCCGAGCGCGGCCGAGGTCGCGCCGTACACGCGTGCGCTGGTGGTGTACGAGTACCAGGTCGAGGAGGTGACGCGCGGCACGCTGAAGGAGAAGGTGGTGCGCGTGGCGCGCTGGGGGCTGATGGACTCCCAGCCCACGCCGGCGGCGCATGAGGCGGTGGGAGCGTCGGTGTCGTTGGTGCTGGAGTCGTTCACCGATCATCCGGAGCTGGAGAGCGAGTTGCTGCGGGATACGTTGCCCGAGAACTTTGACCTGAAGCTCTGGGAGGAGGCGGAATGACAGTGAGAAACCAATGACGGCTGACGCACCGAACAATCCATAAGAAAACATGCGCACAGTGAACCGTAACTCCACCAGGCTGGCGCTCGTCGCGCTGCTGGCGGCCCTGTGTTGGGTCGCCCCCGCCGCTGCGGCTGACCTTGCCACGCAAATCCGCGAACTCACCGGCGCCGAGACGCGCATCGTGTGGCTCCGAAACAAGCAATGGGAGACCAAGAAGGGCACTTCCAACCCCGTCGACGGCGGCATCGGCTGTTCGATCATGGCTTTCGATACGGGCGGGAAAGGCGAGCGCGAGCTGGTCCCCGAGGGCGAGATCTACAACCCGCTCATCTCCCCGAGCGGTCGCCGTGTGATCTACAGCGCGGTGACCGGCGGGAAGTTGCAAATTCATTGCGTGGACTGGAACGGCGCGAACAGCCGCGTTCTGAGCGATGGCTTTGCGCAGTGGCCGTGGCGCGACCCGGCTACGGGCGTCGAATGGGTGTATACGACCAGCACGTTCCAAACAAGCCATTTCGTCGATCGCTTCCAACTCGATAACCCCGAAATCAGGGAGCGGGTATGCGCAGGCCCCGTGAACCAACACTTCTCCCTTTCAGCCGACGGCACCCGCGCGGTGGGTGAGGTTCCCCATCCCAGAACCGGTATGTTCTACTTCCGCACGGGCCAAGTGGACAGCAAGAACTATCGCAACGGCTGCAACACGTACATGTCCCCCGACAACTCCTACTTCGTCACCATCATGAGCGGCGGCGGCCACGATCAGGTCACGCTCTACAAGCCCGACGGCAGCAGCCGTGACATCAGCGTGAGACCTCCCGGCCTGAAGCCGCTGAAGGACGGCGGCAAATTCGGCGTCATGTGGAACCCCAAGTGGGCATCCGATGCCCGCCACCTGGTCGTCGCCGGCCCAGTCAGGAATCTTGGGCCTGATCGCGCCGACATCTGGTTGGGCCGGTTCGCCGACGATTTTAACTCGATCGCGAAATGGGTGCAGGTGACCGACAACGACTCTATGGACGTCTATGCCTACGTCTGGGTCGATCCGGGGCTGGGCCAGTTTGCAGGCGAGGCGCCGTACACGCTGGCGGTGCCGTCGGCTACGACCGGCCCGGGCAACTGGCAGTGGACCTTTGGCGACGGCGCCAAGGGAACGGAAGGCAAGCACACCTACAGCAAGGCCGGCACCTACGCGATCACGGCCACGCAAGGCGACCGTACCCTGAAGGGAACGGTGCGCGTGGCCGAGCGGATGGCGCCGAAGCTGCTCTTGGCGCAGACGCTTGATGACCGGCGCGTGCTGCTCACGTGCAGCGAGCCGGTCCAGGCGGCGAAGGCCAAGGTGACGCTGGCAAGCGGCGCGGCCGCCACGAAGCTGAGCATCGACAGTGAAGGCCGCGGGATCATCGCCGAGTTTGCCGCGCCCCTGGCGGCGAAGGAAACCCTGACGGTGACGGGCGTGACCGACGGTGCCCAGGCACCCAACGAGATGGCTGCGGCGAAGATGCAGGTCGTCCTGCCCGACTGGCCGAGCAGTCGTGCCGGCGTGTACTATTTGTGGAAGAACGCGCGGGAGCGCAACATGATCTTCGACGAGCAAATCGGGCTTCCGATCACCTCCGCGCTCGGCACAGCCGAGATTTGGGCGGCGGCTCGCTTCAATCGCGATGGGGCCGCTATTGCTGCGGGCGACACGGTGTTCGTTCCCTTCCCCGACGGCGCTGCGGGGGCACGCCTGTCGGAAGCCTGCAAGAAGTCGAACCAGTTCAGCCTCGAGATCGTGGTGGCGACCGCTGATCTCGCGCAGACCAAGGACTCCGACGGCATACCCTTGCCCATCTTCCAGTGGGCTTACGGCTGGGGAAACGGCCAGTTCTGGCTCTTTCAGGAGAAGAACCTGCTGCAGGTGGTCCTTGCGGACGCCAACAACAATCGAGGCGAGGCCGAGAATCGCAAAGTGAAGCCGTTTGACATGGCCACCCTGCCAGACACCAAGTCCCACCACCTGATCGTGAGTATCGCCCCCAAGCGGCTCGCGTTCTACCTCGACGGCAAGAAGGTGAAGGATATCGATCCCCTCCTATCCGCCCAGCTCGGCCACAACCTCCCGATGTATTTTGCCGGGAGTCATTATCATGCAACCAGGAACAAGATAGCCTGGCGCGGCACCTTCGAACACGTCGCCATGTACCACCGTTTCATCGAGGAGGCCGAGGCGGCGAAGAACGCCGCAGCCGTGGCCGCAAGCCTGGCCAAGCGCACCACGCTTCCGCAGATCGAGGTGCAGGCGACGTTGATCGGCAAGTCGAAAATCCCTGATCCTCACCAGATGGCGCCGTACCGCAATGCGCTCATCGTGAATGAATACGGCGTGGAGAAGGTGCTGAAAGGCAAATACGCACAGAAAACGATCCGCGTGGTGCAGTGGGGGATGCTCGACCTGAAGCCGACCCCGCTGGCGGCACTAGAGCCGGGCACGAGCGTGAAGCTGGTGCTGGAAAACTTTGCGGACCACGACGAGCTGGAGCCGGAGCTGATCTCGGACACGCTCAAGGAAGATTTCGACCTGAAACTCTTCACCGATGTGAATCTTTAAAATGAACGAGATTTCCGATCAACCCTGGATAACGAGAGAGGAACTACCATGAACAGACAACCTTTGGATAACGAGAGAGGAACTACGATGTGCAGAACCTGGATGGCGCTACTGATGTTGGTGTGCGTGTGGCCCATGGCCGCCCAGGCGCAACAGGAGACGGCCGTTCGAAGCGGCGATGACACCTGGCTGGATGCGGCCAACCCGCACCAGAAGCATGGCCCCGAAGCCGTGCTTCAGGTCGGCGGCCCCAAGACGGCCAGGCGGGCCCTGCTGCGGTTCCAGGTCAGCGAGATCGACAGCCGGCGGAAGATCCAGTCGGCCAGCATCCAGGTGAAGCTGGCCAAGCCGGCGGCCAAGTGGAAGGACCAGAGCGTTGAGTTGATCCTGGTTTCCGATCACAACAAGGGATGGGGCGCCGACAGCGCCACCTGGGAGAGCCTGAACGATCCGAGCATCTATGACCTGCAGACCGGGGCGCCGATCCGCACGAGATGGGATGGCGGCGGCCCCGCACTGGTCAAGGGCGCGAAGGTGATCAGCTCCGTCAAGCTCTCCGCGGCCAGTGCCGAGGGCGTGCTCACCCTGCCCCTGCCTGATGTGTCGTTCCTCACGCAGTGCGTGCGCGAGCCGCAGCACAATGGGGGCTTCGTGCTCCAGGCCCCGGGTCTGGAGACGGCCGACGGCGGCATCGAGTTCCACTCCTTCGACGCTGCCGTAATTGCCGATCGGCCCGTCCTGAGCGTGACGCTCGAAGGCGCCGGCGCACAGGTGGCGGGAATCGCCTATGAGTTGAAAACGGCGGGGCGCGTCTCGATCAACATTTACGACTCAGCCGGCCATGTGGTGCGCGAATTGATCGCCGGGGCCACGCGCCTGCCCGGCAAACACAAGGAGCCCTGGGATGGCCGCGACAACGCGGACCAGCCCCTGCCCGCAGGCCAGTACACCTGGAAGCTGCTGCAGACACAAGGTCTCGCGGCCGAGTACGTGCTCACCCTGGGCACGAATCCTGGCGTGCCCTGGGAACGGTGGCCCGGAAACCACAACTCCGTCACCAATGTGGCGGTTGATCAATCCGGCATCTACTTCGCAGCAGGCTCCGTTGAAGGGCCGCCCATGATGGTGAAGGAGACGGCTGATGGGAAACGGCTCTGGAAGATCGAAAACTATGGCGCGTTCAGTGGCTGCTATGCGCTGGCGCCCATGGGCGAAAAGCTGTTCATGGTGGAAAACACCGGAAGGATCAACCGGCTGAACGCCATCACCGGCGCTCGCGAAGCGACGATCGTCGAGGACAAGACGCAGGGACTGCTCTTCCGCGACCTGGCGGCTCGCGATGGCAGACTCCTGCTGTCGCTGACGGACAAGAACCTCGTGCGCTGGCTCGACCCGGAGGGCAAGACGGTCGCAGAAGTCCAGGTCGCGCAGCCCATGGGGGTGGCGATCGAGGCCGACGGCAGCGGGCTGGTCATCAGCGAAGGGCGGATCCTGAGGCTCCCGGCGTGCGGCGGCGAGGCGACGGTGGTGGTGGCCGCCGACAAGCTGGTGAAGCCGTGGAGAATGGACATCGATCCGACCACCGGCGACATTCTCGTGGCCGAGTCGCCATGGGCTGTCAACTGGATGCGCAGAGAATTGAAGGTGGAGGAACAGAAGGAGCCCGAGCACAGCGGTCGGCAGGTGAAGCGGTTCTCGGCGACCGGTGGATTGAAGCGAGCCTATGGCGACGCGGGCGGCCGGCCACAATATGGCCGCTATCAGCCGGAGCGCGGCTTCGTCAATCTTGCCGATATCGCGGCGGCTCCCGATGGCAGCTTCTTCGTCACGGATCTCGGACACCCGCCGCGTACGGCACACCACGCTGCGGACGGCAAGCTGCTCCGTGAGTGGTTTGGGGGCCATGGCTACTCGGCCTGGGCTGGAGCCGATCCTGCGGACCCCACCAGCGTGTGGATGCTCCTGAATTATGGCGGGCTCATGCGGATGCAGGTCGATTACGCCAAGAAGACCTGGCGACCGGTGGAGATCTATTCGACCTCCGATATTCCTGGTTTCGGGCTCGGCATTGTGATCGGGATGTTCATCAGGCACAAGGACGGTCAGACGCTGCTCTGCTCCAACGGCTTCCCCGGGATCGTGCGGGTGGACGCGGAGAACGGCAAGCTGGTGCCGATGTCGGCCATGAGCTTCCCGGGCGGCGGCGGGGCGCCGGGAACGCCGGAGGTGATGGCCAAGCTGAAAGCCGATGGCAAGCTCACCTACCAGTGGGCCGACCGCAATGGTAACGGCCAGATGGATCTCGACGAAGTCACCTTCCCGCCGGGTATCATGCACACCGGGGGCAATTCGTATGTGGATGACACGCTCACCTATTATCTGGGGTGCTCCGGCACGGCATGGCAATATGCGAAGCTCAACACCGGCCTGGCCTACTACCGCCCCCAGGGGTTCACGGCCAACGGGGCGCCGATCTACGACAATGCCAAGCAGCAATTTGTCGGGCCGCTGCCGTTTGTCGGGCCGCTGCCGGACGGCATGCCGGGATACGGCGGGGCGGGAGTCTGGCGCGATGATCAGGGCAACATGTTCGCGGCCTTCAACGGCGGAAAGCCGGCAGGCATGGGCTTCTGGGCGGGGCGGACGGGTGACAACAAGGTCGTCAAGTACACGCCCGACGGCAAGTATCAGTGGGTCGTGGGGCGGCATTCGCTCACCGGCGGCGTCGGCCCGGGTGAAATGCGCTTCCTCTGGCAGATCGTCGGCGCGCCGCACGGCTGCATCGCCGTGAGTGACGTGGAAAACAGCTTCGTGCACATGTGGGATCCGGACGGCCTGTGGGTCGGGCGCCTGCTGGAGAACCCGGTGTTGAACGGCCTGCCGAGCTGGGTGTTCCAGATCAAGTGCGAGAACTTCGGCGGCTCGATCCACACGGAGAAAGACGGCAATGTGCTGTTCTTCGCCTCCAACGAGAACAACGTCAACGTCTTCCGGATTCGCGGCTGGGACAAGTTCCAGCGGCAGCAGGGATCGCTGACGCTGAACACCCCCGCCGCGACGACGCGGCCAGCGCAACCCGACGGCAAGCCTCGCTAAGTCCAATAATACCATCGCACGAAAATGAAGAACAATAAGGAAATCAGTATGCACACAGCTCGAATTCTAACAGGATGCATGTCAGCTATGCTCTTGGCCCTCAGCGCGGCACTTGCGGCCGAGCCGGCACCAAACCAGCGGACGACCGTGTTGAAGATCTACACGTTGCCAGCGGGAGCCGCAGCCGACGGCAAGCTGGCCGAATGGGCCGGGGTGCCACCCGTCCCTGCGGAACGGTTCAGCATCGGCCCCTTCCCCGACCGGACGAAGCGTCCGGCCCCGGACGATTTCGCGCCCACTCTCCGCTGCGGTATGAGGCCGGGCAGCTCGGACCTGCACTTCCTGATCGTGGTGCGAGACTCGCAGCGGTACACCGATGCAAGGTTGGCCTGGATCGAAGGCGACCGCATCGAGATGTTCCTCGACTTCGGGCGCCAGGCGCGCGATGAGCAGCGGCCCGACTGGTGGACGGACAAGGATCGCAATCGGTTCGTCACTCCGCCCGGCATGGGCCAGTTCGGGTTGGGGCCGCAGACGCTGGCGTTCGCCGCGGAGGCGCGCGTTGCCTCCGGCGCCGCCAAGTGGAGGTACGACTACGCCTGCGTGCCGGTCGAGGGCGGCACCGCCTACGAGTTGCGGCTCACCGGGCAGAGCGTGCTCGACTCGCTCGGGGCCAAGACGCTGCCCGAACGCGCCGGCTTCGAGCTGATCATCGACGACCAGGACAACCCGTTGGCGCTGCGCACGGAGGGCTGGCGCAACGGCGGCTTTCAAGGCGGCGATAGCGCGTGGCTGTTCCTCTCCGAGCTGAAGGTCGGCAACGCGGTCGTCCGGATGGCCCACGTGTTCACCGACCAGTACGGCATCCTGTCGCTGCGGCCCCAGCCGGCCGACGCAGCCGCGGCCGCGCCGCTGCCGAAGTCGTTGCCGGAGCTGTTCGGAGTCGATCCCACCGCGGCGCAGGTCGAGCAGTCCATCGCCACGCTGCCGGCGGAGCGTCTGGCCGACCTCGTCTACTGGGCCGGAATCTGCGGTGTCCAGTTCACACCGGCGCTGACCAAGTCGCTCATGCAGGTCGGCGCACCGCTGGTGCGCGAGAACTGCCTGGCCGTGCTGTACTACACGGAACAGCCGGAGGAAGCGGCGCAGGCGGCGTGCGAGTCCGCGTACGTCGCGACCGACGCCGCGCCGCAGTCGCCGAACGTGGCGGTGCTCGCCAACCTGGTCAACGACAAGTACGCGCTCGGTCTTGCGAAGGCAGCGGCTGAGGAAGCCTCTGCGAGCGCCGCCGAAGCCGCGGGGCAAGAGCCGCCGCGCGAATTGACCAACAGCATCGGAATGAAGCTCGTGCTTATCCCGCCCGGCGAATTCATGATGGGCAGCCCGGAAGGCGAGAAGGCGGGGAGATACTATGACGAGGGGGCGCAGCACCGCGTGAAGATCACCAGGGGATTTTACATGGGGGCGACGAAAGTTACGCAGGCGCAGTGGCAGAAGGTGATGGGCAACGACCCAAGCAGAAAATTCACCGGAGGCGAAGGGCGACAATCTGGGGTGTCGTGGCACGATGCCACGGAATTTTGCCGCAAGCTGAGTGCGATGGAGGGCAAGCAGTATCGCCTGCCTACGGAGGCCGAGTGGGAATATGCGTGCCGCGCGGGAAGCACGGGGCCCTATTATGCCGGCAACGGCGCATGGGGGCTGTATGGCATGCACGACAATGTGTGGGAGTGGTGTCAGAGCCAATACAAGGCATACCCGTATCGAGAAGGCGATGGCCGCGAAGCGCTTGTTGACAAAAATAAAAGCCGCGTGCTTCGGGGCGGCTGTTGGACTCATTGTTGGACCGGCGACTGGCGCGGGTGCCGCCCGAGCGACCGCAACGCCAGCCCGTCGGACTTTGGGGGCGGCACCCTCCGTTGTGTAAGAGCTCTGGAGTAACCCTATGCCCCTTTACCGTCTTACCCCTTGCCGGCACACGCTGCCGTTTGTCGGGCCGCTCCAACGAGAACAACGTCAACGTCTTCCGGATTCGCGGCTGGGACAAGTTCCAGCGGCAGCAGGGATCGCTGACGCTGAACACCCCCGCCGCGACGACGCGGCCGGCGCAACCCGACGGCAAGCCGCGCTGAACAGGCAGGGGCTCTGGGACCGCCTCGCGCATCCCGTGCCCGCGCCGGCGTCCATTGAGACCCTGCGCCTCGTCCACGATGCGGAGTACATTGCCACCGCCCGGCGCGACATCGAGGCCGGCCGGGCCGCGCTCTCCACCGGCGACACCAGGGTCTCGCCGGAGAGCTGGGATGCCGCGCTCCTCGCCGCCGGTGCCGTCTGCGACGCGGTCGATGCCGTCCTCACCGGGAAGCTCCGCAACGCCTTCTGCGCCGTGCGGACCCCCGGCCACCACGCCAGTCCGGCCCGGGGCATGGGCTTCTGCGTGTTCAACAATGTCGCGATCGGTGCCCGCCATGCCCTGCGTGCCCGCGGCCTCGACCGGGTTCTGCTCATCGACTGGGATGTGCATCACGGCAACGGCACCCAGGACGCTTTCTGGAAGGACCCTGCGGTGCTGCAGTTCCACATCCAGGAACGGGGGATCTACCCCGGTAGCGGGAAGGAGGGCGAGCGTGGCGCCGGCGCGGCCGAAGGGCAGATCCTGAATATCGAGATCGAGCGCGGCTACGACCTGAGCGCCCTCGGTGCCTCCGCCGCCGCCACGATCACCGAACTCGAGGCCCTTGGCCGCGCGGTTCAGCCCAAGGCCGGGCCACCCAGCCAGCCAGCCGCCACCACCGAACAACCCATAGTGAAACCATGATGACAACATGAAAAACGGAGAAGAAAACATGCAGACAGTGAACCGTAACTCCGATGCGAACCTCTGAGCGGACTCCCACTGAGAGATAAGAACACACTATGGTATTCAGTTCGCACCTCTTCATCTTCTACTTCCTGCCGCTGGCGCTGCTGGTGTACTACCTGCTCGCCCGCGCCGGGAACCGGACGTTGAATTTTTCGCTGATCCTGTTCGGATACCTCTTCTACGGCTGGGCCAACCCCAGGTTCATCTTCCTGATGGCGGCCACCACGCTGGTGGACTGGCTGGCCAGCATGATCATCGCGCACGGCACCTGGCGGCTCTGGCGGGTTTGGCACGAACCGCTGGCGGCGTTGCCGCGCGATGCGGCCCGCACTAGCTCGCAGTGCTGGGCGATCATCCTGTCGATCGTGTCGAACCTGATGTCGCTGGGGTTCTTCAAGTACTTCAATTTCGGCGTGGACAGCTACAACGCGCTGGTGGCGGCGCTGGGATGGCCGCAGGCCCAGTGGAACGAGTTCTTCCGCGTGGTCCTGCCGCTGGGGATCAGCTTCTATACATTTCAATCGCTGTCCTACACGATCGACGTCTACCGCGGCGACGCCAAGGCGATGAAGCACTTCGGCGACTTCGCCTGCTTCGTGTCGATGTTTCCGCACCTGGTGGCGGGGCCGATATTGCAGTTTTCGTTTCTGGCCGAGCAGCTCGAGAACCGGCGGCTCACGCTGGACAAGTTCGCCCGCGGGGTGGCGATGTTTTCGCTGGGTCTGGGCAAGAAGGTGCTGCTGGCCAACCCGTGCGGCAAGATCGCGGACACCGTGTTCGACGCGGGGGGCGCCCACCCGCTGGACGCCTGGTATGGGCTCGGGGCCTACTCGTTCCAGATCTACTATGATTTCAGCGCCTACTCGGACATGGCCATCGGCCTGGGCCTGATGCTCGGGTTCGTCTTCGCCAAGAACTTCGACTCGCCCTACAAGAGCGAGTCGCTCACCGAGTTCTGGCGGCGCTGGCACATCTCCCTGTCGAGCTGGCTGCGCGACTACCTCTACGTGCCGCTTGGCGGCAGCCGCCACGGGGAGGCGCGCACGTATATCAACCTGATCCTGGTGATGTTGCTGGGCGGGCTGTGGCATGGCGCGAGTTTCAACTTTATCATTTGGGGCGGGATTCACGGCGGCTGGCTGGCCATGGAGCGTCGGCTGGGGAAGAAAAGCTTCTACGCGGCGCTGCCGAAACTGTGCCGCACGGGCATCACCTTCGCGGTGGTCTGCCTGGCCTGGGTCTTCTTCCGCGCAGCGGATCTGCCGTCAGCCTGGCGCTTCCTGGGGAATCTGTTTGGCGCGGGCGACGGTCCGGCCGCGGGCCTGCTCAGGGGGCTGATCGGACAACCGTACTACCTTCTCAGCTATGCGGTGGCGGCGCTTGCCGTCTGGACCATGCCGCAGTCGTGGGACATGACCCGCCGGATCACCTGGCCCAAGGTGGCGTGGGTCTGCGGGGTGCTCGTCGTCGCGCTGGTGCTGCTCTTTTCGCAGTCGTACAATCCGTTCATCTACTTTATTTTCTGAGATCCGCGCATGAAGCCCATTGAAGCCCATTCCACAGCCACGATCCACGCCAAGGTGACGCGCGAGGAGCAGGCGGCGCACGAACTCGGCAACACCGGGTTCGCGCCCGGCACGCGCGTGGCGCTGGTGGTCTTCTTCCTGTCGGTGATCGTAGCCGTACCGCTGGCCCAGTTGTGCGCCGCTTTTCATCAACCGGAACGGGTGACGCGGCTCACTGCGGGGCTTCGCGCCCTGGTGCCGGACTGGACCCGGGTCAAGGCGGTGAATGGCGTGGTCAGCGCGATTGACCTGCTGCCGCCGGCGGCGCAGATCAAGACCGTCGAGGACGACTGGGAACAGAATTCCGTGGTGGGCGAAACGCTCCTGCCGCGCGTGCAGTCGATGCTGCTGGCCTTGGGACAGGGAAACGAGAAGGCTTATCCGGGACGGGACGGCTGGCTCTATTACCGCGCGGATTTCGACTACGTGGCCGGACCGGGGTTTCTCGACCCGAAGGTCATGAAACGCCGGACCACGGCGGGTGGCGCGTTGAAGGCGCCGCAACCGGATCCGGTCACGGCCATTGTGCATTTCCGCGACCAACTCGCCGCGCGCGGCATCGCGCTGATCGTCGTGCCGTCGCCGGTGAAGCCGTCGATCTATCCGGAGTTCTTCTCGCGCCGCTACGCCGGCCGTTCGCCGATCGTGCAGAACCCGTCGTTCGAGGACTTCAAACGGCGGCTGGCGCAGGCCGGTGTGGCGGTCTTCGACCCCGCCGCGCTGCTCGCCGAAGCCAAGGCCCGCGCGTCCGAACTGCCGCTCTACCTCAAGACCGATACCCACTGGACGCCGCCGGCCATGGAAATGACCGCCGCCGCGCTGGCTGGGTTCGCCCGGCAGACAGCCACCCTGCCGGCACCCCAGCCGGGGCGCTTTACCACCGTGGAGAAGACCGTCGAGGCGCTGGGCGACGTGGCGCTGATGCTCAAGCTGCCGGCCGGGCAGAAGGTGTATCCGCCCGAGCGGGTGCGGGTGCGGCAGGTGCTGGAAAAGAATCGCTTCTGGCGGCCCGCCACCGATGCCGGGGTGCTCTTCCTCGGGGACAGTTTCGCCAACATCTATTCGCTCGAGCCGATGGGTTGGGGCGAGGCCGCCGGATTCGTCGAACACCTGAGCCTCGCGCTGGGCTTGCCGGTCGATGCAATCTGTCGCAACGACGCCGGTTCCTATGCCACCCGTGAGATGCTGGCCAAGGAACTGCAGCGCGGCCAGGACCGCTTGGCGGGCAAGCAACTCGTGATCTGGGAATTCGCCGCGCGTGAGCTGGCCGGCGGCGACTGGAAGCGGCTGGCGATGACCCTTGGCGAAAAGCGCGATGGCGGGATGTATGTGCCCGTAGCGGGAAAGACCGTGGAGATTCGCGGGGTCGTGCGTGCGGCCTCGCCGGCACCGCGGCCGGGGTCCGTGCCGTACAAGGACCACATCGTGATGGTCCATCTCGCCGAACTCGAGTCGGCGGACGATCCGGCCGCTGCCGGCAAGGAAGCCGTGGTCTTCGTCTGGAGCATGCGCGGCAATGTCGCGACCCCGGCCGCGCGCTGGCGGCCGGGCGACACTGTGAGGCTGCGTCTCCGCCCTTGGGCCGACCTGGCCGGCCAGTACGAGGCCATCAACCGCAGCGAGCTTGAAGCGGAGGAACTGCTTTTTGCTGAGCCGGCGTGGGTGGAGTAAATGGAAAGAAGTTGTCACTGCGAACGAAAGACTGACCAACACTAACAAAGAACCAAACCATGAGTAACCGAACCATCTATAGTCTCTTCATCTCCTTCTGCTGCCTCACCGCCTTCGCTGCCGACGGCGCGGATCCGGGAGCGGCGTTCCGCGCGGAATGCGCGAAAAAGGCCGCCACCGGCGAGGACATATCTATCCCCGGCGCGGACGGCTGGCTCTTCCTGCGCGCGGAGTTGCGCCACATCGGCGTGGGACCGTTCTGGGGCGAGGCCGCGGCCAAGGTCTCCAAGGCCAGTTCGCCGGAGAAGGCCGACCCCCTGCCTGCGATCATCGACTTCCACGCGCAGCTCAAGGCGGCGGGGATCGAACTGATCCTCGCGCCGGTGCCGTGCAAGGCGCTCGTCTACGCGGACAAGCTCGGTGGCCCTGCCGAGGGCCGGGTCGATGCCGTACACCAGGAGTTCTATCAGCAGCTCGCCGCCAAGGGCGTTAAGATCCTCGATCTGGCTGAGGCCTTCACGAAGGAAAAGGCCAAGGGGCCGCTCCTGTATTGCAAGACCGACACCCACTGGTCGCCCTACGCCTGCGAACTGACCGCGAAGCTGATCAAGGAGCGGCTCGGTTCGCCCGCGTGGCTGAAGGCCAAGCCCGGCGCCTTCACGATCACGACCGGGAAGCGGACGATCACCGGCGACCTCACGGACGGCAAGGGCTCCGAGGAACTGCCTGTGCGGGTGGTGACCAGCGCGGATAACTCCGCGCTCGAGGACAAGACCAGCCCGGTCGTCCTTCTCGGCGACAGCCATACGTTGGTCTTTCACTCCGGCCAGGAGTTGCACGGCACCGGTGCCGGACTCGCGGACCAGCTCGCGGCCGAGCTCGGCATCACCGTGGACGTGATCGGCGTGCGCGGTTCCGGCGCCACGCCGGCGCGCGTGAACCTCCTGCGCCGCGCCAAGGCGGAACCAGCCTATCTCGCGGGCAAGAAGGCAGTCATCTGGTGCTTCGCCGCCCGCGAATTCACCGAGAGCAACGGCTGGTCGCTGGTGCCGTTCTCGTCCGTCGCCAGGCCGGCTGGCACGACGCCGTAAACAGCAAGTAACCTCTGACCCCAGGTTCCACTCCCATGCCTCTTCCCAATGTTTCTCGACGTGCTCTGCTCGCCTCCGCCGGGTTGGCCATGCCGGCCGAAGTCGCCAGCGGGCAAGAAAACCCGACGCGGATCGAGCACCTGCGGCAGAAGATCTATCGCTCGCACCGCGACATGCGCGGCGGGCCGTATCCGTTCGCGGGTACGCCGAAGGATATTGCAGCCCTGGCAGCATCGCGGACTATTGACGCGCCAGCGATGCCATGCCCGGCCAACTTTCGCACACTAAACAAACCATGATGATGAGCACCACACAGAGAGTTCTATTAGCAATAGCCGCAACCGTCCTCGTGGCGTCAACGACCCTGGCAGCGGAAGCCCAGCGCGGTTCCTTTGCCGAGTTCGATGCCCGGGCCGGGGCGGGCGCGCGCCTCAATGTCGTCTTCTTCGGGGCGTCCCTAACGTGGGGGGCCAATGCGTCCGACCCGGTTGAGACCTCGTACCGGGCCGTGATGCGCGACCGCTTTGAGCAGGAGTATCCGGCTGCGCATTTCCGCTTCCGCGATGCCGCCATCGGCGGCCCCGACTCGCAGCTCGGCGTGTTCCGGCTCGACCGCGATGTGCTCGCGCACAAGCCCGACCTCGTCTTCGTGGACTTCACCGCCAACGACGACATCAACTCCGCCGACCCCGAGACGCTCGCCTCCTACGAGTCCATTCTGCGCCGGCTGGCCGGCGCCGACATCCCGGTCGTGCAGGTCGCCTTCCCGTTCAAGTGGGACATCGAGACCGCCAAGCTGCCGAAGATGAAGCGGCTCGTCGCGCACCGCGCGCTGGCCGATACCTACGGCAACGGCTGGGGCGACGCCGTGACCCGGATCTGCCGCGAGGTCGATGCCGGCCGCCTGACGCGCGAGAAACTGTGGGTCACCGACGGAGCGCATCCGCACGATCCCGGCTATCGCGAATTCGCCGCGGACGCCTGGGACGGTTACCAGGCCGCGGTCAAATCCAGGCTCGCGCCGCGCGTGCCGCCGCAACCGCTCCACGGCGCCACCTACATGGCGCAGCGCCGTGTCCGCCTGGCCGACCTGCCCGCGTTGCCCGAGGGGTGGAGCAAAGGCCGCCCGAATCTCACCGCGGTCAACCACGACTGGCTGATGTCGCGGTGGCTGGACGACCTGATCGTCGCGCGGAACCGGAAACCCGACGAACCGGGGACGCCTGGGAAGGAGGCGCAGCCGGTGCAGCCGCTGCGGCTGAAAGTGGAGGCCACGGCGATCCTTCTGTTCGGCGAGTCCACAGCTGATTCATGTCGTTTCCGCGTGCTTGTCGACGGCGTCGCCGTGACGGGCAAAGGCGGGCAGGAGAAGGGCGCGGACTGGTTCAAAGGCAATCGCTGGAAGACTGGGAACGGGTTCCTCCTCTGGGAGGTTGCCCGCAGCCTCGACCCCAGCGTGCCGCACCTGCTGGAGATCGAGCCGGTCTTCGACAGTGGGAAAGCCCAGGAACTGAAGCTCGAAAGCATCTGTGTCGCCGGCGGCAAGGCCCCCATACCCCCTCCCGCCCGATCCTTGAACCGCCCAATGGCGGTCCGGTCGCGGCCAGCCCGGAAAGCAAATTCCTTTCAGGCAACCCCTTTTTCCCCGCCCTCCAGTCTTCGCCACCTTCCTCGCCAAGGCTACGAAGGTCAAGAAGGCTTCGACAGGCAGGCCGGTCCGGTCACCGGCTCTTTCAACGGCCTTCACCCCAAAAGCAATTTCCTAGCAATATGAAATATGATGTGCTGGTATGTATTTATTGTGTGAACTTTTTGTCTCTAACCTACCTACCCATTCGCATCAACCTAAGAGCTCTAAGAGTTGACAATTCAGTGAATCGCGTCTTCTTTTCTGGCCTTGCAAGTGGCGTGGATCGGGCTTGAATCGGGCAATGTCGGTTAGTTTCTTGAGCGCCACCAGCCGACTTATAATATAATCGAAGATTTTCTCCAGACTATATCTGCGCTCTGGATGCCGCTGCGCAAGTGAGATGCCGATTTTCAGACTCACCGCCAGCGAGATCATCCCCGCAAGCACCAGTCCCTTGAGATGCTGCGGACTGCTCTCGCGATTGAGTGCCTTGGATAGATTGCCAGCTTGCTTCCATGCCCGGAAAGCGATTTCTATGAGCCAACGCTGGCTATAGATTCCGGATAGAGCCACGGCGGATTGCATGAACTTTGGAACATTGGTGACCATCAGATGCCAACCGTCACGAATCAGTGTCTTCTTGGGGGCCGTCCGGCCTTTCTTGCGGGCATCGGCACGGTGTTCCCGTCTGCGTTTCTCGGTCTCTTGCTGACTCGCGCGGATGGCGATGAGGCGTGACGGATGAGCCTTTGCGGTTAGATTCACGGCGATGTCGATGGTGTTTCCCCGGTGTGATTCCAGGACCTTCTCAAGCGACCCTCCGCGGACGGTGACTACATCCACGGTGAGAGGCAGACGGCTCAACCAAAAGGCATTGAGCGCTTCGATGATCAGGAAGTTATCGACGCCGAAATAGCCCATGTCCCGCAATACAAGATCGTTGGGGACCAACTCATCCAATAGGTCAGCGCCGATGGTTTTGTCCTGTTCGGTGCCCAGATGAAGTTGATTGCGGATGAGTTCTCCGCCTAGCAAATCGAAGGCCAGATCCACCTTGCATCCGGCAGTGGCCCCGCTGGCATTCCCGTGCCCTGGAAACTCCTCGGCATTGCCCTTGGGAAAGCGGACGAATGTTGAATCTTCAATGATAATCCGGCCAAACGGCGAGGTGCCGGCCGCTCGGGTATTGAGGAACTTCCACCGGCAGATATGACTGAGGCAGCCGGCGAGAAAGCCTTCCACGCCGCACTCGGTGCGGGTGATGCGTTGTTGCAGTGCTTGCGGGCTGATCTTCAGGCACTCCTCCTCATGGCCAATGCTCGCGACGAGTTGGTTGAGGGAAGCCCTCCCGGTCGAGACCGCCTCAAGTTGTGAGAGGAGGAACGTTTGCGGACTGAATTGCTTGCTGATGCGCTGAACCAGGCCGGATTCCTTGGCGAAGGAGTTGAGTTTGGCGGCGAGGGAGGCCCAGAGGCCGACGGACTTGGTGGAATGAAGTGCTTCTAACATTCCGATGTTGACCGCTCTAACAGCGTGTCAAGAAAGAACCGCAATTATTATTCAGAGGCGGCTCATTTCTAGAGCATTACGCCTTTGGGATATGGCAATCGCCAATATCCCGTCTTACCCCAAAACGGGATATTTTGATTCTGAAAAACTTTGCGCCTTCGCGCCTTTGCGCGAAAGAATTCTTGTGGCTCGCGCAAAGCCGGTAGAGTAGAGAGCAACGGGCGGCTGTCGCCGGTCCCGTTGCTCCCCCTCGTCGAACCGGACGTGCAGATTTCCCGCATCCGGCTCTCCTGCAAGCATTCATCGTCTCCGACTCCGATCCCATCAGGCGAACGCACCATTTTATCCCGTGATAGCCTGCGGCAAGCGGGAATGCTTCGACCAATGGTTTCACTCTTGCAGTAGGAACCCTTCGCTCCACAGGAGTTACCCTGCTTCCCCGCTACTACGATCCCCTCCGACTCCCGGCAGCAGAGGCGATGGACCACGCCAACTTTGCTCCCTGCCGCCGGGTCTCTCAGGTTCCTCGGCTTTTCTTTCCCTACGCGCTGTCTCCAGCCACCCCGGGGAGCCTGTCGGTTGCGTTCAAGTGTCGCTTCACCGACAGTGGCAGGCTTCGCCATCTCTGGAAGATTGGCCGCTCCCGTATAGCGTAACGAGGCCGAATCGAGTTTATTTTCATTACGGCACGCAGGTTCGCCGCACCGGGCTTCGCCTTGGGGATTGCTCCTTTCAGCGCCGGTTTGGCTACATGTTGGACACTTATTTGACATGTTGATCACGTTTCAGATCAATAGAAATGCCAGGCTTGGCCTAACGCACCAGAGGCGCAAAGGAAGATGGGTTTAATGGTAGATTCGGAAATTCTTGATCCCTTAGGTTGATGCGAATGGGCGGACTCCGTGACCTGCTATGCCGAGTCGAAGAACGGGCTGGACTGGGTGCGGCCCAATCTGGGGTTGCATGAGGTGCAGGGGACGCGGAACAACAATGTGATTCTCACGGAGCCGGCGCGGAAAGAC